>NZ_CP009506.1:3135973-3449571 GCF_000970085.1 Methanosarcina siciliae T4/M | reverse complement strand
AATTGTACTCAGGGTTGAGGCCGGCAGGTAAGAAGCTACTGCTGCCCCTGCGAAACTGGCAATCGAACCGGAAATTCCCATAATCAGAGCCGGTTTCCAGAGCACTGCATGGTTTTTGTGATATTTCTGGGTAACAATTATAGCGTTTATCAGGATCACAAAGAGGCTTGTTCCGAGAGCCGCCCTTATGGCCAGATCCGGGTCCATCCCGGTTTCCTGCAAAAGCCAGTACTGGACAGGAGACATAATAAAGCCTCCCCCTATACCCAGAAGCCCTGAGATAATGCCTGCAAAGGCACCTGTAAAAATAAGAACGCCAAAATAAAGGGGGTCTGTAGGAGTCATTTCCATTTTGTTATTTTGTTTTTATTTCCTGATTTTTCCTGATTTAAACGTATATTTCCGGCTGTTTTCTACATGAAACTTTGGGTTTATTTAAGTTAACAGTATCGTACTGAAAATATGCAGGACTGCCACTAATGTTTAAATGGAAAAATCCGGAACTTGCAGAAAAGTTGTACTTGAAAGGATAAATCATGATTTAAAAGGGTAACTGTTTTTCTTAAATAATTTGCCCCTGAGAAGACTTTTAAGTTCCTATATTATCATCCACGATTGTTCTGTGTATAGGCCCTAATCTTTACAAAGAAAAATTGAAAGTTTTAACTGTGATATATTCAATATACAAAGTTTGCCTTTTAATTGGAATTCAATTCTTTTATTTTTGAAATTTGAATTTATTACAACATATTAAAATATCTTCCATTTCAAAACTTCTTGACTACATCAAAAAAATTAGAATGGAACTTCTTGACCGGTTCCGGGTTAAAGGAAAAATTTTTAATCGATACTTCAACAATCTTTCCTTCACCTCCGGTTTCAGGCATTACATTTGAATCCGGCACCGTTGCAGGTTCTTCAACTGGGATTGGAGGCGTTTCGGTTGGAGTTGCAGATATTTGAGTGTTATTGCCCATGTTGCTTGTACATCCTATTGCCATAAAGACGCTAAATAAAACTAGCAAAAGAACAAATTTTCTTCTCATCGTCTCCCCACTTAAATATCAGATCTATCAGATGTTTATAAATAATAGTTTGATTTGATAATAATTCCTACCAGGTTCTAAACATAATAACAAAAGACTCTAAAAATAAGGCTATTTAAGGTGTTCGGCAACTTGACAAAACGAAAAAGCATAAGCATAGCTCAACTGATATAAAGATGAGATATTTAAAAAGACATATTTAAAAATAATCGATCTACATAACCATTCAATATTAGATGGACTGAATAAAGGAATCCATGGAAGTTTTTTTCAAGAAACAGATCTTAAATGTTTCTTATTCTGTTTATCAGACTAAAATGCTGTAATTACGCCTTCATTTGTTTTCGAAAACCCTTATTCATCCATATTGAAATATTATCATATTTAATACTGCAAACTGTTTAGAATCAAAAGCAGAGTTTTGAACTGCCGCATCCATCATTTATTTGGTAGGAGTTACCTGGATTACTCCGGTCCTTTCTGTTGCGGTTTCAGTTTCATTATCTTCTTCCTCTGCAGCTGTCATTTCCTCTCCAGCTAGAATTTCCTCTTCTTCTGCGCCTCCTACGTCACTTACATTCATTTCTTCTGTCTCGTTCATCATCTCTTCGGTTGCAGTCATCTCTTCGGTTGCAGTCATCTCTTCGGTTGCAGTCATCTCTTCGGTTGCAGCCATTTCTTCGGTTGCAGTCATCTCCTCGGTTGCAGCCATTTCTTCGGTTGCAGTCATTTTTTCGGTTGCAGCCATTTCTTCAGTTTCAGTTATCTTTTCAGTTGGAGTTCCTGTTTCATTCGGTTGTTCGGTACCTGTACATCCTATTGCCAGGAATACGCCAAAAATAACCATTAAAACAAGCAATGCTTTTCTCATATTTTCCCCCCATTTATTGAGTGCTCTATAATTAATATTTCTGGTTTTATAACTATTACTGCCAGCTTCTGAACATAGTTTCGTTATTTAGTTCATTTTTTACTTGGCCAGATGACATGGAAGTTCATTCCGGAAACAGGAACTTCAAGATAATTTTGATCACATTTTCCTTTTAAGAGTTTTACCTGTCCTTAAATTCTAATAGCGGGAATTTCAATATTACTAAAAGACTCTTTTTAGGGGGGAGGTCATGAAAATCAAATCTATTAATCCTTATACTGAAGAAGTAAACTGGATTTTCGATGCATTATCTTTCGGAGACTGCGAAGAGCAGATCAAAAAGTCCAGAGCTACTTTTTCAGGCTGGAGCTCGCTTTCGGTTGAGGAAAGAACCAGGTATATTGCACGGGCAGCTGAGGTACTCCGACAGAACAAAAGGGCGTACGCCGAAATTATCACAAAAGAAATGGGAAAGCCTATCAGGCAAGCTCTTGGAGAGGTTGATAATTGCGCATGTCTCTGTGACTATTACGCGGAAAATTCAGCAGAGTTTCTGAAAGATGAAGTTGTGGAAACGGAAGCCGAAAAGAGCTATGTCACCTTTGAGCCTCTGGGAATTATTCTCGGGATCGCGCCCTGGGACTTCCCTTTCTGGCAGGCTTTCAGGTTTGCAGTTCCCGCACTGACTGCCGGAAACGTGTGCCTGCTGAAGCATGCAGGAAACGTGCCAATGTCGGCTCTTGGGATTGAAAAAGTTTTTACCGAAGCCGGACTGCCTGAAAATGTGTTTAAGACCCTGCTGATCAACTCTAAAACTGCCATGGAAATCATAGATGAGGATCTTGTTGATGGGGTTTCGATCACCGGGAGCCAGGTAGCCGGATCTGAAGTCGGAGAGCTTGCCGGAAGGTTGGTCAAGCCTTTCGTGCTGGAACTTGGAGGGTCCGACCCCTTCATTGTGCTTGAAGATGCGGATATAGACCGGGCTTCACAGTTTGCGATAGAATCCCGTTTCCTCAATGCAGGGCAGAGCTGTATTGCAGCCAAGAGGTTCATCGTCATTGAAGATGTTGTCGTGGATTTCATTGAGGCCTTCGAACTGTATATTCAGGAACTGAAAATAGGGGACCCCATGGATGAGGAAACTGACATCGGGCCGGTGGCAAAAAAGGAGTGTGTAGGCATCCTTGAAAAGATCCTGAAGGATGCAAAAAGAAAAGGTTCAGAACCTCATGTGTACGGAGAAGAACATGCGAAAGGTTTTTTCTTCAGACCGGCGCTTATCCCTGCTGCCAGTGCGGACATGAAGGCCTGCAATTTTGAGGTCTGCGGACCTATCGCACCCGTAATCATAGCAAAGGATGAAGATGAAGCTGTGGAAATTGCAAACTCCACGGAATTTGGATTTGGAGCTGAAGTCTGGTCTACAGACCTGGAGAGAGCTGAGCGGCTGGCAAAAAGAATAAGGGCGGGTTTTGTGACCATCAACGGAATGGTAAAGTCCGATCCAAGGCTGCCTTTTGGAGGAGTCAAAAAATCCGGGATAGGAAGAGAGCTTTCATATTACGGGCTTAAGCAATTTGTAAACATAAAAACCGTCGTGGTTAACAAATGAGAATAAATAAGCAGAAAACCCGGTTTTCAGGTTGTATAAGTTCAGCAATACCATATGCATTTAGCAGCAGCGATATGTGAATTCAACAAAAACGATATGAGTTCAGCAGCGGCAATCCAGGTTCAGCGATATCCGGATCGAAATGGATAACAGGGTAAAAGTTGATATTAAAAGTTGAATAATATTTTGGATAGATTAATAAATTGGGGTTTTTTATGAAAGCTTCGGACCTTTTTGTTGCCCAGCTAAAAGAAGAAGGCGTGGAATATATTTTCGGACTCCCGGGAGAAGAAAACCTTGACCTTCTCGAATCTCTTCGAAACTCGAATATCAAACTGATTATAACAAGGCATGAACAGGCTGCCGCATTCATGGCTGCAGCTTACGGAAGGCTGAAAGGAAGAGCCGGGGTCTGTTTTTCAACTCTCGGACCAGGAGCAACGAACCTTGTTACAGGCGTTGCCCAGGCGCAGCTTATAGGAGCTCCTTTAATCTCCATATCCGGACAAAAAGCACTGGTGGACAACTGGCAGGCCCGTTTCCAGCTTGTAGACGTTGTCGGGATGATGGAACCGCTCTGCAAAAAAGCTGTATCGATTTCCGACCCGGGGATGATCCCCACAGTAATCCGAAACGCCTTCAAACACGCGGAAGCCCAAAAGCCGGGAGCTGTACACCTTGAGCTTCCTGAGGATGTGGCTGGTGAAGAAACCGATGCAGTTGTGCAGAAAAGGAGCGAGATCAAAATTCCTTCTCCTGACCCTGAAGCCGTCGAAATGGCCGCAAACATGATCCGCGAAGCTAAAAACCCCCTTATAATCGTCTCTTCCGGAGCTAACCGGAAGGAGGTCACTGAAGAGCTCGAATATTTTTCCCGAAAAACCGGCGTCTACCTTGTGCATACACAGATGGGAAAAGGGGTTGTCCCTGATGACTGCCTCTATAGCCTCTTTGCTACCGGGATTCACGCAAGAGATTACGTAAACTGCGGAATTGACGGGGCAGACCTGATAATAACCGTGGGCTACGATATCGTAGAATACCCTCCCTACCTCTGGAACAGGTATCTGGACAAGAAGATCATAAATATAGACTTTGTGGACTCCATACCTGACAGGTATTTTAATCCGGATGTAGAAGTAATAGGAGACATTGCCTCCTCAATCCGGGAGATTGCTGCGAGAATTCCGGAAAAGAGAGAGTTTCCTTTTTTTGAAAACACAAGGGCCTTCATCGAAGAAAAAATCAATTCTCCTTTCAGGAAAGGTTATCCTCCCCTCCCTCAGGAGATTGTACAGAACGTAAGAAAGGTGCTTGAGCGCGAAGATATCATTTCGCTTGATAACGGGATATACAAGCTATGGTTCTCCCGACTTTACAAGGCCTATGCTCCCAATACCGTGCTGCTGGACAATGCCCTTGCTACAATGGGAGCAGGGTTCTCGGCAGGGATTGTTGCAAAACTTCTTCACCCCGAACGCCGCGTACTTGCCGTCTGCGGAGATGGAGGCTTCATGATGAACTGCCAGGAGCTTGAAACTGCAGTCCGCTACAGGGTCCCTCTTGTTGTCCTCATACTCAACGACAATGCCTTTGGCTTCATAAAGTGGAAGCAGAAGAAGCTGCATTTTGAAGACTTTGCCCTTGACTACGGAAACCCTGACTTTGTCCGTTTTGCAGAAAGTTTCGGGGCAACAGGCCTGAAGGTCGAAGAAGGCGAAGATCTTTCAGAAGTTCTCGAAAAAGCTTTTTCCCTGAACAAATTGGTGGTTATTGAATGCCCCATTGATTATTCCGTAAACTATGAGACCTTTTCAATAGAACTAGGAAACCTTGTGTGCAAATTCTGAAAAGTGGAGAAAAATGCAAAGTAAAACAATTGAAGAAACAAAAGCAAAAGTTCGGATAAAGTAAATGAATAAAAGGTTTTTGAGGTAACCTTAATTAAGGTAACCTTTTCTTTCAAGCCAGTCTACCTGGGGTTTTGTATACTTCCATATGACATCGGCTTTTGAATCCTGAATTTCCCAGGGGTTTACGATCACAACATCGCCTTCACGGACCCACATTTTCTTTTTTTTGGAACCGGGAATTCTGCCCATTCGAACAACCCCGTCCATGCACTGCAATGTAACTCTTTTTGAGCCAAGTAAACTTGCTACCGTTGCCAGGACTTCATTTTTGTCCTTACGGGGTGTTCTGACTCTTGTTACTTCCTGATTATTTCCCGGGCTTACGGACTTATTTGATCCTGATTGTCTTTTTCGAATAATACTTCTATAATTAGCCAGATTAATTCCTCCTATGTTTCGTTTCTATAATTTTTTTGATGGCTTATCGAGCCTATTTAGTCTTCTCACTTTATCCAGTTTCACCATCAGCTTTCGCACTGCAGTATTACCCTGGACGACGTGCTGTCAACCCCCTGCATCTTCCTCTCGGAATTACCTGTAAAAGAAAATCCCTAATACCATTCAAATCGAATACAACCATTCTAACTGAATGTTAGATGCTTGATTCAGGGTAAGCTTGCAGAAGAATGAAACAAAAGCAAAGGATGAAAAACAAAAAGTGAAAAATGAATTGAGTATTATGCAAATTGAACTGCAAAAAATACTCAATCCAGCTTATATATAATTACCTGTGTTTAGGGAAGCATTCTCTGCGATTTATTTCGTCTCCGCTTTCAGCGGAGATTCATCAGTTTAAATATAAGATTGTATAGAGCTTTTTGATTAAAAACAAAAATGAGTTTTTAATAGCAGATTATACGTATCTTTATTTTCAGCTCTAACAAGACATTCAAATTATATAAAGGTTTCTATAAAAGATAAAGCCATAGAAAATAAAATTTGTACATGTGAAAGAAGAAAAAAACTCTTCCGACTCAAACATTATACTTAAAATAACGATTGAAAACCTTAAAAGATTCGTACTGGAAAAAGAATCGATCCGCCTGCCTTCACAAACAGGCAGGACGGACACACTCTATAAAAGTAAGAATTCCGAAATGAGGTTCGGATTTAGTAGCGGTTCTCTCTGGGCTTCCTGTGGTTAGGAAGGCAGTCCCTGCAGTAGACCGGTCTGTCGGGATCAGGTTTGAAAGGAACCTGAGTTTCAGCGCCACAGTCGGAACATATTGCATTGTGCATTTCCCTCGGGCCTCCGAAACCTCCCCGGTTGTTGTCTCTTCCCCGGAAGGAATTTCTGTCATTAAAAGCCATTTTCTTTTCACCTCCGCTTACAACGGATAGTCATTGCTTAAAAATAAGATTGTATAGAGCTCTTTGATTAAAAACAGAAATTAGTTTTTAATAACAGATTATACGTCTCTTTATTTTTAATGGTTCTACTATACAGTCAAATTATATAAATTTTACTCATAAAAATTAAAAACAATCATAAAAATATTTTATATCTGAAGCCTCCCGCCTCTAATCCAAGTCTTCCAGATTCCTTTACTGCAATCAAACGATTGATATTTAAATCCGCAGACATTTCAATCCCCACATTTCAAAGAATAACAGAACCTGACTTTTAATTACTCAATTTATCTTTTCAGGTAGTGCCAGAAAGCCCATATTAAGGATGGGGACACATTTATATCCAAATTATTTCACGCAAATATCCGAATTATTTCACGCAATCTCTCCCGGATTTAATGTTTTTTCAACGAACTATCCTGGTTTTAAGTAGAACCGGTAGAAAAAACCTCCCTATAGTAGGCAGTGGCACTATCTGTAAGGGAGCATAATTCATCTTAAGCCGGGTGTAATACGTGAAACAGCAAATCCTGCAAGCAGGTACAATCGCATATCAGTAAAATTGTAAAAGATAGAAACAGAAAATGAAAAGAAGAATGAGAGGTTTAACCGTTTCGCTGGTTAAAACCAACTAATATCAAGGCAGTTATTTTTTTGTTAGTCAAATAGCACAATAATTTAGTCAGTTACTTAAGGTAGCCTTTTCGCTCGAGCCACTCAATCTGAGGTCTTGTATATTTCCAGATAACATCGGCCTTGGTATCTTGGATTTCCCATGGAGTGACAATTACAACATCTCCTTCACGAATCCACATCTTCTTGTTCTTGGATCCGGGGATTCTCCCCATTCGGACAACACCGTCCATACACTGTAAATTGACCCTCTTTGAGCCTAAAAGGCTTCCTACGGTTGCCAGTACTTCATGGTTCTCCCTGCGTGGAGTGCGTACCCTTGTTACTTCCTGAGTACTGGGTGCAGCTGACCCTTCCCTTCTCTTTCTCATATTGCTTCTATAATTAGCCAGGTTGATTCCTCGTTTGTTTATTTTGCTTTTGGATTTTTGATTGATTATTCGATTCCGAATTTTTGATCCGTTTTTGGTTATAAAGTTTTGATTTTGAATCCCGGAATTATATTCCGGTTTTTATTATCGATCTTAATTTCTTCTATACATTCTGGATGGATTGAACCCTTATACAATTATCGATCCCCGATAGACTTTTGGTTTGATGGTTCATAAATGGATAGGAAGTTAAAAACCTATACAAAACATAAAAGGCCTAAATTTAACATAAATCTGAAGCCTCAGAAACTACTTCTTAGAGATCCCGCCGACCCGATCCATGATCCCCCTGAATAAAATAGGTTTAAAAACTATCCACATTATAAATATTAATAAATTTCAACTGATATATAATCTTTGATTGACGCCTGAGTGACAATTTAAAGTGATACAACGCTCAATAAATAAATTCACAATGATTGAGGATTCCGATGTCCTTCACCTGAGTATAAGGCAAAAAACATAGATTAAAAAGTGGATCGGTGTTGCTGTAAGAGCTTACAGGACAACACCTTGTATTGAGAAATTTAAATTTAGAACTTTCTGTGGTTTGGAAGGCAGTCCCTGCAGTAAACCGGTCTTCCTTCAGTTGGCTTGAAGGGGACTTCAGTTTCAACGCCGCAGTCAGAACAGACAACCTTGTGCATTTCCCTGGGGCCGCTGTTGCCGCCTCTAAAACCTCCGCGGTTACCATCCCTGCCACCACGGCCACTGTCTCTTCCTCTGTAGTTTCCTCTGTCATTAAAACCCATTTTTGTTTCACCTCCGCTTTCAGCAGTACACATATTCATAAAAATATGATTGGATATAATTTATTATTTAAACCAAAAATGGAGTTTTCAATAACAGATTATATTTCTCATTATTTTTACTAATTCTACAACCTTTTTATGATATATAAAATTAATCTGCAGAATTAAGAAAACAGGGAGCCATGTCCCTTTAAGACAGAAGTTAAATTAAAAATTTGACCCGAAAATAAATGAGTTAAGTTGGAAACCCGACCATCAGCAGGTTTCTTATATAAAGTTTGAATGGAACCTGGGTTTCTACACCGCAGTCAGAACAAACTGCTGGGTACATTTCTCTGGGACCGCTGCTACTGCCTCTGAAACCTCCACAGCTGCCGTCATCCCTGCCACCCCGATTTCTGGACCCAAGACATTATAATATATAAATATATCTTAAGAGAGAAGAATTCTGAGAAAAACCTTCCATGACCTATAATTTATACCTTAATTTTATGATTCATGCTCGAGATCCGGTATATTTTTATATTCCAGTATACTTCCTAAAATAAATACTATGTATAAAGAACCAGGGAACTGATTAATAAATGGAAGTAAAATAATTCGTTGATGAACTACTATTACTTGCTGTTACTGGCAATAGCATTTGAAGTATGTGGGACTACCTGCATGAAACTATCCGAGGGTTTTACAAAACTGCTCCCTTCTGTTTTGATTTTCGTGTTCTATGCGATCAGTTTCTCTCTCTTCACGCTTGCCCTTAAAGGAATAGATGTAAGCATTGCATACGCAATATGGGCTGGCTTCGGGACTGCTCTTATCACCATTGTAGGGATTTTATGGTTCAGGGAACCTGCCACAGCCCTCAAAATGATTTCTCTTATCGTTGTAATTGCAGGAGTTATCGGGCTTCACCTGAGCGATAGAGTCACATAAAGGGCAGAATACCAATAGCTATAACACCAATATACTTGAATACCCAAACACTTTTCAAAAGGGGATTGTGCAAGCAAAAATCAGGTTTTGTAACCGAAGGAAAGTATACGGAAGCCCGAGTTCAAAGCTTTTTAGCCACAACTACAAACCCATTAACTACGTTGCCGACCATGGTTTTGAGTTTTTCAACTCTGAAATAGTCAATCTCAAACCCACAGTCTACCAGCAGGAAAACAAGTTCTTTTTCGGAAAAATGGTGCGCAATAAATTCAACGTCTCCTGTGTCAGGGTTAAGAGCAAGGAAAGAACCTTCTTCTTTTGTAACCGGAAAATCCTGAAGGTAGCGCTTTCTGTAAGGCTTGAGGTGCCAGTTCTGGGCAAATTCCACAAAGTAAAGGAAAGCTCCGGGTTTGAGGACTCGGAAAGCCTCCTGAATTATCCTTTTTCTTGCCCTTGGGTCCGGGACAGTGGTCAAAAAAGCCTGCATGACTGCAAAATCGAAACTTGAGTCGTGGAAAGGAAGGTTAGAAGCATTCCCAACCTTAAAGTCAGCCCTTCCTTCTTTCTTCTGATCATGTTCCAGGCTGGTTGCAGCTATATTTGAAAACCTGATAGCTTCGGAGTTTATATCTATCCCTGTTACAGCATATCCTTTGGAAGCAAGTTCAAAGCTGATTTTTCCAAAACCGCATCCGATATCGAGGATTTTATAGCCTTCCTGAAGATACCTGTAAACTACGGGGTAAAGCTCAAGGCTTGAGGGTATTTTCTTTAAGGGAACGGTTTCCCAGTATGATTTTGGCATAGTGAACCAATAAAGGTATAGGATAAAGAAGGTTTCGAAATCAATAAAACACTTTAAGATATCCACCTCCAAATAATTATACCTATTTATTCCTGTGGACGGAGGGCCGATTTCAACTGTGCGTGAAAAGGAGAAACTAAAATTCCATTTTGAGGATTCTGAAAGGCACGAATAGAAAAAATAAGATAATGAGGCGATATAGAAAACAAAACGAGGGAGATAATATAAGAAAAAGGGTGAAAAAAATAAAAAAGGGGTTTGGGGGTAGATTATTAATTTGGAATCGTAAAGAATAAAGATATTTCAGGCAACACCTGAATCCGCCCTACAGGTGTTGCCTGAAAAATGCTTATTGTTAAGGGTTAACCCGTTAACACGTACCTTGACACCGCCTCAGTACGTTTAATCTAGGGCCTTATCCCACAGCGTCCCCGTGACAACCTGTCCAGATACGATTTTTTGTGGGATAACTCGGCAGCTTCTGTTGAGAGTTTCCGGAAGGATCGGATCGTTGACATCAATATGGGTACAACAGACGCTACCGTTTCAGGATGATATGCCCTTAACATTCAGGTTTCTCTCAATGTTCTTGGAGTACATACTTTTTGGAGATTATTTCCTTCTGTTTTTTGAGACCTTTATTCCTTCGATTTTTTAAAGACCTTTATTTCCTTCTGTTTAAAGATCTTTGAATCCCTGGAGATTGTTTTCAAAGCCTTTCACTTTGTCTGAAAAACAATTTGGGATAGTACTTCATATTGTAAAATTAGAATATAAGTATACTTTTTGCAATAGTTTTGTTACCAGGAAGAATTGATACTTTTAAAACTTGATAATACTTTATTTTCCTTGATAAAAGATCTGCGAAATTTACATCAAAGAAAAAGCAAATATTAGTCCTTTTATTGAATATAAAGTCGGTATATTCAGAATTAAAGGGATATTAACCCTTTAATCTCATTTTTTATACATTTAAATCTGTGATAATAGCCTTATTGGAAATTAAGATCAATTAAGTTCCTTAAAAGTTTATAAATCCCTATTTGATGGTTAAAAACCTTAAAGAGCATGGCAGGATAGTTATACCCGGTATAATTCGTGGAAAGTACAAAATACTTACAGAAAACTTGCGGAAGACTTGCAGGAGACTTGCGGAAGGCTTCAAAAATTATAGAATAACCCTCCAGTAAACTGCGGCTTTGCTGTTGCAACAGATTTAAAGTGAATCAGAATCAAAGCGAACCAGTATAAAAATACTCCAAATTCTGGAAGAGAATTATTATAAGGCAAAGAACCAGCATAATATCCTGTGATGGAATCGGATGCGGGAACTTCCTCTGTAGACGGGAGGGCACTTTTTCCTCTGTATACCATAACATTCATCGGAACCCTAAGATTTGGCATCATACTTACTTTTCTTGTATTTCTTGTGACAAAATACGGAGGTAACGCCCTTGTCTACGGCGCACTTGCTTCCACCGATCTGCTTTTCAGCTTATCGGAGCCCCCATTCTGGACAGGTGGTCTGGCCTGCTGGGTATTTTTGGTTACCCTTCTCCTATTCGCGCTCTTTTTTGCAAGAGCTCTTGATGGCGTTACAGGAGGAAACGTATCTGTTGCCAATGCATACCTTGCGGACCTCACCTCCGAAAAAGAAAGGAATAAAAACTACGGCAGGATAATTGGGCTTATAAAATAATGGTGCAGGATGATGAGGCATTGGAATTATAACAACCACAGCATAAGTTCGTTTACTCATTCACCAGGGTACTCAGCAATCCAACCGGGAAGAAACGCATACATCTTTACCCTTGGTCTGATACTTATTTTCCTGACTTTCAGTGCAGCATCTGCATCTCCTCTAAATTCTGCTGTTGCCTCAAACACCAGCGATCCCACAAATTCAACTGAGCTTGAAGCCTTTATGGATGGGGCTGTAAATTCACATCTCAAGGCCGATCCTGTTCCCGGAGCAACCGTAGCTGTGGTCAAGGACGGACAGATCATCTTTGCCAAAGGCTATGGTTATGCAGACATTGATAAACGCCAGCCGGTCGTTGGAAATCAAACTCTTTTCCGTGTGGGCTCTGTCAGCAAACTCTTCGTATGGACGGCAGTGATGCAGCTTGCGGAGCAGGGAAAGCTGGACCTCGATGCCGATGTTAACACTTATCTCAAGGACTTCCAGATCCCTGCTACCTATTCCAGGCCTATTACCCTCAAGAACCTTATGTCCCATACATCGGGTTTCGAAGATTTAGCTATCAGTGGACGCTTTTTTGTGCACAACTCAACTGACATTATGCCGCTCGGGGAGTACCTGGAAAAGGGAATGCCTGCTCGAGTGCGCCCTCCCGGAGAATTAACCGCCTATTCGAACTACGGCTCTGCCCTGGCTGCATATATTGTTGAGCAGGTGTCTGGAATGCCTTTTGATAGGTATGTGGAAGAGAATATCCTGCTTCCGCTGGATATGAACAATACGACATTCGACCAGCCCTTGCCAGCCATACTGGCTTCGAATATGTCCAACGGATATGTCTATTCGAATAATGCTTACACAGCCAAGCCATTTGAATACGTACAGGTCTGGCCGGCAGGTTCTATGAGTTCCACCTCTGAGGATATGGCGAAATTCATGATTGCCCATCTTCAAAACGGGAGGTATGGCGATAAGCGTATACTGCAGGAGGCTACAGCACAGCAAATGCATAGCCGCCTCTTTACGAACGCTCCAGGGGTTAACGGTGTAACTTATGGATTCCTGGAGATAAATCCGGAAAATCCGAGAGTTATAGGGCATGGAGGCGACACTATCCTGTTCCACACCCGGCTGGCGCTGATACCGGAAAGTCAACTTGGCCTTTTTGTCTCCTTGAACGGAGAGGATGGTGAATCGGCAGCCAATGAGCTACTGCAGGCTTTTTTGGATCATTACTATCCCATGTCACCTACGCCGGTTCCAGAACCCATCCCCGGCTTTGAAAAGAATGTAAGTCTTTTCGCTGGCAACTATCGCCCAACAAGGAGCGCCTACACTAACTTTGAAAAATTAACCTCTATCTCCCAGAGGATACGGATATCTCCGGGTCCGAACAGCACCCTCATAATTTCCCAGCTTACAGGGGGATCAAAAGAATGGGTTGAAGTAAAACAGCTTACCTTCAGCCCGGCCGATGGTCTGCCTTCCCGGGAAGGCCTGGTCTTTGGCAAAGATAGCCAGGGTCATATAAAGTATCTCTTCATAAAACTGGATCCCACAGCAACCTATGAGAAAGTTCCCTGGCACGATGATCTCAGCATTAACCTTTTCCTGCTGGGAAGTTGCATTCTCCTTTTCTTATCGACGCTAATCTGGCCGATAAGCCTGATCATCAAGTGCTCCCCATCAAAGCCCAAAAAACCTTCCAGCACAGCCAGATTGTTTGCAGGCGGAGCCAGTATGATTAACCTCCTGTTCCTGACAGGGTTAACATTCCTTTTCCGGGATAAAACTGCAAATGTAGAATTTATATACTCTGTCTCTACCTTCCTGATACTCCTGTTAGCAATCGCCCTGATAGCTGCGATTCTGGCGCTGGGATCTGCCGTCTTCGCAGCTCTTGCATGGAAAGATAGCTACTGGAGTTATCCCGAAAGAATTCATTACAGTCTGGTGGTCCTGGCTCTGCTGACGTTTGTCTGGTGGCTCAATAACTGGAATCTACTCGGGTTCAAATTCTGATGTGCTCTCGTATCGATGAGAATGTGATGTCAAAAATAAAGAAAGGATTACCTGAATAAGCAGTGGAAGAGATTATCACTTTCCTTAACATTTTTTGATTACACCAGAATCCATTATTTCTTGTTCAAGCTGCTAACCATCAGGAAAATGACGCAGGATGGGATAGAATCTGGTCCGGAATCGAAAAGTCATATTAAAAGCAAAAATCTTAAATTATTTAATAACATTTCAAAGTGAGGATGTATCCTGCTGGCCCGTCCCTCCTGGAATTCATAATAGATAATTTTAACACTGAAAATCTGCCCGGAAAAATAAAAAATTTACTATACTTTACAATTGGCGTGTTTGCTTCTGCAATTATCTTTTTTTTCATTTTTCGCCTGCTTGGAATAGCTTTTTGATCAAAATAACGTCAGCAGATGATGTTTATATAGAAATGGAGCATAACTTTTTTATAGTGTTTTAAGAAGGGGGGTTTACTGGATATGCTGACTTTTAAATTTCTGCTTATTTCACTGAGTCCATTTTATAATTTTTTTGCAACTCAACCGAACAAATAGAAAAATATAAATTCTATTTCATATTATGGGTGACAACGAGTATGGAACCATATCAATCAATTGGAAGATCAGTAAATGAAAAAAGCCCTAAAAATATTTACCTACACATTTTTAATTATTTCTTTACTCGTTTTTATAACTGGTCTTTTGATAGTATCCTTTCCTATTTTTCTAAATACCTATGCCCATTTATTGTTTAAGTGGAGCGGATCTGAATCTAATAACTTTGATTATCAAGTTTATTCAAAAGAAGAATTTGCAGCAAAACATTTTAATACATCGCTAACTCCACAGGACAATTTTATTTCACTTTTCAAAGCGCATTATGGGGCTAAAAACTCTGACATTCGGGTTGTTACATTTAGTAAACTAAAAAATCCTAATAATAACTCGATCTCTACGTTTTATGGAATCATTTCCCAAAATGACTCATCTAGTTTAAACTCATCTAGCTTAATGTTTCAAGGTGAGATAAACGACTCAAAAATATTTAATTTACGCACCTATTCAAATGAGGAATTTGCTTCAGACTACAATACTTCGTTAACTTCTCAAGAGGACCTGATTTCACTCTATGAGAATTACTATGGTCTTGAAGATTCTGATATCACATTTGTCGTTTACGATATTCTGCATCCTCAGGACCGATCGATTCATACGTTTTATGGAATTTTTCAGAACCAGGACTGCATCTTTACGATCACCTGGAAAGAAAATCAAATCGTTGAAAACAATAGCAGACTTCTTAAAGATGACCAATCTGCCAGTATTATCAGTCAGAGAAGTCCAAAATAGAGGTCTGAAAAATGAAAATAGAATTAAATAACCCTAATACGAGACAAAAAAAACTATTTTTTTTATATGGATACTCGTGGTTATAGGAGGAATGATGTTGTACATCATTTTTCCGGATAAAATTAATCTACTTTTCCTTAAAAACTTAGTTAAAGATCATTACCTGGCTGTTCTTATAATATATTTCCTTTTATTATCTTTTAGAGGGCTTACCATGGTTCCCTCTACTCCTCTTCTACTAGCAGGAATTATTATATTCAACCCTGTCGAGCTTTTTATATTGAACATGCTAGGAATAATGGTTTCATCTACTCTTGTATATTATTTTTCTAGGTATATAGGCTTTGATTTATATTTTGAAATCAGATATGAAAAATACGTTAAAAAAATAAGAAATGGATTCAAAGACCATGGGATTCCGATCATTGTAGCCTGGAGTTTTTTCCCTCTTGTCCCAACAGACTTAATAATTTATGTTGGATCTACCTTAAGAGTAAATATATTTAAGTGCCTATTGGGAGTTTTTGTAGGAGAAGCAATACTAAATGCCTCATACATTCTTTCAGCACGTATGATATTACAGTTGTAATGTTCTTTTGTGACTCGTATAGAGGATAACAGCTTCTTTAGAGCCGTATTTTCATAAAACAAACGCAGGCTGAGAGGGTAGATTTTCAAAGATTACAATTCTTCTTTTTTTCGAGGAAAATCGGGTATAAACTGAATCCCTTTTGTTTCGTTATTATGCTTATGCGTGAAGGTACTCTTGCCATTTACTAAGCTTGTCCTGAAGCTATAAGCAGGATCTTGACTAAGGAAGGTTATTTGATGTGCATTTTTCGCCTGCTTAGAATAGCCTTTTTATCAATATGAAATCAACATCTGTTGTTTAGAAAGGAATGGATCACAACTTTTTAATAAATTTCCTTAACCCTTCCAACCTGCCCGTTCGCTAATTGAACTTTTATCCCATGCGGATGAGTCGAAGAATTGGTCAAAATTCTCTTTACAACACCACGGGTGATTTTCCCGGTTCTCTGGTCCTGCTTTAAGACAATTCCCACTTTCAGTCCTTCTTTAATATTTGCTCTGATACTGCCGTTGTTCATGACAGCAGGTAAATTCGCTATTATATAAATCAATTGGTAACTTAATTGATGTTCATTACTTTTTTTTTTCTCTGCTTTCAAGCCTATCAATTATCCTGGGCCAGATGGAAAGGGAAATTATCATGGTGATCACAAGAACAAAGATAGAACCTGCAGCTATGTCTACCATAGTGTAGGAGGCTTCTCCCTGATGCAGGTTGACTAACAGAGTCCCAAGCAGAAAGAGGTTCATCAACACCAACGAGGTGGCGATACTTGAGATAAACACGAGTCTGGTCCTTTTGTCTTTGGATCCGAATTTAACCATATAATTCACCATCAGCTACTGAGTATTGGGAATTTCCGATAACTTAACCTTCAGCCGGTTCATTGGAAGAATATTTAAAACATACATGCAGGAAAGTTCAAGAAGATATCCCTCATGCATTTGTTTTCCGGCTTTTCTTTTATTCAAACTTGCCCCTGATTTATTCAGCTTCAAAAATATCTGCCCTGAACTTATTTAATCCTGCTTCTTTTCATCAGCAGGGAATTGGTTGTTACGGAAACCGAACTCAATGCCATGAAAGCGGCGGCCAATGCCGGTGTAATCAAAATCTGATCGAAAATGGGGTACAGGATTCCTGCTGCAATAGGGATGCCTATCGTATTGTATCCGAAGGCCCAGGTCAGATTTTGCTTGATCTTATTAATGGTAAGCCGGCTCAGCTTAAGCGCTGCGACCACATCTTTAGGATCATTTTTTATAAGCACTATTTTTGCCGATTCCATTGCCACATCCGTACCCGCCCCCATAGCGATTCCCACGTCGGACTGAATGAGGGCAGGGGCATCATTAATGCCGTCGCCTACCATACCGACGAGTTTGCCTTCCACCTGGAGCTTTTTGATTTCGTTTGCTTTGTCTTCGGGCAGCACCTCGGCAAGCACTCTCGGGATCCCGACCTCATCTGCAATTGCCCCGGCTGTGATTGCGTTATCTCCGGTTATCATAACTACTTCGATGCCCATTTTCTTCAGGGTCTCGACTGCCTCTTTAGAGTTCTCCTTCAGAGTATCGGCAACCGCAACAAGCCCTATGGCTTCGTCCCCTGAAGCTACAAGCATTGCAGTTTTCCCGTGCTCTTCAAATGTGCGCATCTCAGCTTCCAGGCCCTCAAAAGGAATCGAGCTTTCTTCCATGAGTTTGCGGGTCCCGAGCAGAATCTTCTGGTTTTCAATGTAGGCTTCGATTCCTTTTCCGGGAATCGAACGGAAGTTTTTTGCCTCGGTAAGGCTGATTTTCCTGTCCTCTGCACCTCTTACGATGGCCTCTCCCAGTGGGTGCTCGGATCCTTTTTCAGCCGTTGCGGCAATAAAAAGTACTTCGTTTTCTTCGCGGCCGGAAACTGCAAATACGTCAGTAAGTTTCGGAGTGCCTTCTGTCAGGGTCCCGGTTTTGTCAAACACGATAGTGTTGAGTTTATGAGCCTGTTCAAGGGCTTCCCCGCCTTTGATCAGAATCCCGTTTTCTGCACCTTTGCCGGTCCCGACCATAATGGCTGCAGGGGTTGCCAGTCCTACTGCACAGGGACAGGAGATTACAAGGACAGTGATAGCTATAAGCAGGGAGAAAAGGAAGGGACTTATCCCTCCGAGGTCTGCGGACTCTCCTACCCCGTAACGCCAGTAACCGATGAAAAACCAGAAGAAGAAAGCCAGAAGGGCAATTATATGGACGGCTACGATGAAGTTGCCGGCAAAAACATCTGCGATCCTCTGGATTGGAGCCTTGCTGGTCTGGGCTGCTTCTACAAGCCTGATTATCTGGGCAAGGGCTGTATCGGCTCCGACCTTTGTAGCCCTGAACCTGAAAGACCCTGTTTTGTTAAGGGTAGCCCCAATAACCGTGTCCCCCGTACCTTTTTCAACCGGAATGCTCTCCCCGGTAATCATGGACTCGTCTATTGCGGAGCTGCCTTCAACTACAATCCCGTCAACCGGTATCTTTTCCCCGGGACGGACCACAACAATGTCACCGACAACGACCTCTTCCACAGTGACCTCTTTTTCTTCGCCGTCTACAAGGATCCTGGAGGTTTTAGCCCTTAACCCCATTAGTTTTCGGATGGCTTCCGAAGTCCGACCTCTGGCTCTTGCTTCAAGGTACCTGCCAAAGACTATGAAAATTATCAGGAAAGCAACGGTGTCATAATAGAGAGAGTTGTATCCCGGCCCCAGGTCAAGGAAAGTTGACGCTACACTGATAAGATAAGCCGATCCAGTCCCGGCAGCAATCAGCAGGTTCATATCAGTTACGCCATGCTTGAAGCCCTTGAAAGTCCCGACAAAGAACTGCCTGCCCGGAAAAAGCAGGACAAGGGTAGACAGTACAAACAGTACCATCGGGTTGGAAAAGATTGGGGGCACAAACGAGAGGAAAGGAAGCATCATGCTCATGTTTCCCAGAGAGATGGGAATCCCCAGCAAAAGAGCAACTATCAGGTTATTTTTCTGTCTTCGGATCTCAGCTTCCCTTGAGACCTGTTCTCTGTCTTCGTACTCCACGGTTTCGGCCTGAGCCGAAGCCCCATACCCGATTCCCTGAACTGCAGCAATTATTTCCCGGACAGAGATGCGGGAGGAGTCAAATTCCACAAAAGCTTTTTCAAGCGGAAAATTTACGGAAACCGAAATTACGCCATCGGTTTTATTGAGAATTTTCTCAATATTTGCAGCACATGAAGCACAGCTCATGCCCTGGAGGTTCAGGGTTACTTTATCTTTTTCGACTTTATATCCTATGGATTCGATAGCCTCTCCAATTTCCTTTGGAGAGATCATGGAGGGCTCAAAGCTAACCTTTGCCCTGCCGAGTTCCAGATTAACGGCTACGGAGTCAACACCCTCTTTTTTCTTCAGGACTTTTTCAATATTCAGGGCACAGGCCGAGCAGGTCATCCCGGAAACTCCGAGAGTGATTTCTTTGGCACCTGTTTTCTGGCCCGAGATGCGGGATACTTCTTTTTCCGCTTCTTCTGCCATGGGGCCCAGGGGACATGCTTCGGTCAGGGGACACGTCTGGGAAGCTTCTTCGACTTCTTCTTCCCGGGCAGGTTCAGGAATTTCTGCCGGGGTTTCCTCTTCAGCTTCTGCTTCTGGTTCTGTAGAATACCCGGCCTTTTGGACAGCCTCCTTGATATCATCAGGGCTTACCTTCTCAGGATCAAAAATAACAGTTGCACTCCCGGCTTCGAGATTGACATCTACGGACCCCACGCCCTCAAGAGAAGAAATAGCGTCCGCTACTCTTTTCTGGCAGTGACCACAGGTCATGCCGTAAACTCCTATCGTAATTTCCATCGGATATGCCACCTATTCTGTTTTTGAGGAACTCTCGGAGCTGTATAACTCCTCCAAGCTCCAATTTTTATCTATAACCAACTAATTTATAACCAACTAATTTATAACCAGCTAATTTATAACCAGCTAATTTATAACCAGCTAATTTATAACCAACTTCTTCAAACAGAAGCTTCACCCATATAATTAGAATTTGTGCCTTTTAATATAATTAGTCTTTGAAACAGATGATATATGTAATTTACATGATAATTACAAGGGTTCGTATCCTGCTTCTCGAATAGCGGTCTTAACTTCTTTCAGCTCTGCCTTCTTTTCATCATACTCGACAATTATCTGTTTTTTCTGAAAGTTCGCATCCGCTTTCAGCACGCCTTCAAAGACTTCAATTGTTTTTTACTATAATCACGCAATCCCTGCAAGATATTCCTTCAACATTTACGGTTTATCGATTCAAAGAACGGGGATTTACAGGTATAGAGCTTTAACCTGGATGCAAAAGACTCTAATTCCCAATAATTACACAACAACCGTGCCTGTATTATTGTATTTCCTTTTCTTTATGCATCCATGATAATGGATCTTTACCGTCCTCAAACATAGCTCCAAAAGGTTCAAATTTACCTATATTGCTGGCAGTGCCGAAATGCATCCCGCGGTCGGATCCTGTCATCATCAAGGGTTTAGCCTTTTCCATATCCCACGAACCGTCTTCCTTGTTATAGATTTTATCTTCCACCTCAAGATGTACAACTTTACCAAGAATCAGTAGATAAGGGAAGCCACCGTATACTTCTTCATGTATACTATGCAGTTTGCATTCCATCCATGCATAGCATCCTTCAATTCCTGGTGCTTTTACCTTCTCTGAAGGTCTTTCCTTTAAACCGGCCAATTCAAATTCATCAACGTTGAAAGGAACATGCATGGCTGTTGGTATCACTTTATCCACCATGTCAACACCAGGCATATTAAGAACAAACTCTTCCGTACTTTTGATATTAGCATATGTGTCTCTCATTTTCGCTGAAGCAACACAAACTAAATCCAGTGGTCGTAAAACAGGCATAACACAAGAATATGGGGCTATATTTCGAATACCATCTTCACTGATAGTGGATATAAATACCACCGGCAAGGGTATCAGCGATTCTCTTTTAAAATTTTCTAATATCATATTACCACCAGTTAAAGAATAGCTTTTAAATCGTTGAAATAAGGCTATTGAAAGTTTAAAAAGAGGACTTACGCACCAGGCACAAAAGCAAATAAGTAAACGCTGCAATTTAAAACACTGCATTTAAGCGTTTAATGGTTTAAAGCCCTCAACATTTCAGTTCAACTTTGTAAGTCCTATATTTCTAAGAAATCAGTTAATAATATTCACTTATTAATAATATTCACTTATTAATAATATTCACTTATTGAAATTGTCTTCTTTCTTTCAAGATTGGGGGCCTGAAACTAAAAAATCTGAAATCGATTCGATTTCCGGAAGTTCAACGTTTAGCTCCTCTCCGGCAAATCCCGCCTGAAAAACTTCCGGGCTCGATGGAATTGAAGCCAGGAGATTAGTTTTGCCTAAAGCTTCCATCATTAACTGAATTCCCACTTCATCCACACGATTAAGAATAAAATAGAATGGCTTCCCGGCTTTTTCCGTAAGTTCTCTTATTTTTTCGGAGAGCCGAATAGATTCATAAGACGGATCAAGTACCATTAATACGATGTCGCATCCCTCTTCAACCCCTCTTCCGAAATGCTCTATCCCTGCTTCCGTATCCACAAGAATCAGGTCTTCGGATGTAGTTTCAATATTAGTCAGTAAATTTCTTGCAAGTGCGCCCATAGGACAGGCGCAACCTTCCCCGAAATCGTGAATTTTGCCGATAGCCATTACTTTTATGTTCTCTTTTTCTACAGTGTAAGCCTCAGGAATGTCGGATATTTGCCATTTATTTTCAAAAAGACTTAAAGTATCGCCTCTCTGATATGCCCCCATCAATTTTTCTCCCAGGCTTCTTTTTCCCCCCAGATAATTCATGAAATCTTCGGGCATTCCAACCCCAAGCTGCCTGTGAAGCCCGAAGTTTGACTCGTCACTGTCCACTACAAGCACATTGTAACCTCTTTTAGCCATAGATTTTGCAAGCATGGCAGTGATCGTACTCTTGCCACTGCCTCCTTTACCACATATAAGAACTTTCATCCAGTCACCTCTACAAAAAATTTTACTTTTTTGCTTTTTCAAAAGGACAAACAATAATAAAACATCTTTAAATAATAGCACTTATTATTAATAATCACAATAATTATGATAGTATTAATAATATCAAGTTTATAGTGATAAAGTAACTATGAAAAAGAATAGTAATGGGATTTGCCTGTGCCCTCTCGAAGGAATCATCACCACAATATCCAAAAAGTGGGCTATACTAATTATCAGTGCCCTCGGAGATCATGAAAGGTTGCGATTCCACGACCTCATGGGTGCTCTTGAAGGGATCAGTCCCAAGACACTCACGGATCTGCTAAAAGAACTCCAGAAAGAGGGCTTGATCCAACGGGAAGCATTTGCCGAGATACCTCCGCGGGTTGAATACTATTTGACAGAAGATGGAAAAAAGCTTTGTGAGGCAGTTATTCCTTTGATACAATGGGTCGAGAATCGGGATGATATACATCAGAAAAACACGTAGTTATCCCGGGCATTTTCTTCAATATCGTGCAAACATCAGCCTTTCAAATAGCTTCCTCAATAGCTGTAGTTTCAATAGCTGTAGTTATATCTTCAGACTGACTTTTTGAGGGTCAATTAACAATTACACCTTCTAACTCTTATTTACCCCAAAAGTATACATCTTCATGAAAAAAATAGCATCTGCTACCCTTTTATGGCAGTGGCCACGGGTCATGCTGTAAACTCCTGGCGTAATTTCCATCGGATATGCCGCCTATCCAGAGTTTTCAGACTGCCTGTACGCTTAAAAAGCTGTTACAGTTTCCCGGATATTTTTATAACCTGCTTCAAGCAGGGTCATCCTTATGACATGCGAATCGGTTATCCGGCTGTCATAGGTTACATTTACCGTCCTTTCAGGGACGTTTACGCTTACGCGAGAAACCCCGTTAATAGAGGTAATGAGCCTGGTAACCGTGTCTCTGCAATACTTGCAAATCATATCATCTACTACAAGCGTTGTCTCCCCGATGAATTCACCCCCGGACAATCAGCTGCTTTAAAATAGACGCTTTACCCATGCTATAAAAGTCTGTACCTTTTACTATATAATGAATTCCTCGAACCCAAAAAATTGAGTCTTTTGAGACTCATTATTTTGAGGGTTAAACGCCTTATTCAAGATCATACGGGCTCATACCCGGTTTCTTTTATCGCAGCTTTGATTTTCTCGACGTCGGTCTTTCCTTCGTCGAACTCAACAACAGCCTGTTTGTTCTCAAGACTCACATCTACTTTCTGTACACCCTGTAAACCTTCAATTGCCTTTTCGACTCTCATTACACAGTGCCCGCAGGACATGCCTTCGACTTTTATTGTTTCCTGAGTAATTGTTTATACCTCCACTGATTTTACTGACTGATTTGACATAATAATTTTGTGGACTACTGCATGATTAAACAGATATATGTCCGGTCTGCTGCATAATCTTTTTCCTCCTCAAGCCGGACATACAGGGAAAAGTTGTCCTCTCATTAAACATAAGAGAGTAAAAAAGTAGGAGTTTGAAAAATCAAAAGTCTGTTTGTTCACAAGGCTCATATCTACTTTCTGTACGCCCTGCATACTTTCAATTGCCTTCGTGCTTTGACCTGAAGATAACTAACTTGCTTTCGCATCCCATCTTTCCCTGGTCCAAGTTCCTCATACCTGCACCCCCGGGACCCGATATACTTCTCCGGATGTTCATCAAATTTTGAGGAAGCTGGCCTTATTCCGGGTGTTTTTTTGATTACTTTCAGCCAGTTCCACCTGATAATCATTTTGATTTTCTGCTTGCATCGGAAATAAGCATATAACCGTCAGCGGAATTCATTTAGTGTGCCTGCCGGATAAGGTGAAAGTTCCTGGCCCAGCCTAATTTCCAGAAAAGCCTTTCATGCAGTACTTACTTGAATGTTCTTGAGGGATTCCGACTCATGAACAGCTCCCGAACAAACAGGGGACTCATTTATAGTTTTTTTCAGGCATCTGAATTCAGTTTCGTATGGAGAGACATATTCCATTATTTTCTGGCAAAATCCATAGGATCTGTTATATATTTCGCATTCTCCACACGTTGATGGCGTCTTGTCCGTTATTTCGCCTCCTTATATCACTTTAAATAATGATTTTTTTAAAATCACTGTGGAATCTTCAACTGGGTGTTCCATAGTGGCAAGTTCTTATATATAGCTTTACATCACACATTATTATTATTAAATTTCTTCGTTTTTCTCCAGATATCCTGTAATCTTCAGAAAGACAGCATTGAGTAGCAGAAAAGAGATTAATACCTTAATTCGTTTATCTGTTAGTGGTGAGATCCTGACAGAGAATATCAAAGCTACCGGAGAACAAATTTCTAGCGCTGCCCTTGATAACATTTACCAGCGTCGATCAGTGCGCAACTATTCAGATAAGGAAGTGCCCGACGAAATAATCAGGGAAATTATCCGGCAGGAACATATGCACCAATCGCCGTGAATAAGCAGTCGTGGCGGTTTCTGTCCGTAATGCTAATGTCATACTGAAATGGATAAATTAAGCTCAAAATTTGTTTTCGGTTTCTAGGTAACAATTTGACAAATAGACAAAATAATTAATTACAAACTAAGAATCAAAATAGAATCAGGTATGTACTGTCCGGACAGGAAGCATCTGTCCTTTGTCCGTCCAGGTACTTGAAAATAATTTTGTATCCAAACAACCTTTAATTCCCAACGTTTCTTGCTTGCCAAGAGGAGTAATTTTTAGATACTCCTTACTCGGCCTTGATGCGTTTGATGGTTGTAGGACGCTCTTTTACCAGGATCCTGTGTCCGCAGTACGGACACCTTATACCTGTATACTCGTAGTCAATTTCCACTTTCTGTTTGCATCGAGTGCACTTATATCCCATACAACCTCACGTACCTGAAAAGTATTTGTTTACTTTGCTTCAGCAACGTTCTTCATTGTGCGCAGCAGGGTCTGACCAACGCTTGTGTAGGGTATATATGTCCCGCCTGCGAAGGTGTGTCCGCACTTGCTGCATTTCCAGATCCCTGTGCCAATCCTTGTCACTGTAGGGCGGGCACATTTAGTGCATACATGCGGAGCTCGCATGCGTTCTTCCAGGTCTGCGACAAGCTTTCTGTCTTTTCTCCCGTACCTGGGACCAAACCTGCCTGCAGATCTGGAAATTCTTCCTTTCTTAGTGAATTTCTTTGCCATCGTTATAAACTCCTTAAATGTAAATATTGAGTCTGAAGGGATAGAACCCGGAACCCTCCTGCTGGCCGGTCACCCTGAGCCTGGGTTCTTCTATCACCCGGAGACGTGTACTTAGACCGTAATACTGGCATTTAATATTTATATTTAATTAATCCTGCCCGATTTATTCACCTTTTGCAAGCCCTTCAAGGTAGAGTCCCCGGATTTCGGCTGCCTTTTCGAGTGCCAGGTCTATTGCCTCGAACAGCTCTGCCTCGGTAAGAGGGGAATTGCCCATTTTCTGCATGCCTGCTACAGACCCGTCCGAACTTGAAACTATGGTCAGTTTCGTTTCGCGAACTGCTTCTTCATCAAGGGAAGGATCAACCATCAGTTTTGAACCGATCTTGGCAATAGTTATTCCGACAGGCATCTCTTTCATTGCAAGGGGCACATCTTCACCCAGTCCCTGCTGCTCATTCGGGACCATGGTGGTCATGAGGGCGGCAATTGCTGCAAGGCAGGATGCATCAATGATATTTCCGTCATCATTCAGGACATGGACGTCTATAAAGACAATCCAGACGGATTCTCCAACCGTTATGCAAAGCTTCTTTATATCAATTGCGCCTGATTCTCTGATCCCTCTGTCAACGACCCTTGCCATTTCGATTGCTTCTTCTCTGGGTGGCCCCGGCTCGAATTCGGGAGATGCTATAGGATTAAGTTCAAGGTTGGTAATAATCACGCCTTCGTCCTGAGAGTCCGCGAACGGAGTTCCGGTCTGAAGCTTCACACCTACAAGAACCTGGGTGTTTCCAAGGGTAACTTTTGCAGAACCTTCGGCTTTGGTAATAACGTTTGTTTCGAGCTTGATATCCCTGAAATCTTTAAACCCGCGTCCGTCCTGGCGCTTATCTTTGATCATCAGGTTGTAAATATAGTCCTTCTTAAGTGTGGCTATGATTTCACTCATCTTTTTCACCTCTGTCTTCGTCTTCAGAGGGGTCTTTTACTACCTTCCAGGGACCTTCGGATTTTTCTTCTTCAGGCTCTTCTTCTGCCTCTACTGCTTCGGGAGCTTCTTCAACTTCGACTTCGGCCTCTATTTCAGGCTCAACAATTTCTTCCGGAGCGGGGCTTTCCTCGACATCGGCTTCCTCTTCAAGTCCCTCGCTTTCAGCTTCAAGCTCAATTTCTTCTTCGGCTTCTCCGGAATCAGCTTCTTCTTCAAGAGGTTCCTCTGCAAATTCTTCTCCTTCGAATTCTTCCAGATCTTCTTCTAAGTCGTCCTCTAAGTCTTCTTCGGCTTCCTCTTCTTCGGCTTCCTCTTCTTCAGCCTCTTCTTCAGCCTCTTCTTCAGCCTCTTCTTCGGCTTCCTCTTCTTCAGCTTCCTCTTCTTCGGCTTCCTCTTCTTCAGCCTCTTCTTCGGCTTCCTCTTCTTCAGCTTCCTCTTCTTCAGCCTCTTCTTCGGCTTCCTCTTCTTCAGCCTCTTCTTCGGCTTCCTCTTCTTCAGCCTCTTCTTCGGCTTCCTCTTCTTCAGCCTTTTCTTCAGCTTCCTCTTCTTCGGAGTCAGGGATTACTTCGCTGCAAAAAAGGATATCAGGTTCAGAGGTTTCTTCGAGGGCCTCTTCGAGTTCTTCAGTTTCCTCAAAAGCCTCTTCAACAGCTGCTGCCTCGGAAGCGAATTCGGTTGGGGCAAGCTTTTCGGTTTCGCCTTCAACTTCGGGTTCTTCGGCTTCTGCCGCAGGCTCCTCAACAGGAGTCTCAAACTTCTTTCTCAGAACTGCCTGCTGAAGTGCAAGGATCTCTTTGCAGCCCTTCTTTACAAGCTCAAGCCCTTTCTTGATTTCTTCAGGCGTAAGGTGCCCGTCCATCTGGATAAGAGTAATTTCTCCGTCCTGGGTCATTGCTACAGGGAAGTCAGCTTCTCCGTAGTTGTCCTCTTCCTTATTCAGGTCAAGTACAATCTGCCCGTCAACCTTCCCGAAAGCACAGGAGGTAATAAGGCCCTTCATCGGGATTCCGGCATCTGCAAGGGCAATACTGGAAGCGTTAATTGCTGCTGTCCTTGTCCCTGCATCGGCCTGAAGCACTTCTACGAAAATGTCAATTGCTGTCTTAGGGTACAGCTCAGCCAGGATCACAGGCTCGAAAGCTTCCCTGGAAACCTTTGAGATTTCAATGCTCCGCCTGCTGGGGCCCGGACGAGCGCGGTCCTCCACGGAGAATGATGCCATATTGTATTTGTAGCGGATTACTGCCGAATCTGCGCGCTGGCTGCGGCGGGGATGAGCTTCCCTGGGGCCGAACACGCCTACCAGAATCTTATTCCTTCCCCATTCTAGATAACATGAACCATCGGCCCGTGAAAGTACACCGATCTCAATTTTCATGGGCCTTATCTCATCCGCACATCTCCCGTCAAGGCGCAGCCCATCGTCAGTGATTAATATTAAATTTTCAGGTTTATTACTCATACTCTAATCTCCAAACAACTCCTAAACCAAAATACTCTAGAGAAGCTTACCTAAAATTCTTTTAACTCTATCCGGAATTCAATTCTTCGGGTCCAGCAGTACATCGATCTTCCGGTATATCTCTTCGGAATGATCTTCCTTTGTTGCAGTCACACCTTCCGTCTCTTTTTTAAAAAACTCAACAGGCTTGGACTCTTTCTGTCTAATCCGTTCATTTTTCAAAAAATTATAGATCCGGTCTGTCAATCCGGAACGCTGGGCTTCAATTTCTATTTTCCGGAGAGCCTTACTCAAAAGTTCTATGTCCTCGTCCTTCCCATCGATCCATATTCTGCCGTTCTGGCCTACGAAAATGCTGCAGTTTGTCTCTTTCTTCAGCATGGATATCATGGAACCGCCGTGTCCTATTACACGGGGGACTTTTACAGACTCAACTTTAATTATCTGACCTGTTTTGAGTTTATGAAGGCTCGGGTCCCTCAGGGCAAGCTCGACTTTCATGGAGCTGTCTACATCTTTAACCCTGAGGATTACAGAGTCGCCTACGCCCAGAATTTCAGGCATTTCCCGGGATTCGACTCTTCTCGGATACTCGGATACGTGGAGCAGACCGTCATAAGGAGCTGCAATATCAAATATCCAGTTGGATGGAGTAACCACAATAACGATCCCTATCACCACATCATTTGCTGAGGGGATATACGCTCCCGCAAGTGGGATCACTCCAACTTTATCCTCTTTGAGGTTTTCAATACCGCAAAGCGAAGAATAGATCTTGTCGTTCTTGATATACGTCCCGTATCCGGCTTTTTTCTGGTTCTCGGATAACAGGTCACCAGGGATCACTATTTTTTTATCCATCCAACATCCTCTTATAAAAGTTTAGTCTGAGCCTCTCCCTTTGTGAGATGATTTATAAGAGCGTAAAAATCAGTCTGAACTCCCGCAGGAATCCTCACTACTGCAATCCATGAGCCGTCACTCTGCCATTCTTCCTTCGTAATGGTTCCGGCCTTGGAAATATCTCCATATGCCTTCGGGGCATATTCGGGAGGGATTTTCACAGCAATATTTATTTCTTCAAAGCGTATCGGGATAAGCGGGCGAATGGCTTTCATTGTTTTGGTTACCAGCTGATCCACGCTTTTTAAAGGGTCTATATGCACTTTTGCCTCTTCCATCGCTCTTTCTATCCGTGCGGGAGGGTGTGGTGCTCTAGTCTGAGGGTTTATAGCATTTCTGGAAATGGTATAGATAACCTTTTTCTTTTTCTCTTCAAGCATTCGTTTTCTCTGTTCAGCGGTGAGTTGAAGCTCTCCGCTTTTCAGGATCACGGCAGCAATCTCAAAGGGGTCGGTTGTCTCAAAAGAGTTGAGAATTTCGGACTCTGCTGCCCGGTCCCCTCTGTTTGCATCTTCGAAGATAGTCTCAACTGCCAGAATGTCTTCGAGGTTTACTTCATCTCCTCGCTTGTAGGCCAGAGCCCCTTCGGGCTCGACCAGGACTTCGAAATGTTTGCTGCCTCTTTTAAGCCGGGCAGTCACTGCCTCGTCCAGGGACACCATTTTCGAATACCTTCTCTTAAATGTGAGTTTGAGAATCAGAAACTCTCTGATTACTCATTCTTTAAATATTTATATGTTTTATTCTTTGTTTTCGGATTCCTTGTGTTTCTCAAGGATCTGCTGAACGTAGTTCTCGACTTCCTCAGGCCCCAGTTTTCTGAATTTTTTGTCCTCAAGGGACACGACACCCACTTCAAGGGTACCGGCGTCGAACTTGCCTTCAGCTGCTTTATAAAGTGCATCCATTCCGAGGATGATAGCAGCGTCAATATCCATATCTTCCCTGTAGTCAGCCTCAAAGACCTCAACAACTGCATTTCTGCCTGCGCCAATTGCTGTTGCCTTGTACTCGAGGAGAGCGCCGCTAGGGTCAGTCTCAAAGAGCCTTGGCTTATTGTCGTCAACGCCTGCGATCAGGAGGGCTGTTCCATATGGGCGAACTCCTCCGTACTGGGTGTAGGTCTGCTTGTGGTCGCAGATTTTTTTGGAGATTACCTCCACACCTATGGGTTCGTCATAAGAAACCCTGTTTACCTGGGCTTCTACACGGGCCCTGTCGACAAGAGAGCGGGCGTCGGCAACGAGTCCTGATGTTGCAGCTCCGATATGTTCGTCAATCTGGAATATTTTTTCGATTGATTCGGCTTCAACAAGCCTGCTAGTAATCCGCTTGTCAACCAGCAGCACTACCCCATCGGCTGCCTTGATTCCTACGGCTGTTGTTCCCCTTTTGACCGCTTCGCGGGCATACTCTACCTGGAAAAGTCTTCCGTCAGGGCTGAAAACCGTAATTGCCCTGTCATAACCCATCTGTGGTGCCATCTGCATATTCCGTATCTCCTTGCCTTATTTTATGTTCTATATTGTTTCAATTTTTCCCGGCGAGAAACCGGCTGTTTTTCCTTAGGGATTTCAAATCCGCAGAATCTTCAGCTAAACTACCGCATGCCCAAAAAAGGCTTTGGTCGGTAAGCGTTATTAAACCGATGCGGATACCCCGAAAGCTCAGGAGCTTAAAGTCCCCGACCCAGCGTTCAGGTAAGGAAATCGATTTTTGATTCCCTATAACGTATTTCTTCCTTATTAGAGTTTTTAGCCATTTACGCGAGACTTTCAATCCTTAAAGAGTTTTTTCCCGATGAAACCCGTAGAAAATATCCCGGTTAAAGGGAGTTTACAACCCTGCAAAGTACGCGTTTTTCGGGCTTAACCCGGACTCCCGTACTATAGTGACTTTTTGGCAGGGTCTGAAGGTCCATTCAAATGTTAACTATGTCTTTAGTAAAGTGTATTTACTCAGTTATAATGCTTATGAGGGTCTGGAACTTTTCCGGGGCTGAATTTCCGATTCAGGGCATGTAAAGAATAATTCCCATTCTACCCTTTCTGCACCTGAAATTGAAGATGCTCCTTATTCAGACCTCACCAACTTATGCATAAACTGTAATGAGTCGCGGCAAAGCTGCTCTTCTGTCAATCAGTTCTGCTCATCAATATTATACTTTGTTACACTAATACTCATTCAGTATAGTATATATTAGACAGCTTATTAGACAATTAAGTAACTTATTTAACTGCTTATCCGACAGCTCATATTCTGTTTCCTAACTTAGCAACTGCAGGTTTCAGCCTGAAAGTTCCAGCTGATATCCGGTTTTTACTTCATATAAACAAGACGAAATATAAACAAGACCACATATAAACCCTATGACTCCTATGACTCAATTCGGAATACAAAACAGAAGCATATCAAAATCAGATTAAATCGAAAAATAAAACTAAAAATAAAAAACTTGCCGGGATAAGTGTTATCCAGCGGCAAAATTAAAGTTTGAGAGAGGGTCTGAACACCTCAGAACAGTACTTATCGAAGATCTGGTCTTCAACCTTTTCGCATAATTTCTTATAATTTTTTGACTTGGGGTCGTGTTTGCTCATAGTCTTTTTGACTTCAGCGTTCATCTTGTCAAGAGTTTTCTGGTCGAAACCTTCCGTATTCTCCATAGTAAACATATAAATCATACTCTGGAACTAACTTAGTTAGCTGCTTAAGATCTTTTGCGTTATTCATAGTTCTATATTACGTATATTACGTATACAGCATAAACTGTATAATAATATTAATTGTGTAATACACTGGTGATTAATTCCCGGCTTTTAACTATTTTGAGAATAGTTTCAATTTATAGTTAAATTATATATTATATCTCTAATATATTAGCATTTTATATATTATCGTCTAATATATTAGTTTTCCCTTTAATCCAATTACATTCTTATTTCAAATGAATAGATCAGAGGGATCTGCCAGAGAATCCGCCACTGAAGCCTCATTATTTATACAAAGAATTCATCGAAGCCTGCATAAACGGTTGTTCAAGCAAATATTAACAATAAACCTTTATCTATTACTCATATAAATATTTTACATTAGAGAGCTCCTTCAGGACAAAATCCATAAGGTCCTTTCCAGAACATAAATGTCTACGGATAAAGACCTGAATGTCTACACATTTGTACATAAAATTATGGATATATAATAATACCTGTAGTCCATAGATGTGTTCACAGAAATTTGCAGATGAATAGCAGGGGAAACTAATGCCCAACACGAATACTTTTTAAGGAAATGGTTTATTTCTGCTGAGTTACGATATGTCTTTCGCAATCGAATCCCAATACCGTTTTATAGGGTTAATTTTATTATCTCTTCAGATAACTATAGGTATAGGGAAGTATTCGAATTAGAAAAGTATTCGAGTTGATAACAAAGTGCGACCAGTTTCACAAAGAGTGAACACGAAAAAGACTCACGAAAACAATACCGAGTTCGGGAAATCCACATCCGAACTTCTTATCCTGAAACCTGAAGGATACCCCCTGAGTGGCATGATGGAGGAATACCCTGTCATTGAAAACAGGGACGTCTTTGAATTCTATGCCCGGGAACAGTGGAACGGATATGTTGCCCGCAAAGGAGATTATCTTTTTGACAGGCGGATGTTTCCTGACTTTGCATACCGTATCATAGATGTGGAACCTGCAGAATCCATGATCGGGAACTCAACAGCTATTATCGTAACCGAAGAGGAAAACGGAATTTCGTCCTCTGCAGAGATAAAAAGTGATGTCATATTTGAAGACGTAATAGGGCAGGAACTTGCAAAACAGAAGTGCAGGCTGATCGAACGCTTTCTGGAAGAGCCCGAACGTTTCGGGAAATGGGCACCGAGAAACATCCTGTTTTTCGGACCCTCGGGTACTGGAAAAACCATGCTTGCAAAAGCCCTTGCAAACAAAACCGATGTACCCATTATTCCGGTCAAGGCTACCCAGCTAATAGGGGAATATGTAGGAGACGGAGCCCGTCAGATCCACCAGCTTTATGACCGGGCAGAAGAAATGTCCCCCTGTATAATTTTCATTGACGAACTTGATGCCATAGCTCTCGACAGGCGCTTTCAGGAGCTCAGAGGAGACGTAAGCGAGATCGTAAACGCCCTTCTGACAGAAATGGACGGGATAGTCGAACGTGAAGGAGTCTGTACCATCTGTTCGACAAACCGGGTCAACGCCCTGGACTCTGCTGTAAGAAGCAGGTTCGAAGAAGAGATCGAATTTGTCCTTCCAGGAGAAGAAGAAATCGTCCATATTCTGAGATCAAATGTGAAGACCTTCCCCCTGCAGGTAGAGAAATGTGATTTCCAGGCGCTTGCAAAGAAAGCCAAAGGGCTTTCAGGCAGAGACATTGTCGAAAAAATCCTTAAAACCGCCCTGCATCAGGCAATAATCGATGACAGGGAAATCGTCACGTGGAAAGACTTTGAAAAATCACTTGCGAAATTGACCCGGGAAGATTTCACTCCGGACCCGACCCACCTTTATGTATAAACCTGAAAATATGTGTGAAACACGGATAAAGTGCTTTTTTTCCCGCGCAGAATACATTCCAGACTAATTTTCCAGTCCGGAGAAGCTATTTTCCAGACTCTTGAAATTCATAAGAAGATTTGAAGAAAACTCTCTTATTGAAGCCTCTGGGATAGTTTTATGTATAGAAATCGTTATTCTTTATCAGAAACCATATTTGGGTAAGGTCTTAACCATACCCGGAACAAGATTTAAGAGGGATTCTCATGAATGAAATACGTGAAGTCGATCGCTTTGAGTGCAGGGTTATAAGCGTAATCCAGAACCTGACCTGGAAAGGTGTGACAGTTGAAGAAAAAGATACAAAAGGGAGGGTGTACTTCGGAAGAGTAAGCGGTGAAATCGAAATCAGCCCCGGTGACACATTTTATCTTGGAGTCAGGCCTCTCTACGAAATTGAAGACAAGACTATGAGGGTTACCCTCTACGACGCTGAAGACAAAAAACTGGACTGGACCCTTGTCTGAAGATCCCCGGCTCTTATCGTATGAAGATTGTTCCTACAGATTAATTTCTGTAAAGAAATTTAACCCAATTACTAAACCCTGCTTTTGGAAAGAAAACGTTTATTCGGGTCTGCCTACTCAGGCCTGTACGGGATCTCAAGTTCCATCAGGTCTTCGGCTACAATAACATTTTCAAACACTTTTTTTGAATCATTCAGGATAGGCTCCACATCATCGGTATAACGTGAACTTATATGGGTTAGGACCAGTTTCCTGACTCCGGCTTCTTTTGCAAGGGCTGCAGCCTCGCCTGCAGTTGAATGCATGGATTCTTCAGCCCAGTCTGCCATCTCATCGGCGAAGCTGCCATCATGGATCAGGACGTCGGTGTCTCTGCTTGCCTCAAGTATGGCTTCACAGGGCCTGGTGTCTCCGCTGTACACGATTGTCCTGCCGAGCCTAGGGGTTCCCATGACTTGTTCGGGTCTTACCACCTTTCCGCCCACTTCCACAGGATTTCCCTTTTGCAGTTTTGAGAAAAGAGGGCCGGGTGGGACTCCGAGAGCGACTGCCTTTTCCCTGTTAAAACGTCCGGGCCTGGGGTTTTCAATAAGGGCATAGCCAAGACTCGGCGTGCTGTGTTCGGTCTTTAAAGCCCGGACCACATATCCGTCCCCTTCGACAACGTCTCTGGATTTCAGTTCCGTGCCCCGAATTTCGTATTTAAGGTTGAAATAGCCAAGAGCCTTGAAGAGTTCGGTAAATTCCCGGGTCCCCGCTGGCCCGTAAATCATAAGAGGCTCTTTTCTGCCCATGAAAGACATGGTCTGGATCAGGCCCGGAATTCCCAGAAAATGATCGGCATGAAAATGACTGACAAAAATCGAGGACAGGCTCATCATCCCTGTTTTTGCCCGCATCATCTGCTGCTGGGTGCCTTCGCCACAGTCAAAGAGTAGAAGCTCCCCTTCTCTATTGACCATTACTGCTGACGGATTTCGGTTGCGGGTTGGAAGAGAACCTCCAGTGCCAAGAAAAGTTATGCGAAGCATACTGAACTCAGTAATACTTTAGAGGTATTTATTGATTACCACCTGAAAAGTACCAGGAAATTTATAATGTATTCAAACCGATTAAGTTGAACCAGATTAAGTTGAACCCGACTAAGTTAAGCCTCTGTATTCAGAAAGATTTTTTTTCGGTATATTCAAGTTTCCAGTGTCCAGATCCTTCCGTAGTTGCCAGGAATATTAAGCTGAACGTCCTCCCCCGCAGAAACTCCCATTAAATTATCCTTCCCGTGAAGTTCTTCCCTGTAGTTGCCCGCGGATGGAAACTTGAAAGATACCGCCTGCGCCCGGGCTCCGAAGTTCAATGCTACCAGGCTGAAAACTCCGTTGTAAGTTCGGGAAAACAGCATAAGATTTCGGGACTGATAGAGGGCATAATCATTGCAGAAGTAATGCTCTCCTCGGGAAAACTGAGGTTTATTCCTGCGAAGCTTAACAAGTTTCCTGACAAGATTGACCAGTGACCTGCCTTCGGAAGTATAGAAATATTCCCAGCGCACGGGTCTGTACAAAAGCACTCTTCCCCACCCTTCCTTAGGAAGGAAGTAATTTTCGCCAAATTCCTGCCCCTGCCATAACATAGGAATTCCTTTTGCCGTAAGCAGGCCTATCAGGTAAGGCTGTACCCGGTACCAGAGGGCACGGTTCCCTTCTTTTAAAAGTTCATTATCACCGGGAACGGTTCCAAAAGTACAGATAAAACGGGAATGGTCATGATTTTCCAGGTACTGCAGAGTCGTTTTTGTGAGTTTATCCCCGTTGTTCTGAACTTCTGCCGGATAATCAACGAGGCCAAAAAGGAAGCCCAGGTCGGTCAACTTCCCGGGATTCCCGGCTATTTCCCTGGCTGTTGACAGTGTCCCGTTTTGCCAGGTACAGTTACTGTGAGTTTTATTCAGGATTTCTACAGGTTTTTGAAGCTGCTCGGCACATTGGATGAGGTTTACGGATTCTCCTTCAAAAAAACGTTGCCAGTGATTGGAAGAACCTTTTTTTGCTTTAACCAGCTGGTAAGTGTCCCGTACAAGTTTCGTATAACCGTTGTCCGAATTATCTAGCCAGTACCCGGGCACGTAGTCGTATCTGAAACCATCTACATGATAGCTGTCAAGCCAGTGGTTGTTGACCGTCAAAAAGAAATCCCGGACAAATTTGTGGTTGAAGTCCGTACTTATTCCTAAAGCATTTTCAGCGAAAGGGCCCATGAAGGGGTTCTCGTCCTGAGGGTATCCAAGTTCGTTGTAAACATAGTAATACGGAAAAAGATGGCTTGTATGCGCATAAACCGAATCCACTATGACTGCAATGCCTTTCTGGTGAGCCGCATCAATCAACTTTTGCATGTCTTTTCGATTTCCGAAACGCTCGTCCACCCCGAAATACCCTATCGGGGCAAATCCCCAGTCCACCCTTTTCTCAACGTTTGAAAGAGGCATCAGTTCTATACAATTAATTCCCAGGTCTGCGAGGTAATCCAGATGGGCAATCGTCCCTTCTATATCATCCGCAAACTCGCTGATCATGAGCTCATAGAGGATAATGTCATTTACGAAAGGGGTTTTCCATGCCAGCTCATGTTTGTCCCACTCATAGGGTTCGTACCCGAGGGTGAAGGCGGATAATTTCCCGATCCCGAATTCCCTGGCGAATGGATCGATAATCCAGTCAATAAGTTCTGGCTTTTTCGAGGTTTTAAGGCAATACCGATAGACATACTTTCCAGGGGTTCCCCATGCAGAATAAGGTTTGAGCTTATCTTCAGCTTTGATATTTATCGTTGCAGACCAGTAATCCCCATAATCCGGGTCCTTCGAATGTTCCATTTCAAAGTCCATTGGAGGTATATCCTGAAGGAACTGGTCTTTTTCATGAATAACCCTCACAAGGAGCTCATTTTCTCCTTCTTCCGACACACCCGGTAAAAAAAGCCCGAAATTTATTCTCCCGGAAGTCTGTTTATCTTCCCGGGCCCCAAGCTTGTGGAGCGGTAGAAGTTCAGGTTTGTTTGGCAAGTTTTCCACTCCTTAACTATTATTGAAATTATGGTTTATATTCGGAATTAAAGTTTACATTAGAGAATACGTGCGCCACGATACAGATGCTGGAGCACCTGCGAACATAAAGGATAGAGGAATAATAATAAAAATACAGACATATAATGAGCAATAAGAATCCATATAATTTGTGAAACAAGATTTAGGAAAAATGCTCCTTATGATTTACTTCAAACTTCATATTCCGGCTAATGATAACAAAAAGCTGGAAAATATTCAGGTTGTGAAAAGAGAAGGATAGAGAGATTCTGAATTTATAGAGCTGGAACACAAAGGCAAACAGGTATAACAATACAAACAACAATACAAACAGGTACAATAATGCAAACAGGTGCAACACAAATGCATCACTTTTGACTCGATTTTCAGGATATTATATATTCTAAAAACTCGTTAACCTTCTCCAGATTACACATTTCTATTCAAAAATCATAAAGGAACCGTCTTCATATGTCAGAAAATTACGGAAAAGTTTACCTTGTGGGTTCGGGTCCCGGAGACCCTGAACTTCTCACTCTGAAAGCCCGCAGGCTTATAGACAACGCAGAAGTAATCGTCTACGACCAGCTTCCGGGAAAAGCTATCCTGGGTTCCATGCCGGAAAGGGCGGAAAAAATCGATGTTGGGAAATATGCCGGGAACCACACGATGACCCAGTCCGAAATCAATGAAGTGCTTGTCCTGAAAGCAAAGGAAGGAAAGATGGTGGTCCGGCTGAAAGGCGGAGACCCTTACGTATTCGGAAGGGGAGGAGAAGAAGCCGAGGTGCTTGTAGCAGAGGGCATCGAATTCGAAATAGTTCCCGGGATCACCTCTGCAATTGCAGTACCTGCCTATGCGGGAATTCCGGTAACCCACAGGGAAAGCACGTCGATGGTCACCTTTATAACAGGGCACGAGGACCCGACAAAAGAGGAAAGCGGCCTGGACTGGGAGACCCTGGCCAAGTTCGACGGGACCATTGTAATCTTTATGGGCGTAAAGATGCTCAGGCGGAATACCGGAGAGCTCATGAAATACGGGAAGGACCCGAAAACCCCTGTTGCAGTGATCGAGAGGGGAACCCGGCCTGACCAGCGGGTAACCGTAGGCACCCTTGAAAACATCGCTGACCTGGCAGAAGAAAGAAAAGTAAAGGCTCCTGCCATCACGGTTGTAGGCGACGTTGTCAACCTGCACAAGATCCTTGGAGAACAGCTGACAGGAGTGGATTTTTAATCCGTTGAAGTGACAGGAGAAAGAAGCATGACAGAAAAAAAAATTCCCGTACTTGCAATCATGAGGCCCGAAAGCTACAGGGAAAAGTCCGAGGCAATTGCAAGGGACTATGGCTTTGAGCCCGTCTATGCCCCCATGATCCGGCTTGAAGGCTTAAAAGACGAAGGATTCGAGCCTTTCGTGCGGAGGGTCATTGACGGGACTTCGGATTACGTTGTATTTACAAGCGCAAACGGGATAACTTTCACACTGGACAAACTCACGGAACCTGATAAAGAAGCCTTCATAACAGCCCTGAAAAAGACCCGGGTAATAGCAATTGGTCCGAACACGGAAAAAGAGCTGGTAAAAATAGGGATTGAAAAGCCTTTCCTCCCCGGAGATTACAGTTCCGAAGGAATCGTAGAAGCTCTCTGCTCCGAAGTAAAAGGAAAAACGGTTGACCTTGCAAGGAGCGCTTTTGGGGCTAAGGTTTTAATAGAAGGCCTTGAACAGTGCGGAGCAACCGTCTATGAGACTCATGTGTACACTCTCAGTATCCCTGAAGGAACAGTCCAGAAAGAGCTTATAGAACGCACCCTTGCAGGAGAAGTTGATGCCTTTGCCTTTACGAGTTCTATGATGGTCAAAGGCTTCATGAAGCATGCGGAAAAGTTGGGAGCAGGAGATACAATAAAAGAGACCCTCAGCGGGGCCGTTGTAGGTGCAATCGGAACCCCCACGGGAAATACCCTGAAAAAACATGGGGTCAATGCAGACGTAATCCCTGAGGAGTTCACCTTTGAAGCCCTGATAAAGGCTATGAAAAAAGAGCTATGAAAAGAGGCTATGAAAAGCCAGCTGAAAAATTGCTCTAAAACTCATAACTCAAATCATTTTGGGAACCACACGATACGGGAATGAGCTCATAAAACAGAGTTCTTCCCATAAAATCGGTTCGAAAAAACAATACTTAAAAGCTCATTAGGTCATTTGTCGTACCACTGTACGAATTTCTGGAATGACTCAAGCTCTCTCCTAAACTTTTGATTCGTCATTAAAGGGATGAAAAATAGTCATAGACGAATTAGAATAGACATGAAATTATGGATAAAGTATATAACTTTTGAAAGTTATAGACTTTAGATAAGAAATATAATTGAAATGTAATGTAAAGGAGGATAAGCAACGGACCAGATGCCAGCAAGGTGTGGAGAATGCGATATGTACAGCAGATCCTATGGATTTTGCCTGAGGATAATGGAATACGTTTCTCCAGACGAAACGGAATTCAGATGCCTGAAAAGTAAAACCGTCTCCGGACAGGGTGCGTTTTAACATCTTAAAACAATTTTTTTGTAAGCTCTTCACCTTTTTTGAAACTCGACTTTTTTTTGATTATGCTTTTTCAGCAAAGCATACTATTCACAAGGTAAAACCATGACCGATCAAATTAACCGGTGAAATGAAAAATGGATTGAATATTTTGACGAAAGCAGGAAGGTAACAACGCCTGACACCCCTACAATGCAGGCCTCCCGGATTGATTGACCACTTTGAAATAGACGGCAAGTCGGGTACGACATTTACAGGGTTGAAGGACAGTCAGATATATCAAATTCGAAGAGGTTTTATGCCATCGGCAAATAGATAATTTTACATAATTTTACAAATCGAAAATATGCAATCGAGAATATTTTTCTCGGTTGACTTCCGGATATTCGGCTTTTCCGGTCATATCCTCAAGTCCCGGCATTCTGACCTTAGATTTATAATCGTGAATGCCATATAATCATCCCATCTCTACAAATACAAAACAATCAGAAAGCTAAGTTAAAGTAGGCAACAATATCGAGTTGTTTACTGATTTCTGGAAAACAATCTCAATTTTGACGGATCGACATGATAGGCATCTCAAAACTTTACTGCGGAACCGTGGAACCTTCTGACGCCCTTCGCTATGGAAGGGACTCAAAGCGGCTTCCATCTCACCTGCTGCAGTTTTCAAAAGATAAAAAACCGGTGGTGGTCTGGAACATGACCCGCCGATGCAATCTGAAATGCGTCCACTGTTATGCCCAGGCAAAGGACATGGAATTCAAAAACGAGCTTTCCACCGAAGAAGGAAAAGCCCTTATCGATGACCTTGCCGCTTTTGGCTCCCCTGTAATGCTTTTTTCCGGGGGTGAACCTACAATGCGAAAGGACCTCCCCGAACTTGCTGCCTACGCCCGGGAAAAAGGCATGAGAGCGGTAATTTCCACAAACGGGACTCTCATAGATAAAGACCTGGCAAAAAAGCTCAAAGCCGTGGGCCTCTCCTATGTGGGCGTTTCCCTGGACGGCGTCAGGGAGACAAATGACAAATTCAGGGGCATGAAAGGGGCTTTTGATGCTGCCCTCAGGGGCCTGCATAACTGCCAGGAAGAAGGTATAAAGGTCGGGCTCCGCTTCACCGTCAACAAGCAGAACGTCCGGGACATCCCTGCCATCTTCGATCTGCTCGAGGAAGAAAACATCCCCAGGGTCTGCTTCTACCACCTGGTCTATGCCGGCAGGGGTTCGACAATGGTGGACGAAGACCTCTCCCCTGAAGAGTCCAGAAAAGCCGTTGACCTCATAATGGAACGGACAAAAGCCCTGCACGAGAAAGGCTTCCCCGCAGAAGTCCTGACCGTGGACAACCACTGCGACGGCCCGTACATCTACCTCAAACTCCTGAAAGAAAACCCGGAAAGGGCAGCCGAAGTGTTCGAACTCCTGTCCATGAACCAGGGAAACTCTTCCGGAATAGGTATTGGCTGCGTGTCCTGGGACGGCTCGGTGCACGCCGACCAGTTCTGGAGACACTACTCCTTCGGAAACATCAGGGAACGCCCCTTCAGCGAGATCTGGACCGACCAGAGTGACGAGCTCATGGCAGGGCTTAAGCACAGGAAGCCCCTTATCCAGGCTAATGCCGACCGCTGCGCAAAATGCAAATGGTTCGACGTCTGCAACGGAAACTTCCGGGTTCGAGCCGAAGCCGTATACGGAAACATCTGGGCAGACGACCCTGCCTGCTACCTCACAAAAGAAGAAATAGGATACGACGAAGCCTGAAAACAATTCAGGCTTTTTTTACCTTTGTATAAGAAGGGCACGAATACCCCTTAAGAAGCTGTCCGACAATTCCTATCAGTAATAAACAAATAGTAATAAACAAATCTTCCTTTTTAAATTAAATGTCTTAAATACTCTCTTTTTGTCATCTTTTTACTCTATAACTGAATTGTCAGACAACTCATTTAGAGTATGTGATCACTAACAATTTGATTTATTACATAGGATTCAGCAGAATATATTTAAAAACAAATATAAAAAATGATAATTATATATTGAATTAATAATAGTATTTCAGTAACGCTGTTTGATCACCAAGAGGTGTTGTGATAAATACCATTGTGTGCCGAAAATCTCTAAGAGGAGTATTTGGGAAATTAATGTTATACCCGAGTTTGTACTGGAAATCAAGAACCCATAGATCCTGAAGGGCAAGTGTATTCTTCCTTAGCTGTTTTTATACAGATTACCTGAAGGATGTGATGAAAGATTTCAAAGGGAATCTGGCTAACCGGTTAATCTGGATATCGACAGGATCGATAAATAATAACACTGTGCTATTATTACAGTACAGCACAACAGTGCTTCACTGTGCTATTATTACAGTACAGCACAACAGTGCTTACAACAGTGCTTAACAGTGCTTTAATCTAAACAGGTTAACGGGTCGGATACTACATAACAAATTACCATAGGAGATATAAATGGACATTGAGGATGTGAGGGGAAAGTACGAGGTCAAATTGATGGATCTGCCCAATGTCAAGGGTGTTTGGACTGGTAAAAAAAATGAAAAGGATGTGATTTTCGTGGGAGTTACACATAAGGTTTTGGATTCCTCACTCTGTCCCGAAGAAAAAATACCGAAAACACTTGAAGGATATGAAGTAGAGGTCGAAGAGATTGGTGACCTGACGGCGTACACCAAGTAGTAAGGATAGTGTCATAAAGTATTGAGGACGGTGTACGCCAGGTAGTGGGGGATGGAGTACACCGGGTAGTGGATGTCAGGAACTGGAACATCGTTGAGTAGCAGTTCATAATAATTTATCAATAAAGATAGCGAAGCGACTAATATCAAATCGATTTTTATTATTAATTGAAATTATGTCGGAGTGGGGAAAAATTATGGCAAAGAAAGTGGAATCGGCAAATATATGGATGATAAAAGAGAAGGATGCGGAAGCTACTTTGGTAGCGCATAGGGCTGAAGTTGACAAATTCCTGCATCCGGATAAGATACTTCCCAACGTAGTAGGTATGGCAGTCGGTGCCAAGGTGACGGATGGAAAACCTACAGGCGAATCTGCTCTGATAGTACTGGTCACACAAAAACTTGAAAAATCAATGCTGCCTGCAGGAGCTATAATACCTGAAGAACTGGGAGGGCACAAAACAGATGTGATGGCGATAGGCATACCCATGGCAGGAGGTGAACCAAAATCGGAAGCTTTCTCACCACTGGCATTGAATAACCGCGTCCGTCCGGCTAAAGGAGGATACAGCGTGGGACATAAAGATATCACAGCAGGTACCATCGCTACAGGTGTTTACGATATCCTGCCTGGAGGTAAGGTCAGCCCGCCAGTACACGGGATTGGCATGCCGCCCAAATACTACATTCTCAGCAATAACCATGTACTTGCAGCCTCTAATGCAGGACAGATCGGAGATGCGGTGCTGCAACCCGGAGCATTTGATGGAGGGAAAGATCCGGAGGACAGAATAGGTACGCTGTTCAGATTTGTACCCATCGATTTTTCGGAGCCCAGAGAATCCCAGAACAACACTGTGGACTGCGCACTTGCGCTCGCGGAGTTCAGTAATATCGACCGGGAAATTTACTGGAGCGGAGAAGTACGGGGGTGGAAGCAGAAAAATTTCGTAAAGGTAGGGGATCTTGTGAAAAAAACCGGGCGCACCACAGCCTTTACCACAGGCAGGATCACAGCAGTCAATGCAACTGTGGATATCAATTATGGTCAAGACAAGGTTGCACGGTTTAAAGACCAGATCATAACCACCTCAATGAGCGAAGGCGGTGATTCGGGTTCACTGATAACGACGCTGGATAATGTAGCTGTTGGGCTGCTGTTTGCAGGTTCCAGTACAGTAACTATTGCTAACCAGATTGAAAATGTCCGGGCACTGCTGAAGGTAGAGGTAGCCGAGCAAGTAATCAACTAAACCGCACCTCATTGCCTGAACATGCATAAGCATGTGCAAACAAAGCAAAAAGAATAATGGTAGGATTTATGGCAGGATTTACGCGCATTAGATACAAAACCATGTTCGGCAAACACTGCAGATTAAATTTACATTTTAGGCCGTTGGGAGCTAAATGCTATTGATTTCTCAGTTCAACCGCATAAGTCCTGATTGATTTATCTTTTCTATCAGTTACCCACATTGTTGCTTCTGCTTTATAGGGTTACAACTCCATTAATTTCTTTTTCAGACATTCATTTATTCAGGTGAGATTGATATTTAGCATATTTGAGGAAGGAATCGTAAAAAAGAGGAAGTAGTAAGGAAAAGGGTCGAGGGAGAATTGAGGGAGGCAGGGCAAATACATGAAACCGATCCATTCACTTCTGATATTTTCAGTTGTATTTACAGCCTTTTCAGGCTGTGTATCCGACAGAGGAGGTACGGGAGTCTATGACAACCAGACAGAAACGCTTTCTTATCAGGGGCAGCAGTTAACTCCTATTGCACAGCAGCGCAACAACGCCATCAAGGGCACCCAGTATATTGACAGGGAGAATTGCAGGCTGCAGGTTGACGGGCTTGTGGAAAACCCCCGGAATTTTACCTATGAAGAAATAACCGGGTTACCTCAAACTTCCAAAGTCGTTGACCTTAACTGTGTGGAAGGCTGGAGCTTTAATGCAAAATGGACAGGAGTTAAGATAGCTGAGATCTTTGACGAAGTAGGGGTTATGGACAATGCAACAACGGTTATTTTTTACAGCGCAGACGGGTACTCCACTTCCCTTGATAAGGACTATCTGCTGGAAAACGATATCATACTCGCATATAAACTAAATGATGTGACCCTGCCGCCTGAAAGAGGGTTTCCCCTGCAGCTTGTGGCTGAAGACAAGTACGGGTACAAATGGGCTAAGTGGATAGTAAGAATTGAGCTCAGCAACTCACCTTACAGAGGGTACTGGGAAGAATTCGGGTACAATAACATAGCCGATGTTGGGGGACCTGCCTTTGAAAGATGAAGATAGGACTCGCAAATAACCCGTCTTTGATGAGTCTGCCAAGTTCGCGAAACTTCATCCACGTAGAAATTCCGACAGATAAAAATGTTTTTGGAGGAAATTAAGGTATTCATCATATTCACTTAGGAGGGCCTGAAATATACCATTTCGGTATGTATGTTTCAAATCCATCATACCATGTCAAAACATCCTCGGCTTGTCTGAGCATTGTACGGACTTCTTCCTGCCCGTATGGAATTGACCAGGGAATTGATGAAAGCTGGTTGCTTGCAATATATAAAGCCATTAATCTGAAAAATAAAACAGGTACGTTATGATCGAAATATCCGTTTATACGTCCCGAGGCAAATGCGGTACTTATACCTGCGCACCAGGTAATACGATCGAATTCCTCCCACGGATCACCAGAATCAAGTCTGTCAAAATCAATAATCCCAAGCTCCCCGGATTTTGTAACGATCATATTCCCGGCATGATAGTCACCATGTTGAAAACACTGGGGGCGATTTTCTAATAGATATCGATTTTGTTCGATATACCCGATGATTTTCTCTGCTCCCCTCAGATGAATTCCACAGGCTTTATAATTAGTAATATTCCTGTCTATTTTGCGGTTGAAACGTTCCGACCAGGAAAGTTGATTTTTTGCGGCAGGAATTTGATGAATCATTTTCAATATTTCTCCTGCTCTAACCCCAAACCGGTATTGTTCTTTACTGCTTAGCCCGGGAAGAACGGTTTCTGCACCTTCCCCTTCAATCCAGGTTGTTAAAAAATACACAGACTGACCACTATTACAAATTCCAAAATCAACTGGATGCGACATTAAGATGTTAATATTATCAATCTGTTTTATTTTTTGAAAATCCTGTTTCTTTCTCTCATATTGCTATATGTTTGATATTCGAAGTAAAAATTCTCTACCGTCCGCCGTTTGGACATAATATTTCTTATCATTTGACCATCCTCGATTAATTTCCTCAACTATTTGCCAATTACAGGAGTCAGGTATTTCATTATGGATTTTAATCACGCAAACACCTCTTGAAAATAAAATATCCAGATATGGGAGTATCCAGATATGGGCTCATCGAATATCCGGATGAAGATTATATAAATCTCTCAAATGACTTTATACAGTCATGTTTCACAAAAATATTTTATTGGTATATAATATAGCAACTTCTCATCGATTTCATTCGATTTTTAAGTCCTTTTTACTGAACTCTGATGTAATCCCGACATCAGGACTTCGTTCTTCCGGGAAGGTACTCACCGTTAAGTTAGATTAAGAAAGGAGAAGAGGTAAAAATCCGTATCGAAACACCAATAAAAATATAAGATACCCGGGCTATAGTATACTCTTACCAGTATTGAAGATTCAAAAAGAGGAATCAAATCCTGTCCCGGACTCTGCTTTACTATGACAGGATTTGATTATTTCTGCCTTTTATTTACTGTATTTCATGCGTTATTTTCATGAATAATTAGTATGCGATTCATGAGAGCTACACTTCATGAGTGCTACACTTCATGAGTGCTACACTTCATGAGTGCTACGCTTGCTGGCCTGTATTTCATTGCATTACTGTTAAAAGGAAGAGAAACTGAGAGGCAAAGAGTATAGTTGTTAAGATTGAGGTTGAAAAATGGGGGTAATTTGAAGTGGCAGATCGCCATGTTAATACTTTGTATCCTGGGGATCCATTCAGGGACTGGCTTGTTGAAGAAGTTGTAGGGCACCGGATTCGCGATAAAAAGTGCCGCGTGAATGTTTTCAAGCACAATTCCTCTCACACTGTCTGCAGGTATCAGTTCAAAGGGGAACACTTCAGTGTAATGGCAAAATTTTTTTCCGAACCCACGGGGAAGCTAAAGGCTTACAACGCTTACAGAGGCATGATGAATGAATACCGGAACCTGAAAAAAGCAGCTTCGATAATAAACGTTGCAAAACCTCTTGCAATAAATAAAGATTTTAATTGTGTCCTTGTAACCGAACACGTACCCGGAAAACCACTGAAATGGTACCTTAAACGCGAGGAAAACCTTTATGAAAAGCTTGCTGCAGTGGCGCATATGCTCCGGCAGCTGCATGACAATACACAGTCATGCGCTTATAATAAAGAAAATGAGTTCAGGAACTATCATGACGTGCTGGATCACCTGAAACTGGATTACGGCACACGGGATACTTTCAACAAACTCCTTGGAGAATGGTGGTACAGTTCCTGGATTGACCGGGAGTGCGGCTGTATGGTCCACAGGGATGTTACCCCTTCCAATTATATTTTCTGCAGGGGAAAACCCTATGCACTTGATTTTGAGAGCTCCTGGTATGAAGCAAATCCTGTAAGGGATCTCGGAATCCTTACTGCGGAACTGAAAAACGAGTTCGAATTGCACAAAGGAGGAGGCTGGAAAGCCGAGCCGTATATAGGAAACTTCCTCTGGGAGTACAGCCGCGGAGAAAAGGACTTTTACCACGTTACCAGAATTTTGCCTTTCTTCATGAGTATAGGGCTGCTCCGTTCGGCAAGGCTTCACCAGGGCGAATACAGGAACTACCTGATAAAGGAAGCCCTTGAATGTTTAAATGCGATTAATAGAGGAAATTAAGGGAATAACAGAGAGAACCCTAAAAGAAGAACTCTGAAAAGAATAACTCTAAAACAGAACTCTAAAAGGAAATAGGGGACCGAGGGTAACATTAAGGGGATTGAAAACAATTATTAAGGGGATATGGGAGGCAAGAACATTTCAAAGAACAATGAACCGGAAACCGAAGAGGGCACTATAATCGTTCCCGCCGATCCTATCATAGCAGGGGAAGAGACATTTGAGAGCTGCAAGGTAAAGGGCGTTATTTTTGACTGCTACCAGACGCTTATCGATATCCACACCGAAGAACACAGGATCGAGACTTATGAGACCGTAAGTGCATGGCTTTCATACCACGGGGTAAAAATAAAGCCGGAAAAGCTGTGGGATACGTACATGCTTAAAGTAGAGGAAAGGATGGACGAATCCCAGGAGATATACCCGGAAGTCAGGGTTGAAGAGATATTTGCTGAGATCTGCCGGGAAAACTCGATCTGGAAAATAGACGAAAAAAGCCTGGGAATTGAGACCTCAAGGGTCTTCAGGGCAGCTTCGATAAGGAAACTTCGCCCTTTTCCCCAGAGCATAAAGTTAATCGAGCGCTGTATAAATGTTCCCAAGTGCATAATCTCAAACGGGCAGCGGGTCTTTTCCGAACTTGAACTCCGGTTCCTCGGGATCTACGACTACTTTGATTTTGTCATTTTCTCATCCGACGTGGGGTACAAAAAGCCCGACCTCAGGCTCTTTATGACCGCACTCAAAAAGATGGAACTCGAACTCGAACCCAAGTGTGTTATGTCCCTCGGGGACTCTTACGAAAACGAGATCCTTCCGGCAAGAAAGCTCGGTATGCGGGCAATGACCATTGAGGAAGCCTGGAAACATTACGGGATAACGGACTGATTTTAGATTTGATATTAAAAACGGGCTGATATTAATAGATTAATTTTAAAAAACGAATGGGAGCCCATTAGAGGGCTCTCCCGTATCCACAAGCCTCTTCTCAGCCTTTAAGACCAGCCATTTCCGGACACTTTTTTTCCGTTCCTGCCCTCAAATACATCTCTTCTTTCCGTAAAACTCCCGCCCGAATTCTCAGGCGATGCCCTTTAACTCTTTCCTTCGAACAGCCGGGTCCCACCAGACCACAGCAGACCGATATTTTCGGACACATGGGCCGTCACCGGAATCTCTGTACAGAGCATCTCGAATTGCCTCTTCAACCTCAGGTGTGATCTCAGTATATATCGAGTAGAAAACCCTGTACATCCTGAACATATTCTCAAATGTCCTCATACTTGTATAATCGATAACTCGTACCTGAGGCACCCTTCCGTGCTCGTATAGAAGGTTGTATATCACCGGGAATTCCGAATACTGCGGAGAAGGGACATCCCCCATGATCTTTTTCCAGAGTTCGGCTTCAAACCTCTGTCCGGTGCTTATGCTCCCGACTATGCAGCAGTGTCCCTGCGTCACCTCTTCCATCCTGCGGATCTGGGCCATAATATCACGGAACATCCAGATAACGGTTGAAGTGATGGTAAGATCATACCGGTCCTGCAGCTCCGAGCTGTTCACATCCTGCCAGATCTTCGGGATAACGGAATAGTTATTCACTCCTGCTTCCGCAGCATTTTGACGGATCATACGGATCATGCCCTCCGCAGGTTCAACAGCGGTCACGTGGTCAACTCTCCGTGCAAACGGGATGACAAACGTTCCGGGGCCCGAGCCAACCTCGAGGACCCTGGCATGTGGAGGAATGGCACCATGGAGATCAAGTGCGGCATAGACTGACTCCCCAAACTCGTACTGGTTAGTTCGCCTGGATTCCGAGTAATCCTCCGCCCGTTCAGTCCAGTCATTGATCTCGTAATCTCTGCGCATCATTTTCGACCTGGAATCATAACTGTCTTCCCAGAGCCTGACCCAGTCTATACCGGATAGAACAGGGCTGTCCATCATGCTAGTTCCCACCATAAAACCCCCATCCTGCCACTGACCTGATATAACCCGTTCTTAGCCCGACTCTGTACATAGTCCCGGATAAACGCGCTGTCGCTGGCATCCAGAGGACGGTACTTCTCTACAAGCTTGCTGGTATAACTAACTGCGGAGGCGACCGACCGGCTAAGAGTGTAATCGACCACATTGACATTCGGATGTACCCCGGCATCGTTGAGAAGGTTTAATATCGTGATGAACTGGTCAAAGTCGCCTTCATCAATCCCCATAATGTCCAGCAGTTTGCTTGTCTCAGTCGGAGCTTCAAAGCCGTGGGCAAGACAGCAGTAACCCCTGGAAACTGCTTCCATACGCCGGATCTGGGGAAGAATGTCCGGAAACTGCCAGAGGGCATGACAGCAGACGACCAGATCGTAGTTCTTCGCATATGCTTCCGCATCCACCTCCTGCCAGGTCTGCGGGATTACATCGATGTTAGAAAGCCTCCTTTCCTGTGCAGATGACATAAGTGCTGCTGCCATCCTCTCTGCAGGCTCGACTGCAGTCACCCTGCACCCCCTTTCTGCAAACGGGACCGTTATCGCACCCGGCCCGGATGCAATATCGAGAACATGCCAATCTTGTTTCAGCAACCCTTCCCGTTCAAACAGGTCGAGGATATTCCGGCCGTGATTACAATCACTTGCCAGAACCATATCTGAATAATCCTCCGCCCGCCGGTTCCAGTAACTAGTATTGGAAAGCCGATTCATCTCACCGATGCCTTCAGCCCAGACTGTCTCCCAGTCGATCTGTAAAGTCATAATACCTCTTCCTGTTTCACACATTAATGAATATTCGTATTAATATATAACAATTTATTTTTCAATTGTCATAGAATATATGAAAACAAATATAAATAGTAATATCGTACACTTCGTAATTTTCGCAACAAAAGTTAAGCGAAAGTATGGAAAAAATAGATCATGAACACCATTCTTGAGGTCAAACAGCTGCATGTACACTTCCCAACATCAGGCAAAGTCGTCCGGGCTGTGGACGGTGTGGATATCAGCATCACACAGTCCGAGATACTTGCCATCATCGGAGAAAGCGGGAGCGGAAAATCAGTATTGGGCCTTGCCTTTCTCGGACTGCTACCTGCAAACTGCACCGCTACTGGAACCGTAAGATATCGCGGTGCAGACCTCCTGAGCCTCTCTGAAAGCGAACTTGAAATGATCCGCGGCAGCAAGATTGCCTGGGTTCCGCAAAATCCCGCAGGAGCAATGAATCCTTCAATGACTATAGGAGCCCAGATCGGAGAGCCTATTTCTCTTCATGTGGAAAAGAACCGGTCCGTAGTTCGAAAAAAGGTCCTTGAACTTCTTCAGTTCATCCGAATAACACCTCCCGAAGAGCGGATCGACTCATACCCTTATTCTTTCAGCGGTGGAATGCTCCAGCGGTCCCTTGTTGCTATGGGAATTGCAGGCCTCCCTGAACTGCTCATCGCTGACGAACCGACCAAAGGGATAGACATAATGAACAGGCAGGCAGTCTCTTCTCTTCTCCGGATAGTACGCGAAAAAGGAATCACCCTGCTTGTTATCACTCACGACCTCTCGTTTGCCCGAAATCTTGCTGACAGGATTGCGGTCATGTATTCCGGACGGATCATGGAAATCAGGGAAAAAAAGAGTTTTTTTGAAGGGGCTCTCCACCCTTATGCCAGAGGAATGCTCCGCTCACTCCCGGAAAACGGCCTCCACCCTATAGCAGGCAGGACCAGAGAGACGGACAAATATGATGGAGGCTGCAGATTCCGATTCCGCTGCACGCATGCAGTAGAAAAATGTAGAGTCGAACCGCCGCTCATCTCTCTTACGGACGGGGCGGCTGTCAGGTGCTGGTTGTATGATTGAAGGAAGAGGGCTAACGAAGATATTCACCTCAGGGGGGAAGAACAGGATTACGGCTGTTGACGGGGTGGACATACGGATCGATTCCGGAGAAACACTTGCTCTTGTAGGAGAAAGCGGATGCGGCAAATCCACTCTCTCCAGACTGCTCCTCCTGCTTATTCCTCCTACCCGGGGCGAGGTTTTCTTTGAAGGACAGGCCCTGATAGGGTTAAAAGAAAAAGAACTCCGCCTGATCCGGAGAAAAATACAGATCGTGCCACAACAACCGGAAAGTGCACTGAACCCCCGCTGGAAGATAGCTGACTCTATCTGCGAACCCTTTCGCATCCATCCCGATGCATTACCCCCCGGGAAGCTGCCGGAAGAGGAGCTTGAGAAACTTATCGAGCTTGTCGGGCTTGAGCCGGAGCAGACTGCCCGATACCCCCACCAGCTCAGTGGCGGAGAACTGCAGCGGGCCGTTATTGCCCGAGCTATCGCACTGGAGCCAGCCCTTGTCATCTGTGATGAACCGACATCAATGCTGGACGTGTCCACACAGGCAGCTATTGTCCGCCTTCTTCAGGCCCTTCAGCACCGGCTGGGATGCTCTCTTCTCTTCATTACCCACGACCAGGGGCTTGCTCATGCGATAGGAGACCGGACCGCTGTAATGTTTGGCGGACAGATCGTTGAAGAAGGGCAGGATGTACTGGACAGACCGCTTCACCCATTCACCCGAAAGCTCACTTCAATCCCTGATTCGGCTTCCCTGCAGTGCCCGGAACCACAGGGGAACAGGATTCCGGGATCATGCGTATACTACCGGTTCTGCCCGGAAAAGACAAAAAACTGCCTTCACAGCCCTGAACTGAAGAAATATGATGATCGGAAAGTGCGATGTCATAACATTTCATACGTTTAACGGGCATGCAGGTCTGCCAGATCTACGGGGAGGAAAGTTGGAGACATGAGACAGAAATTACAGGAAAATCACGGAATTACCATATACATTTCCTTATTCGGTTACGACATATAAATACAGAAATTTTATAAATAAGTGAATTTTTGCGGCACTTGAAGCTGATACATAATTATTGGATGTGATGAGTTAAATGAAAAAAAAAGAGGGACTTCTCTTTATTCTGCTGGCTCTCGTGGTCATGGGAACGGGCTGTGCGGAACAGGAACAGCAAGAAGAACTCCAGACACTTTCGATTTCGGGCCAATGGAGTCCAAATACAATTGATCCTCACCAGTCAGGCTACATCGCCCAGAGACTCGGATATGCCGAAACCCTTGTAGGAGTCGATTATGAGGGAAAAATCACCCCAAACCTTGCCAAATCGTGGGAAGTCTCCGATGATGGGAAAAACTGGACCTTCGTTTTGAGAGAAGACGTTCTCTTCCATGACGGAACACCCTTTACAGCCGGAGTCATGAAAACCTCTCTCGAACGGTCCTTTGTCCGGTCAGAGTCAATCTTCGAAAAAATTCCCATATCAGCCATTGAGGCTCCGGACAACCGGACTCTGGTAATCCGCCTCGAATCCCCCTTCCCCGCACTACCGGCCTATCTCTCCAAAGCAGAAAGTGTTGCCCTTGCCCCCGGATCTTATGATGAAGATGGAAATATGCTAAAGCCTATCGGGACCGGACCCTTCATCTTTGAGTCCTGGAAACCGGAAGAAGAAGTAGCTGTCGTCAAAAACCCCGATTACTGGGGGCAGACTGCTTCAGTCGATAAGGTGATATACCGGATAATGCCTGAGGCACTTACGAGAAAGATGCTCCTTGACAGTAAAGAGATCCAGATAGCAATGATCCTTTCACCTGAGATTGCTGAAGAATATACGGAAAAGGATGGATATACCGTCCTGCAGCAGCCGATTGCCCGGGTAAGAATGCTTGGGTTCAACACGGAAAAGGAGCCTTTTGACGATCAGAAAGTGCGGCAGGCTGTCAATTACGCAATAGATCGAGAAGCAATAGTGAAATATGTCCTTCACGGATACGGAACCACCGCAGCAGGACTCTTCCCTCCGGGCTTTTACTGGGCTAACAAGGAAATTGCTCCATACACGTATGATACGGAGAAGGCGAAGTCGCTTCTTGAAGAAGCCGGGTGGACCGATACGAACGGAGACGGAACCCTTGATAAAAACGGAAATCCCCTGAAAATTACACTTATCACATACCCTGAGCGTGCAGAACTGCCCTCGATCGCCGAAGTACTCCAGCAGCAGCTAAAGAACGTGGGGATTGAGACCGAACTTCAGGTCCTCAATGTCGACGCTGCGAACTCTCTCAGAAATCAGGGAGACTTTGATATCTTCCTCGTTGGGAGGGGACTGCTCTTTGTACCGGATCCTGACGAAATCATGATGACCGATTACCACTCGAGCGGTACATCAACAGACGGCTGGGGAGCGTACCGCTGGTACAACGAAAGTGTGGATGGACTGCTCGAAGAAGCCAGAACTACTTCCGACATGGCTGTCAGAAAAGAACTCTATGACGAAGCCCAGGCAATTATTGTCGAAGAAGCCCCGGTTGCATATCTTAACTATTACGTCAATATCGATGTCACAACCTCGGATATAGAAGGATACCGGCTCCATCCGACAGAGTACTCACTCCACCTTGAGAATGTATCAATTGTTTAAGGGGCATTCCATACCCTCTCCCATATACGGGGTTTGAGCAAGATGATGCATACAATCGTATTGAACCGGCTGCTTCAAATGGTCCCGGTGATGATTGGAATCTCCCTCATCACCTTTGCGGTAATCTCCCTTTCTCCCGGAGACCCGGCCGAGATAACGCTCAGAGCAACCCTTGGTACCGAAAGTCCTCCGAAAGAGGCGGTAGCCCGACTTCATGAGGAGATGGGCCTTGACGACCCCTGGCATATCAGTTATCTGAAATGGGCTTCGCGGGTCCTGCACGGCGACCTGGGGTATTCCTACCAGACAAAAAGGAGTACCGTCGAAGAAATCGCACATGCCCTACCAACAACCTTCGAGCTTGCCTTTCTGTCAATAACCATCTCAGCTGCCACAGCCATTCCACTCGGGATCCTTGCAGCACTAAGACAGAACGGACCTCTGGACCATCTCTGCAGGCTTAGTTCTATCATCAGCCTCTCCAGCCCCGAATATTTTGTTGCGATAGTCTTTATGCTCGTGGGAGGTATCTATCTGGGGATTTTTCCGGTTGCGGGAACGGGAGGGATAGAATATTTTATCCTCCCCTCCCTTACTCTTTCAGTCGGCCTCTCTGCTGTAACAATGCGTATCATGCGGACGAGTATGATTGAAACGCTAGAGCAGGATTATATAAGGACAGCGCGTGCAAAAGGGCTTAACCGCAGAATCGTGATTCAACGGCATGCGCTCAAGAACGCATTGATCCCTGTTCTGATTTATATGGGTACCCAGTTTGGATGGCTCTTTGGCGGGTCCGTTCTTATCGAAAGCATGTTTGCACTTCCGGGGCTGGGAAGGCTTCTCGTGGAATCCGTTTCCTCGATGGATATCATGGTGGTCCAGGGCTGTATACTCACCTTCGCTGCAATTATCGTCCTGATCAATCTCGGTGTTGACCTTGCCCAGCTGTATCTTGATCCGTCAATCAGGGAGCAGGGGGAATAACATGGAGTATTCGTACGTGGACAAAAAATGGGCAGTTTCCGGCATGAGCAGGACGCTGGTGCTTCTTCGAAAGAACGCAACGCTTACAATAGGGATTCTGCTTTTTACCCTCATCACCATGCTGGCTGTAACAGCTTCGACTATTTCACCAAATGACCCTGCAGAAATGCATTTTGAAGAACGATTATCTCCCCCTTCGGTATCTTTTCCCCTCGGAACCGACCAGTTTGGCAGATGCATCTTCAGCCGCATATTATACGGGGCCCGGACCTCGCTCTCAATCGCAATTATTTCAACTCTGATCGTTGCTACCATAGGGATTATCGTAGGTATGTATGCAGGTTATTTCAGCAGATACGATGCATTCCTGATGCGAGTAACCGACATTCTGCTCGCTTTTCCCAATATAGTCCTTGCAATTGCTATTGTTGGGGTTGTGGGCCCCAGTCCTGCAGGTATTATCCTTTCCTTTTCCATTTCAGGCTGGGCAAAGTACGCGCGAATGATCCGGGGTTCTACCCTCTCGCTAAAAAATAGCGGATTCGTCGAGGCGGCCAGAGCACTTGGGGCATCTGATAAATACATTCTCTTCCGCCATATTCTTCCTAACAGCTGCGGACCCATCATTGAGATAGCAACACTCGGACTGGGATCCAGGATTGTTGCAATCTCCGGGCTTGGATTCCTGGGACTAGGGATTCATCCCCCCACACCGGAACTGGGAGCAATCCTGAAAGACGGAGTGGTATATCTTCAGACCGCCCCGATGATGGCCTTATCTGCAGGCGGAATGATCATGCTCTTCGTCCTTGCGACAAATCTCATAGGTTCCGAACTGAGGTCAATCGCCGATCCCAGGTCTGATACTATCGAGCTTTAACTGGCAGGAATACACTTTACGAGCAACTTTTTCTATTACTTTTTTCGCCAGAAAGCCAGGGTACCTTCGGAATGGTGAAACCTATCATTTTCAAGAATTTAGCCCTGAGTATAGACCTGAAGCAAAATATATAGATATAGAGAAATACCTTCAAAAAATTGAATCTAATAGGAGTATTTGCGAAATGAATATATATTTGAAGAATAGTATTTAGATTGTGAGAAGAAAGAGATAGATAAATTGAAAATACCAAAAAAATAAATGGAGAATTCCTATGCTCCAGAACGGAAAAATTAAAGGTTTAATCTTTGACTGTTATAAAACGCTCGTCGATATCAAAACAGATGAAGGAGGCCGGGAAACAAACGAAAGGGTAAGCAAATGGTTACTCTATCAGGGGGTGAGGATAGAGCCCGACCGGCTCCGGGAAGAATACAGATGGAAAGTTATAGGCAGGCTTGGAAACTCAGGCCAGCAGCACCCTGATATCCGCATAGAAGAGATTTTTTCCGAAATCTGCGCCGAAAACGCCTTCAGGGAAATCGACCCCTTCTGGCTTGGAATTGAAACGGCCAAGGTTTTCAGAACGGCGTCTTTAAAGAAACTGGAAGCTTACCCTCAGAGCCTGCGCCTGCTTGAGAAATACAGAAACATCCCAAAATGCATTGTGTCCAATGCCCAGAGGGTTTTTACGGAACAGGAGCTTCGCTTCCTGGGCCTGTACGACCGCTTTAATTTTGTAATCATGTCTTCGGACCACCGCATCAAGAAACCTGACACCCGGCTTTTCAGGATGGCTCTCGACGGCCTCGGGCTTGAACCCTGGGAAGTGCTCTCTATAGGAGACACTCCGGAAAATGATATCTATCCACCACAAAGCCTCGGAATGAATGCCATGCACATCCGGGATGCCTGGAGATATGCATAAAAAAAGATCATAGAAAAAGACGAAAGAAGTTTTTTCAAACCGAACTTAACCTTATCTTACTTTTTATATTATCCTTTCAGGCCTGGACTATTTTTAAGATCTTCAACAATTCTTTCACAATTTTACTCTTCAATTCTGCTTCATTACTTCAAATTCTCTTCTTTATTGTTTGAAGGCCGCTCTCCTGCTTCAAAGGGACAGGTTTCATTTTCGAAAATTACCTTATCCTGTACGGATGAAGTATTTGCTCTTATCTATTCGAAATGAAGAAGCCATGCCGGGGAATGGCAGGGAAGAAAAGCAGATAAATACAAATCCAGCGCCGAATAATGTTAAGGGATATTCCGGGGATCACCGGCTATTTGCTTTCAGGACAAAAGATTCCCCGGTGCAGATCGGATGTAAATTAGAAGTGATCGGATGTAGCTCGAATATATAATCCTGAGAGCTGTCCGACAGAAGAGATTTCCATCATCCAAAACCAGATATATTTAAATAATCGCAAGCACTCTAAAACCCAAGAAATTCTTACACTTATTTCTCAATCATGGAGTGTCCTTATGACAGAATCGGAAATTCCAAAAGAATATAATGCTAATGAGGTAGAGGAAAAGTGGATGGAGAAATGGAACCTCTCCATGTACCACTTCAACTGGGGAGAAGATACCCGCCCCCAGTACATTATTGATACCCCACCTCCCTATCCTACAGGCAATTTCCACATCGGAAACGCGCTTAACTGGTGTTACATCGACTATATAGCCAGATACAAACGCATGCGCGGATATAATGTGATGTTCCCCCAGGGCTGGGACTGCCACGGCCTGCCAACGGAAGTCAAGGTTGAAGAAATCCACGGAATTACGAAAAACCAGGTCCCCAGAGCCGAGTTCCGAAGGATGTGCAGGGAACTTACTGCAGGAAACATCGAAAAGATGCGCAAAACAATGCTGCGTCTGGGCTTTTCCGTGGACTGGAGCAACGAATTCGTTACCATGGAGCCTTCATACTTCGTAAAGACACAGAAGTCCTTTGTCAGGATGTACAACGACGGGCACATCTATCACGAAGACCACCCTGTCAACTGGTGTCCCCGCTGCGAAACTGCCATTGCTTTTGCAGAAGTCGAGTATGAGTCCAGGCAGACCAAACTTAATTTCGTCCACTTTGACAAAGTAGACATTGCAACTACCAGGCCGGAATTGATGGCGGCATGTGTTGCAGTTGCGGTTAACCCCAAAGATGAGCGCTACAGCCAGCACATCGGCAAAGAAATCACAGTGCCCATTTTCGGACAGAAAGTGACCCTGATTGCTGACGAAGCTGTTGAGCCCGAGTTCGGGACAGGCGCTGTGATGATCTGTACCTTCGGGGACAAGCAGGACGTGCGCTGGTGGGTAAAATACGGACTGCCTCTGGTAAAAGCCCTTGACAAACAGGGTCGGATGACAAAAGCTGCAGGCAAATACGAAGGAATGACCCTGGCCGAATGCAGGGAAGCTGTAATTGCCGACCTGAAAGCTGCAGGTTTCCTCTACGACCAGAAGTCCCTTGAACAGAATGTAGGGCTCTGCTGGCGCTGCGACACCCCCATAGAAATCCTGTCCGAACCCCAGTGGTTCGTAAAAATCAACCACGAAGGCATCTTGAAAGCTGCAGATGAGATTAAATGGTACCCCGAATACATGAAGGTCAGGCTCCAGAACTGGACAGGTACGATGGAATGGGACTGGTGCATCTCGAGGCAGAGGATCTTTGCAACCCCGATCCCGATCTGGTACTGCAAAAAGTGCGGGGAAGTCATGATCGCCGAAGAGAGCTGGCTCCCTATTGATCCTAACGAAAATACTCCAAAGAAAGCCTGTGCCTGCGGTTCAACCGAATTTGAACCCGAAACCGATGTGCTGGATACCTGGATGGACTCTTCGATCACCGCCCTGCACGTTTCAGGCTGGGAAAGCGAACACGAGCTCCGCCTACCTTCACAGATCCGCCCCCAGGGGCATGACATCATCAGGACCTGGGCTTTCTACACAATCCTGAGGAGCCTGGCCCTCGAAGGCAAGAGGCCCTGGGATTCCATAGTGATTAACGGGATGGTGCTCGGACCTGACGGGCATAAAATGAGCAAATCCCTCGGAAACGTAATCTCTCCCGAAGAGGTAACAACCCAGTACAGTGCCGATGCTTTCAGGCAGTGGGGTGCGGTCGGAGGTTCCACAGGCTCGGACGTAATGTTCCGCTGGAAAGACGTGGTCTCAGCTTCCCGCTTCCTGCAGAAAATGTGGAGTATTTACAGATTCTCGATGTCCCACTTAAAGGACTTTGAGCCTGCAGATGCCGAAAACTTCTCTCTAAACTCTCTCCATACAATTGACAGGTGGCTCCTGAGCAAGCTCAACAGGCTGGTTGAAACCGCCACAAAGGAACTTGACGACTACCAGTTCGATTCCACATTCAAAGCCATAAGGGGCTTTGCCTGGGAAATCCTTGCAGATAACTACCTGGAGCTTGTGAAAGGCAGGCTCTACGGAGAAGACCCCGAAGGCAGGAAAGCCGCCCAGTATGTGCTTTACACGACAACCAGGACCCTTTCCCTCCTGCTTGCCCCATTCATACCCTTCTTTGCAGAAGAAATGTATTCCAGATTTAGCGAGGAAAGTGTGCACACTCAGGCCTGGCCCGTTGTTGATGAAAGCCTCATAAGTGAGGAAGCCGAAGCCGCCGGCGAAATGATTAAAGAGATCACAGGTGAGGTCCGCAGATACAAATCCGACCTGGGGATGGCTCTCAATGCTCCACTGAAGAAAATAGAGATCTACAATGCAGAGATCGATACAGGGGATATTGCAGGAGCCACAAACTCTGAGGTCGGGCTTATGGCAGGAGCCCCCTCATTTGAGTATGTGCCTGTGGAAGTAAAACCCAACATGGGCTTCCTTGGACCGCGCTTCAGGAAAGAGGCCGGAGCCGTTGTAAAAGCTCTCCAGGCAGAAGACCCTGCTGCAATTGAAGCCCAGGCAGCTTCAGGAAAAATAACCGTTACCGTAAACGGCGAAGCAGTAGAAATCGAACCCGAGGCGGTCGAAGTCCGGAAAGAAGTAATCTCCGGAGGCCGCGAGGTAGACGTTCTTGATGTAAAAGGCGCAGTTGTCCTAATTGTCAGGTAAGCAAAAATCGGAGGTTTCCCGGGGGTTGCGATTACATCGCAACATCCCGTCGTCCGTTTCGGCAGAGAGAGCGGTCTTTCTATGAATTTTCTAGTTCCTTTTTTCGTTGTAGAAAAGAAAAATTCAGCTCTGTAAGGAGTAGAAATCAAAAAACAAAAGAGCCCGGTTTCGGATATCTGGATATATCGACTGATTAATACGGGACCACCTTTTTAATACATCTCGGAAAAACTGCGGGAGTGTTGGGTTATATCTGCTGTAATTTAAAATGCAGGTGCCGACGTTAAGAATTTTATTTGTCTGGCTGGCAGGCCGGATTTATTCCGGTGCGGCGCGGAAAGAAAAAAGCTGAAAGCTTCTTTCCTGGACTCCGGGACAGGTCAACAATTAATCAGGAACCAACAGTGGGAGATGGAACCGCTGTGGGGAGGATTCGATTAACCTGAAATTTCAGGTAAATTCCGATTGGAATTTACACTGAGGGCGGAATTTATATACGGATTCCGGATTTACAGGTCTTTCGAAACCCTCGGGACATGGGACATATTTTTAATTCGTTGATGAGTTTTACCTCTTTACCAGCATAAGGGAAAAAGAGAGGATAAGAAGCGCTGCATAGAACATTACACTTGGATCAAATCTGTTATACAAAGACAACCAGGTGTATACGAGCATTGATCCTGAAAAAACTGCTAAAACTATAAGTCCGATATATTTTGCATCCACCATTTTCCATCACTCACTTTTCATGTTATTGTACAATTTATTTTTGTTTTTTAAGTTGGGTTTCTTTTTCAGGTTTTATAACCCGTTTATCAGTTATGACCCGTAAATTGTCTGTATTTTTTCAAATCTTTGAGCACACCCTCAAGGTCGGCTTTAATCAGCTTCAAATCCAGATCTTCACCCCGCATATCATCCGTGAAATTTATTTTTTTCTCATTCGAAACTATGATATCGTTCCTGAGTGAATTTAAGAAAATGTCACTTTTGTCCTCGAACTTTATATCTGCAGTCTCGTCGTTAAAAGCAAAGGTATCTTTGTCAGATTCCTCCTCCAAGCCTTCGACTTTGATCGCAAATTCACTCCCGTCTAAATTAAAATCGTTATCGAATGATGAATCGAGCTCTGAAGACATCTCCCCGAAGAATTGCTCTGTCGTATCGGCTTCAAGACCTTTGCTTACAGGATTATTGCTCATTAAAGTGCCCGTATTGGATATTTTAGTCAGAAAGTCGTCATCCAGATCTAACTCGTCTTTTTTGGATTCGACCACTTTATCAAGCAGGTTAACTTTTTCAGCGTCACTTAACTTTGCATCTGTCTCCTCGTAACCGGATAAGGAAACAAGCTTTTCCCCATTTTTTTTGTTCCTGCGAAGCAGGGAAGAGGAAAATGAAGAAATTTTGTTGCTAAAGCTTGCAAAAAGCTTCTGAAGAGCGCCTTTTGCTTTCAGGAATACTGTTCCCACTTTTTCCAGGGAATTTTTGCCGGAGGTTTTTTTGACTGAACCGGAGTTTTTCCGGTTCGAACCTGACATTTTCCGGCTTGAGCCGGAGCTCTTTGGGATTAAACTTCTGAGTTTTTTGCCATATTCCGGAAAATGTTTCAGGCCTCCGGAGCTGAAAATTTTTATTTTCTGGCTCAGGTTCGTAAGAAGTTTAGACTCATCGGGATTTACTGAGGCTCCACCTTTATTTTTATATCTATCGTATAGAGTTGTGGTTCCCATTACGGCCAGAGCTACAAAAATACCTATGAAGATAGTGAAATTCGTTTCATATATGGTTACTAAGTCCAGATTCATACACCTCCCGCAAGACTATCAAGTACTCCATCAAAGGAGAAGGCCATTTTCACCAGTGGAGGAACTATAATCATCAGTATCCCTGACAGGGTGAACATAAACATGCCATAATAGATTGCCAGATACATCGGTCCCCCTTTCACCGCAACAATTGCGAATATGTTTGCAAGGGTCAGGATAATGGTCACTATCACAACGAACTGGCCCAGCAATTCGATGGGAACCCCCCCGAATATCCCCAGATTCATGCCCCCCATACCGCCGGGTATACCTTCAAGTTCGGACCCGCTTATATCAAACTGGGTAAAAAGGGACGATATGATAGTGGAAAAGATCGTCAGGATCTGGCCTATGAATAGAAGAAGGGCAACCATTGCCACATGCAGGGGGATTACCAGACTGGAAAATCCTTTGGCTATGCGCTCCCTTTTCATTCTCAAAAGAACCAGTTCAAGGTTGGACGAGCTCACAAGCTCGCCTACTACTTCTGCATTGCCCCCCAAATTTACGGCATCTACAAACACACTTGTCAATTTGTAGATCAAGTAACTGCCCGTCTCTCCTACAAACCTTCCCCAGCACAGCGCAGGGTCCAGCCCGGATGCCAGTTTCTTGTAAAGCTCCTGGCTCATATCCTTAAGCTCCCCGAGGTTTTTGGGATCGATCTTTAGAAGGGCTTTTGGTACCGTTAGCCCGGATCCGCTTACAATGGACCCGAGGCTCCGGATAAAGGTTGTAAAGCATTCATCCCTTTTGTTAATTTTACTGATATCTTTATTTGCCGCCATTCCGACAGGCATCAGGATGACCCCTGCCAGAACCATTCCGACTCCTTTAATGTCAATGAAAAAATCGGTTGAACCGATAAAAGCCGGTATAACAGTGAGTAATATAACAGCCAGGACAGCCAGGGTAATGGAAAGAGGAGCCCACTTATAGATGTAGACCTGCTCCTGCGATTTTATACTTAAGCTGTGGACTTTGGAATCTTTCGGAGAGGCTTTAAAAAGTAATCCTACCCCAAAAAACGCCATGAAAAATATGATGAACATTGTGGAATAAAGGGTATCTGCCGGGTCCCCAATATTATACAAAATGACTGAAAGTAAGATAATGATAGCTACGAGGGATGTGGAGACAAGCAGAGCTGTGTAAGCGTTTGACCATTCTTTGGTGGTTTCGAGGTCTCTTTCGAACTCGTCTTTTCTTTTTGTCTTAAATAATTTCCATTCTTTCGTAAGGAAATCGCTATCAGGTTCTCCTGCCGCTATGGCGTTTGATAACCTGTTAAGAAGTTCCCGCATTCTCTCATGCGTTACTTTTGTGGATATGAGCTCGCATGCATTGGAGTAATCATAGTGCCAGTGCTGGGCCAGCTCTTTAATCAGATTGAAATATTTACTCGGGCAGTATTCCTTCTTGTCCGAGATGCTCGTGAATATTTTGTCCCTTGTCAGATTGGCAGTTGAGATTGACGCCATATAAGTAAGGGAAAAGAGCATATCGTTACTCATATAGAGTTCTTTCTGGTAATGTTTGAATCTAAGAGCAAGCTGGTCTAAAAGGGGCTGTGATCCGGGCTTTTTGTTGAAAAGGTTTTTTATCGCAGAGCTTTCCATCCAAAACACCTTCAGAACTGAATCCTCAGCATCCCGGCTTTTGTAATCTTTGCGACCGTGTTAAAAAAGTCCCAGTAATTTACAATTCCTTCATTGTCCAATCTCTCCAGAATTCTTGCTCTTTTTTCAATTTCATCGTAAATTACCTTCTTTTTCTTGCCAGGAATCCCGAGCCTTGTGGCAATTTTATTCTCAAGGATGTACGAACTTCCCATAGCACTGAAAACATGCGTATCAGTAACAGGGTCCCAGGAAAAGGCTTCGATAAAGGAAATTCCGCCTTTATCCGGATTGTATCCGAGAACCTCGTTTATACTGAGGACTCTTCTCACAAGCTTGCCATCCGGTCTCCGTACTGCAGATTGGATGATGACAAAGTTGAGGTTGTCCACATACGTTTTAGGAATGTTTATAGGGTCGGCAGTAAGCCTCTGGATCAGTTTCTCAACGGTTGCAGCGTGGAACGTTGACATGACGGGGTGTCCGGTCTGCATGGCCTGGAATGCGACATTACCCTCAACTCCTCGGATTTCTCCTACAAGAATGTAGTTTGGCCTCTGCCTCAATGCCGCTTTGAGAAGGTCGAACATCGTAACATCCGATCCGCTGCCTTCTCCTATCCCCCCGCCCCTCGTACTGCCTCTTGTTGTCTCCCGGGTCCAGTTTTTGTGCGGGATCTGCAGTTCAGGCGTGTCTTCGATTGAAACCAGTTTTGACTCGGGATTTACAAACGCTGTAATCCCGTTCAACGTGGTAGTCTTACCACTTGCGGTTTCTCCGCATATGAAACCGCTCATTCCTTCTCCGATCAGGATCCACAGGTAAGCTGCCATCCTGTAATCCAGGGTTCCGCCTTTTACGACCTGAAGAATACTGAAAGGAATGTCAGCAAACTTTCTTATGGTAAAATTACTCCCGTTTTTACTGATATCGTCCCCGAAAACAATATTAATTCTTGACCCGTCCGGGAGTGTGGAGTCCACGATGGGGTTTTTGAAAGTGATGGGCTTTCCGATCCTTTCTGCGAGCCTGACGATATACTGATTGAGAGCGTCATTATCGTTGAATTCTATGACACTCCTGAGCCCCTTGAACACCTTATGTTCAATAAATATGGGCCCGAGACCATTGCAGGTAATATCTTCAATTTTATTGTCATTTATGTAAGGGTCAAGGAAACCCACACCGATTTTATCCCTTATAATTGAGTATTTCAACGCTTCGTACTGTTCCTTTGTTACATAAATGTGATTTTTCTCGGGATCCTCCTTTGATGGAAAAAACTTTGCCCCCAATTTTTTGATCCCTGAATCAGCACCTGCAGAGGAACTGTCAACCTGCTTTTTATTGCCTATTACACAAATGGCATCGAGGGCTTCTCTCAGTATCCTTTCTTTTTCTTCTATATTTTCAGGGTCGAACTCAATTCCTGTAAGGTAATCTACAAGCCTGGATTCCAGTTCTTTAATGAGACTCCCGACTCCTGTAAGCAGTATGGGCTCGATCGGGATATAGAAGTTCCTCACGTCGTTTTTGTTCGGGTAAATGTGCACATATATCTGGTCATTGACCTTGTATATGAGGTTGGGGTCCTCTATTTCACCGTGTTTGGATTCAAGCCCGGAGACATATCTGGGTATGCCCATCGTATCTATGGGCAGAATATGCAGGTACTCCAGAAGATGCAGGTTTTTTTCAACTTCCGCTTTCATTTCCGGAGGGAGGAGTTTGTAAAGGTTGCACGTTTTCAGGTTTGAGTGGTCATGCCCTTCATACTTTTTTGGTTTAAACGGGAAGTTGGTATATATTCCTGCATTAAATGCATGCCCGTGTTCAGTACTCAGCTTTTCCTCAATGCTATCCATGTATACCCCATGCGTGCTGGTCAGAATTTTCCTTATACTTTGGCCTGTGAAATTGGAATTATCTTTAAACCGAACCCTGGCTGGACTTCAAAACTCACTATATTACCCGTACTTTTCCTGGCGCCTCTTATTTTTGAAACTTCCATGACGCTAATATAGCGGTCAGTGAGCTGTTCTTTTCTTAAAAAAAGGTGACAATCGCATGCAGACCGTATTCTGACAAGTGTGTCTTCCTTGAAAGCATGCTGGTGCAGAGTTATGAAGATCGTGTATCCCCTGTCGCACAAATTTTTCAGACTTGTGAGGAATTCAAGGATATTATCCTCAGCGGAATAAGTAGTAAACATCGTGAGAGAATCAATAATGATAACTTTTTCCCGGATATTTTTTATGTGAGATGTAACGAGGTGCAGAGTACCTTTCATCTGTTCGGACGTCCATTCCACACCTTCGAGATGGACAGGAAAAATCCTGAAATAGCCCCAGCTGTAAAAGTCCGAGATATCTAGGCTCAGGCTGTCCATCTGAGCCAGCATACTTTTAATAGTATTCTCGGTTGAATAGTAGGCAATCCTGTGAAGCTGGTTCAGACCTCCATACACCATTTGCTGGCAGAGTACACTCTTTCCGGTATCGTTTTCTCCTTCAACTAGCACAAGGGAGCCGAGAGGGATCCCCTCACCCAGTTTTTTATCAATTTCGTCATTGCCGCTCGAAATAATATTTTTTTTATCTTCATTTTCTTCCATTTTATACACCTGCCTCGTGCTCTGCGGAAGAGACGATACCGTTTTCAGTGATAATTTTTACAATGAAACTGTCATTGGAGTCAAGGTCAATCAATAATTCAATGTTAATGCTTTCATGCGGGTCCAGAATCTCCGGATTAAGGATATCGATATCAGGTGTTACACTGTATTGAGATTCGTTTAAATAGGACACCTGGCCGTCTTTGACCAGGAGGATGTCCCAGAGGTCGAAGTTGCTTAATTTGGTCTCACCGGTATTCGCAACAGTGAAACTGGTATGATTTGTTGAGACGTTGAAGACTATATTCCGGATCTCAATACGGGTCTGGAGCCTGTCCATCATTGTTTGATGGGCTGAAACGTAGCCGTGATAAGAAGACTCAACAAGAGTATTGGTCCCCATTGTCAGAGTACCTGCAACAACCAGAACCGTTCCGATTACAAAGAACGCTACGATTATTGTATCAAAGCCCATGATATCACGTTGAAAAGGTATCTGATGTTGATACCCCGTTGTACAGGAAAAATGTAAGTTTGTAAATGTCACTTGGAAGGGCATCAAGCGCTATTGTTACTTTGATAGTTTCTCCGCGATTCCAGGTATCTCCGTCTCCGTTTTCAAGAGTGTAAGCCCAGGACGGAGCTGAAGCAGCTTCAAGTCCGGGGTTCCAGTAACCTGAGGAAGACACGATAAAGACGTCACAGTACTGCAGCTTTGAAAGAGGTATATCTGAAGACCCTACGTTTTTTATCCAGACACAAACGTCGTTCCCATCGGGATAAATGAAGATGATATCGATATCGGTTTTAAACTGGTCTTCCATACTGCGGGCAACGGAGCTATAAGATTCGGACAGACCATATACGGAAGGAAGGACGGCATTTACAAAAGCCACTGCAGCTATAACACTCACAATTACGAGTATTGCTGAAGTTATCACTTCCTTTGACATTTTTTTTTCACCATATCGTTTTCGTTGAGAAAGTAATGCATTATTAAAGAATCAGGCGACAGACTTTCTGTCCCCGACCACCTTATTTGCTATCGAGGAGATGCCCCAGTACCTTGGAGTCAAGAGACAGGTCTTCCGGGTAAAGAATATGATAAAGCCTGTACAGGTCTATCACTGCATCATCAAGGTTGTTGTTTTTGTCCAGGATCTCAATGATTTTAGCAATAATTTCTTTAGTCTCCTCTGGAATATACCCCAGAAGGCAGAAGACATCAATTAATTCCGTTATAGCATCATGGTCATATTTCTCGACCATGTCCTTGCTCCAGACAATAGTCCTGTAGAAGGAAATCGGATCGATAATTTTGGAATCACCTTTTTTAGACTGTTTTTTAGCAGCCTTTCTCAGATCCTCAAAGAGATTTTTTGGAACCTGTTCCATTTCCAGGTCAACTTCATCGTCCTCATCTTCTTCAATTCCTTCGTTTTTTTGAAGCTGGGGATGATCTTCTATTGATTTGGGATTTACTATGGCACCGGAAATATTAGCAATACCCTGAATATTCTGGAAAGGATTTTCAAGCACCCCCATCGTTTCCCTTATGTCCATGAGAAGAGTCTTTATGGAGCCTTTGATCTCGGTTACCTCTTCTTCAAGGCTTGCAACCCTGGACTCTATAGTGTCGCTTTCAGCTGAAGCTACAATACTATCAATCATGGACTGGTCAAAGGATTCCCCACTATTCATCATATCACCCAACTGTAGCGTTAAAAAATAAAATAATGGCACTCAAGGGAGTGTCATTATTGCTTGAATTTTAGTTTTAGACGAGAGTCATTATTTCACTGATTGATCCGGGTGCAGTCCTGTGAATGGTGTAAGATGCCCCCTGAGGTGGTTTGATTTCAAGCTGGAACTCGTTGTAAGGTCCTATCCCGTAACTACTCGTATTAATGCCTAAATCAAATTTCTCAGCGCTGTCTATAAGATTATCTACGTTAGCGTTATACTTGGCGGATATGTTGAATCCATTTCCAAGTGTCAATTCAGTTGGTGCTGTATCCGGATCTGAATAAACTATAAGAGTTTTATCCATATCAACCGATGAACCGCCTGAAGTCAGCTGCAAGCATAGTGTAACACTATCAATAGAATAATTTGCAGGGCTGGCTGCAGTAGTGTTACCTCTGGCAATTACATCTCCACTTAATTCGACACTGCTACTTGCCTGCTGTACACCCGTGTGTACGACTTCCTGACTTTTCTGGGTAGTATAAAAGCCCGCCCCGAGCATAACGTAGCTGAAAACCGCAGCTACGACTACAAAAGCTACGAGAACAATTGCTGCTTCAAGTCCAGTGAATCCTTTTTCATCTTTCGAAAATGTGTTCCACATTACAGATCACCTCAGTAAACCGGATAATAGTTGTCCGTGACAAGTGCAGCAGGCAATGTCCTGGAAATTGTAAGAACTGCACCCTCTGGGGGTTTTACCTCAATCTTGAATTTTTCATTCACAGTAGGTAAAGTACCAGTCCCAAGAAATGTATCTAAATCAATTACGACTTTATACTTTTCACCTTTTTCAAGCAAGTTGTCATCGTTGGTGACAATTGTACCGTTATACACCCATCCGTATGTGTTACCCCAGGCACCATCATCAGGAATGGCAGCCGGCCCTTTGGTAACAGGAGTTGCAGTTTTGTCAACAGCATATTCCTGTGTTACGAAATCATCGTCATCCGTGTAGGAAATAATTGTCTTATCCAGATCTACGGCTGTTCCCCCTGCAGTATTCGTCATATAAAATGTAATCTGACTTGCATTGCCTCCATCATCATCTCCTCTAACAATCACATCACCGGAAGGTGCAATGCTACTGCTTGCCTGGGTCACACCCGTGTGCACTACTTCCTGACTTTTCTGGGTTGTATAGAACCCCGCTCCCAACATGACGTAGCTAAAAACCGCTGCTACGACGACAAAAGCTATCAGCACAATTGCAGCTTCAAGCCCTGTAAACCCTTTTTCATTTTTGATTAATCGATTCCACATAATGAATCACCTCAATATTGTGTGATTATTATAACAGCAAATATAATATCAAGAATTATTATAAATCTTTCGGCAGTTATAAGGATTACTTTAAATAAAAAATCAAATAGTATACCGGAGAGTTGAAAGGGCTTCCTTGAAGAAATGGAGGATCTAAGGAGATTTGTACAGAGGGAAAATTGAAGATGTTTTAGCTCTAATGATACCTTTTTTAAGAGAAGATTGCCGACTGGAATGGAGAAAAATAGTTATCGTTAATTAGATTTGGAATGAACGAAGATCAAAAACAATTTAATATTATATTTAGAAAGTAAAAAATTAAAAAAATAAAAGAGTTTACGGCAGAATAATCAACTGATATATAAACTTCTTCTAATTCGATCATTCAGAGATGGGTCTAATTCAGATACGGATATCACAAAAAATATATTAATTCATCTGATATTAGTGCCGCAACAGCGTCCTGAATATAAGAAACAAGCCTGACCAACATCCAATTATACTTTTTTAAAAATCTTTTCTTTTACGCTTACAGGAGTAAACAGTTCCCTTATTTCAGCGGGTAAAGTTTCGGACTTTCCGATAACAAGATAGCCTCCTTCAGAAAGAGAATTATAGAAATCAGTTAACATTTTTACTTTCTGATTCTCATTAAAATAGATCATTACATTTCTGCAGAACACGGTATCAAAATGCTTTGAGATCGGAGCTTCGCTGGTCAGGTCATGTTTCTGGAAGCGGATAGAAAGTTTCGGAATGTTTCTTACTTTGAAGTCCTCTCCGAAAGGCTCAAAGTACTTACGTACAATGGAAAGTTCCAGGTTTTTCAATTGCTCTTTACGGTATATCCCCTGGGAAGCGTCCTTCAGGCATTTTTCGTTGATGTCGGTTGCATAGATGGAGACGCTCCAGTCTTCCGGCAAAACTTCTCTGGAACAGATGCCGATTGAATACGGTTCTTCCCCATAGGAACAGGCTGCGCTCCAGAACCTGACTATGTTGCTTCTGGACTTATTTTTCCGCTCCATTATTTCGGGAAGGATTTCTTTCCGGAAAAACAGGAAAGGGGTTTTATCCCGCATAAACTCGGTAACGTTTACTGTAAGGGCATTTATAACTTCCTTTATTTCGTTTTGATTTCTTTCCAGAAGCCCCTTGTACGTTGCATAGTTATCCGCACCTACGGCTTTCATCCTCAGGTCGATCCTCCTTCTGAGATAACTATCTCTGTACCCGGTAAGAACGATTCCCGAGGACTTCGAAATTTTTCGTACAAGGAAATTAAAGTCTTCATCCAAATTTACAACCACAGTACTTCCCCTTTGGTATATTTGACAATCATGCTCCCGTCCACAGGATTGAAGAAAACGTTCCTTCCGACTTCCCCACCCACATCCTTTGCCAGAATCGGGATATTTCTTTTAACCAGAGCTTCCTCAACGGATATGGCGTTTCGGTCCCCGATTTTGAGGATATCCAGGCTCATGTGCTTAAATACCTGGGCTCCCCCTGCAAACTTTGCAGTAATCCGGTTTTTTCTTGCTCCCATCCTGATCATATCTTCAAACATATTTTCTATGGCTGTCTCGGCATACTTTGCTTCCCCGGTATTCGATGCCCCCGGAAGCAGCACGTGGGCTATTCCGCAGATGCCTGTTGAGAAGTCAGAAAGAATAACTCCAATACAGGAACCAAGGCCCATAACTTTTAAGAGGACATTTTTCCCGATTTTGTATTCTCCGATTCCGGCAGAGAGTTCCCCGGCAAGGTTTTTAACGGTCAAATTTGATTTATTCCCTGCCAGATGACTTTTTGCGGCATCAACCATGTCACACCCCCGGCAGGAATCCCTAAATAGACAGGTTTTTGAAAGCGAACAAAAAGACTTAACCAGCACAGCTCCGCTGGTTAAGAAAATAGCTTTCCCACTCTCATTCGAGATGAATAAGATATCCTCGTTCATAGTTTCCCATAATCTTCATCATGTCGTCAAGCAGGCAGGCTTCCGGAAGCAGGGCTAAATAAACCTCTATATTCGAATAAGAGCTAAGAGAAGTCTCAAACAGGATAACATGGTTACTATTCTTAGCCATCTGCGAAACTACGGAATCAATCACTGCCGTAGGGACATCTTCCGCGAAATTTGGGGGGGACGGGAGTAAGGTTATGTCCATAAAGTCAGCGGATGCATCACAAAAAGAAGAGGACAGGATGTTTCCGACCTCCATAATTGTGGAAGCATACATTTCCTCATCCAGATCTTCCATACAGAATAAATCGCCTGCAATTTTTCTTGCTGACTTTTCAGGAAACATAATGTACAGATACCCGGATTTTTTTTCTTCAAGGTCCTGCAGGGCTATAATCACGCCTGCAACAATCTCACCAATGAATTCACTGGAGATATTTTTTATTTCTCCCACCCTGACCTCCGGAACTGAGAGGTAGACATCTTTATCCAGTAGTTTAGAGAGAGATGTGGCAGCATGTCCTGCCCCTATATTTCCGAGTTCCTTCAAAACATCCAGTTCCACTTCACTGAGATTACCTATATCAGTCATCGATATCACCCTTTATAAGCATTGAAACATCTATAATCGGAATTACACGCCCATCCCCCAGTATTGTGGCTCCGATAAATCCTTTTGAATTTGAGAAAATGTTTCCTAGCGGTTTAATAACAATTTCCTGCTGGTCTATAATCGAATCAACTATGAGGCCAACTTCTTCATTTTCTTTTTCAACAATTATGGCGATTTCTTTATCCGCTTTTTTGCATTCAACATGGAAAATTTCTTTTAGTTCTGCAGTTGGTATCAGCTTATCCCTTATGTAAAGCACAGGGGTTTCTTTAATGAGCTTATAATCACTGCTGTCAACACTCAGAGCTTTCACAACGTTGGAAATCGGGATAGCATATGTCTCAGGCCCGACCTCCACCAGGAGGGATTTGATTATAGCAACAGTAGGAGGCAGATCGATTCTGATTCGGGTAAACTCTCCTTTCTTTGAATAAACCCTGACCTTCCCGCCCAGTTTCTCAACAGCAGTTTTCACCGCATCCATACCCACACCCCTGCCTGAGATCTCTGTTGGGGATTCCTTTGTCGAAAATCCCGGGGCGAAAATTATCATCCGAATTTCTTCTTCACTGAAATTTTCCACATCAAATGCCGAGAATAAGCCTTTCTCAACGGCTTTCTTTTTCAGTAACTCAACATCTATACCTTTGCCGTCGTCTTCGATCTCAATTATTACGTTGTTTTTCTCTCTTCTGGCGGAGAGTTTTATGTGTCCCACTTCATTCTTCCCGGCTTTTTCCCGCTCTTCGGGATATTCTATACCGTGATCAACGGCATTTCTGACAAGGTGGACCAGAGGATCGCTAATTTCGTCCAGGATCGTCCTGTCCAGTTCCGTGTCCTGACCTTCAATTTCAAACTCGATATTTTTGTCGAATTTTCTGCTCAGGTCCCTGACCATGCGCGGAAACTTACTGAACACCCTCTCAATTTTTACCATCCTTATCCGCATCACTTCGTCCTGCAGGCTTGAGATGGACTTATCCAGCGTCCCGGTCGCTTCCTCCAGTTCCGGGAGGTTATACTCCTGGGAGATCTGGAGCAGACGCCCCTTGTTTATAACAAGCTCCCCGACAAGGTTCATTATATTATCGAGATTGGAGGTCCTTACCCGGATAGTTTCCTGCCTCTGTGTTTCCAGCGGCACTTTTGCGGATGCTGCCGATTCGGATAAGTGATAGCTTGATCCGGCTTCCGGCTCCTCGCTTTCCCAAGCCTCCTGCGGCTTTGGCCCAGGGAAATGGGTGGCTTCGGATTTCTCTACGGGGGGCCGGACTTTATCAAGCAGCAACTCCGGATCGGAAATTTCCGTATCAGAAAGACTCGCGTCAGAAATAATCTCATCAGGAATAATCTTATCAGGAACCGGTCCATCAAAAGCCATATCAAGAACAGGCTCATCAAGAACAGGCTCATCAAAAACAGGCTCATCAAAAACAGGCTCATCAAAAACAGGCTCGGAAATCCCGGCTTCTTCCGGCTTCGACTCCTGACCAGGAACTGCAGGACTCACTTCCGGATCGGTCCCCGGAACCCGGACTTCCCGAGACTTCGGAACCTCAGGGGAAGATTCATTGCATTTTTTATTTGGAAGTATCCCCGCGGATTCGGTAATTTTAAAACAATTTATTGACCTGCTTATTCTGTCCGGAATGCAGCGCAGTCTTAATGCCAGACTGTAGATACAGGAGTGAAGCGAATTTGATTTTTCTGCAGTTGAGACTGCCGGCTCTTCAATCACAGGGAATGAAGTTAAAGGGGTATCGGAGAGCTTTTCTTCCGCTACAGGACTGTTAAATGCAGGACTGGTAGCTTTAAATTCTTCATCACAGACAGTACCAGGCAGTTTAATTTCGGAAATATCGAAACTTTCTATCTCCGAAATTCTGTCCATCGCCCCTTCGACTTTGTCGCGGTCTCCTGAGAGGAACACTTTCAGGTGACCGTCAAAAGTATTATCCAGTTCATTTTCATAGGGGTCCGTGCGAGTTATATTGCAAAAATCCCTGAGGGATTCTATAACCAGTGCTGCCCTCAAATCCTTCATAACACAGTCTTTAGCAAGGGTCAGATCCAGAACGAGATTGCAGGCATCCTGATTGCAGTCGATTCCATTTTCCCCGTTATCAGTGTATTCGGATGGTGCTATAATTTCCTCTGTTTGCGGCACTAATGCAGTCATCGTATCCGCGTTCTTCTTTTCAATGGAGAACGGACAAAGTGACCCCTGCTCATCATCCTTCATTTTTTCGTAATTTTCGAAAACTTTCAGGAGATCGTCTATTTTGACAGAATCATTATCTGCACTTTCTATTTGTTTGACGATCTCTGTAATTCGGTCAACTGTCGAAAGCAGGATGTCAACCAGTTCCCCGTCTATCTCTATGTCTCCGTTTTTTATGCCACAAAGGACTTCTTCCATACTATGGCAAAGATGTTCAAGGGAGACATACCCGAGAAACCCGGCCATTCCTTTTATGGTGTGGGTTATCCTGAAGATTTCATCAATTGCGCCAATTTCTCCATTTTCCAGATCCACAAAGGATTGATTGAATACATCGAGACATTCGTATACTTCCTGAAGGAAATCGCTTTTATAAGCTGCCATGTCACTTTCCATTGCACTTCGCCTCCAGTTTCGTCACAATTTCTTCAGGGATTTTAAAAATGGGTTTAACGAAATCAATTGCTCCGGCCTCTATTGCAGCCTTTGGCATCCCGAAAATAACACAGGTATCTTCGCTGCAAGCAATAGTGAAACCGCCTGCATCCCGTATCTTTTTAAACCCTGAAGCCCCGTCAAACCCCATACCCGTAAGAATAGAGGCAACTATGTTCTTTCCATATACTGCAAGCATACTTTCGGCAGTTACATCAACCGCAGGCATTACGGCATGGACAGGCTGACTTTTTATGAGTTTGATCCTGGTGACATCCAGAGCCTTTCTAACAGTCATGTGACAGCCCCCCGGTGCTACATAAACAACACCTGCCGCTACTTTTTCATTATTTCGGGCTTCCTTTACTTCCAGCTCCGACATAAAATTCAACCTTTCTGCCAGCTGCCTGCAAAAACCGCCTTCAGGCATATGCTGGACAACAAAAACCGGAGCAGGCAAATCACCAGGGAGCCTTGGAATCACCTGTTCAAGAGAGGAGGGACCGCCTGTAGAGGACCCTATGAGAACTCCAAAGTCGCCGGCACATTTCCATTTCCCCCTAACGACCTCCCCTTTGAATACTCTCATATTAATTAATCTCAATATGTTTGGGTTTGAACTGTGAATATTTCTTATTTTATTAATAAGCTCTTTTTCGGCCTTATTCACATCATGGTGAGAATCGGATTTTGCAGTAAAATCTATTGCTCCGAGATGCAAAGCCTCCAGCGCCTCTTTTGAACCCTCTGTTGTCAGGGTACTGAACATGATGATGGGAACAGGATTCGTATTCATAATGGTTTTAACAGCCGTCAGCCCATCCATGACCGGCATGTTAACGTCCATTATAACTATGTCAGGGTGTAATGTTTTTGCCTTTTCTACAGCTTCTTTTCCATTACGCGCATCTCCGACTATCTTTATGTCCTGGCTGCTTGCAAGCATGCTTCTTATTGCCATCCGCATGAAGGCAGAGTCGTCAACAATAAGAGTGCGAATCATGCTCTATCTCCAAGATTTATGCACCGATTACTTTCTTTATCTCTTCAATGACTTTAGGAGCCTGGAAGGGTTTTATAATGTAGCCTCTTGCTCCAAGTTTTATCGCCGTTTTTACTATACTCTCCTGCCCGATGGCAGTGCACATCACAACTTTAGCTTCTTTATCAAGGGCTTTTATTTGCTTTAGGGCATCAATTCCTGTCATTTCAGGCATGACGACGTCCATTGTCACGACATCCGGTTTGAGCTCCCTGTACATTTCCACGGCTTGTTTCCCGTTTTCGGCTTCTCCTGCAATATCAAATCCGGCACCAAAAAGAATATTTTTAAGAAGTTTCCTCATAAAAGCTGTATCATCAACAATCAGGACTTTTGCCATAAGTATCCCCCGGAAAAATTATCTCTTGGATATTTTATCAACCATACTTACCCCATGAGGGGTCAATTCGATTTCTTTTCTAATTTTTACAACCTTAGCCAGGCCGGAATCGACAAGGCGGTCATAATAAGTATTCAGCTCATCAGTTGACATCCCTACGATGTTTTCAATCGATGCGAAGTCCAATCCGGAATATATCAGAGTGAGAATCTGCATTTCATCATCAGACAGGGTAATTGGAGGTATATGTTTTTCAAAAAGTCTCTGCAGATAGCCTTCAAGCATTTCCAGCGTACTTTCCGGGCAGAGAACAAGGCTTGTTACTACATTACTTTTTTCAACATGAGACAGGACAAGAATTTTTCTCTGTTTCCCACCTACGTTTCTGAGATCGGTTTTAACGGACCCGAGATTTTCAATAGGAATTCTCTTCTGGTTCCTGACGGACAAAAACCAGAATCCTTCATCGGTTACGCTGAAATACCCTTTTTCCCACCTGGCACTCGAGGAAACTACACCACCTACAGTAGCAGACTCCAAAAAAAACACTGCAAATTTATCTGCTTTGAGGTGGAATGCAATGAATTTGAAAACCTGTTGATGAAGATTGAGAGGAAGTCTAAGGATGACTTTATTCTCTTTCTTAATCCGGATGCAACTAACGCCCTCCACTTCAACTTCTTCAAGGTCTTCTATCTCCTTGAGGGGGATGTTCCTTTTGCCTATAACAAGGTTGTTGTCGGTAACTACCAGCTCTACATCCGCCCATCCACCATCATAAGTTTTAATAGGAACCCGAAGGTGGACTTTTTCGGTCATCCCTTGATCTCCTTCAGCTCGTCTTCACTGAACAGCTCTTTAAGGTCCATCAGGGTGAGAAGCCCATCCTCAAGTTTTCCCACGCCTTTCAAAAACCTGGAATCGTCTCTCAAAGCTAAAAACCTGGGAATTTCTTCGATATTCTGGGAAGAGAGATATTTGACTTCACTGACACTGTCAACCATCATCCCAATGGTTGCATTATTGTATTCGACAACAATAATCCGGGTATTTTCATCATTTTTTTTGGATTCCTTGCCCAGTCTTTTCCTGAGATTGATAATGGCTGCAATTTGCCCTCTGAGGTTCAGGACTCCTTCTACAAAGCCAGGCACGTTTGGAATTCTGGTGATTTGAGTCGGCAGGATAATTTCCTTTACCTGGGAAATTTCAACTCCATATCTTTCTTCACCAAGATTGAAAACAATCACCTGAATCGTATTGTTCACATTTACAATCTGACTATGGTAGCTCATTTTTCATCACCTGAAAGGGTTAAGGAATTGCAGAGTACGGACTGCTGCACCCCATTATCCCCCTAATTCAAACAGCGTCGGACTCGGCATTCAGTATATTTTCGTACTCTTTTTCCTGTCGAAATGCTGTGGTTTTCCAAAAGAAGGTTGATTGCTTGTCTGCTCCCCCGACACTTTGAAGTTTTCCAGAAGAGTGTCGACGGTTTTCTGGGCAAGCTCGCTGACGCTCTGTACCGAAGTGCTTACCTGCTGCATGGCAGCTGTCTGTTCCTCAATAGCTGCAGAAGTTTCTTCGCTGCTCGCTGCATTTTCCTCAGCGGTAGATGCAGCTTCACTGATGCTCTTCTCAATGTTATCGATCTTATTCAGGCCTTCGTCCGAAAGCTTGTCCAGTTCGACAAGCATGGAGTTTATGGTGGCAACTGCAGCGGCAATCTCATGACTCTTGTTCAGAGCCTGTTTGATGTTCTTGCTCCCGGTTTTAGCCTGGACATCAGCGGCATTGATGGCTTCCGTTACTTTCTTGGTCTCTTTCTGGACGTTTGTGACAATCCCGTTTATCTCATCAGTGCTCTTCCTTGAGTCTGCAGCAAGTTTTCGGACCTCATCGGCCACAACGGCAAAGCCTCTGCCGTATTCCCCGGCTCTTGCGGCTTCAATGGCGGCATTCAGAGCAAGGAGGTTGGTCTGGTCTGCAATAGATTTGATTTTCCCGGTAACGGCTCCGATGTTGTTAACGGCGTCATCCAGAGAGTGAACAATGTTTCCAAGTTTGAAGATTTCCGCAACAAACTGTTCCACTCCTTCAAGAGCCATGTTATTGAGCTCCTGGGCTTCTTCACTGGTCTTCCCTGCCTGGGAAGCATAGCTTGAAGACCCGGTGGAGGATTCACTGAGCTTTCTGAAAATATCCTGAGAAGCTTTTACATCAGTTGCTGCTGTTCCGGCATGCCTGGAGAGGTTCTCCGAACCGGTTGCGATCTGCTCTGCGGCCGTTGAAATCTGCTGCATGCCCGTATTCATCTGGCTGACAGCTTCTTCGGACTGCCGGGCTTCTTCAAGGGTTGTGAGCATATCTTTAAGAATAATTTCAATAACTGATTTCAGATTGGCTACAAGCTTATTGAACTCATCAAAGGTTTTGCCGAAATCGTCGTCCTTGAACTTTTCGAGATGGACTTCGAGGTCCCCCTTACTGATTCTTCGGATCCCCTCACCAAGGTCCTTCAGACAGCTGTTAGTATAGTGCAAAAGTTCCGCAATTTCCTGTTCTTTCTCTTTCATCTCGGTCATATCGGTCATAACCATGAGACAGCCGATAATGGAATCAGCCTCATCTTTTACAGGCACTGCAGAAGTTATTACATATATCGTCCTGTCTGCGCCCCTGAATTTGACGGAACCTTCAATGTTATAGACCCCTGTCCCAGTATCCAGCACTGCTTCAGCAATTGATTTGGATTTCCCGTTACCATGGACAAGAGTGCTGCTTTCCACGATGTCAGAAGGAGTGAGTCCTATCATCTCTTCTGCACTTTTATGATTGCAAATTTCTACAAAGTAGTCGTTGATAAATCTGATTTTTCGAGACGAATCGATTAAATATGCCAGAGAAGGCTTGGGAATACTGTTAACAATCATCTTTTGAGATTCATCCCGTTGCTTAATCTGATGAGTTACATCCAGAAATACTCCGTCAATATAAGCCAGGTTTCCGGCCTGATCGTTCACAAGATGAGCCAGCTCCTGAATGAACACTGTACTGCCATCTGTTTTTTTGATGCGGTATTCTACCTGGTAGGCAGTCCGATTTTTCATAGCCTTCTGCACTGTTTTCTCGATCAGTGGAGCATCTTCAGGATAAACAATATCAGACCAGGATATTTTTTGTGAAATGAAATCCGTCCTGGGATGTCCTGTCAACATTTCTACATTTTTACCAATGTACTTGACCGCCCAGGATGAATCAACAGATGTCCTGAAAATAGTAACGGGGAGGTTATCTATTAGTGAGCTTACCTCTTTTGCTTTAGAATCTTCATCTTCAACTAAATTTTTAGATAAGTTCCTTTGCCCTGTATTTTCCAAATCAGTTACAATTGAAGACATTTTTAATCAACCCTCGAACCATTTATATATTAACTATGATTATAATTAGAAGAAGTATATAAGTCTATAGGTGAAAAAAACCGACTTTCTTCCAGCCAAAATCCCGTATACTGTATGAGTAATTATTCATAGAAAAAGGCAAAAAAGTGAGTTATAAGTATAATTATAAGTTATATAATAACACACACGAAATTTAAAAATATATATGTGTATATATAAAACAAGATTCAAGAAGGGATAAAGCGGAACTAAAAAAGTACCTCGCAGAAATTTCCGGAAACAAAAAAGAGTGCTTATCAGATAGCCATAAATCGGTGCTTATCAGATAGCCATAATTTCTGTTTTACGCATACTTATGATACATTCTGTTGTTTTTACTTTTCTATTCAAGAACTGATTCCTCCGGTATGAAACATCAACCATACAAAAACAGATAAATAGTCTTTATAAACCCTGATAATCATCCAAATAGAACTTTAAAAATTTGAATGCTATAATCGTCTTCAGGCCTTATAAATTTTTTGAGTGTGCCTGCTTCAGACCTCTTGAGATTCAAAATGCAACTGCATATTTTCAAACTGCAATAGAATTAGCTAAATTATGTACAAGCGTATGGATTTTACAAATTTCTGAGGGAGTTGGCAAATTTATATAAATGCAGGGAAAAAGTGAATATAACCGCAGATTCAATGTGAAACTTTATATACATCCAGGTAATCTGTTTCAGAAAAGTATTGTTCAGACCTGGGGTTCTTATGACAAAAGTCGAAAAGGTATTACTGCTACTCAAAAACATGGTGTATGAAAGCACCAGCCCGCAGGAAACTCTCAAGTTCGCGAAGTATTATAGAAGTAAAGGGCTCGACGTTCTGGTAATTCTGTGGGGACCTATGGGAGTGTTGCTTGCAAAGAAAGATAAAACGAGAGGGTCACCCAAGTACGATGCCTCAGTTCAGGAATGCATAGAGATGGGAGTAGAGTTCCGATGCTGTCAGCTTGCCTCAGATATGATCGGCCTTAAGAAGGAAGAATTAATCCCTGGAATTGAGTTCATTTGCTCAAAAGATGTAGCTGAACTTTTTCTGACGTACAGAGAGGAAAACCAGTTGATTATAAACTTTTGAATCTGAGAATGGAGCCAAAAATCAACTTTAAGGATGAGTCAAAATTCCTTAAAATACCATAAAATTCATTTAAAATTTATTCACATTTCATCAAAATTTTTTTAAACAATCATTTAAAATAGATTTTGATTATTATCTTTCAAAGATCTTCCTTTAAAACCACGTTTTTAAAAACATTTTTGAATTATTCTTAAAGCTGTATTTTATTATAAGGGTACTCTTGCTAACGAGTATTTTATTATAAGAGTATTTCTGCTAACGATTAAGAAACTAGTTTTGAAAACTACTGCTTCAAAACAGGCAACAATTTTTATGTTTTCCGGGGTATCTTGATGGACTATGTGAAGTAGTCTGAAAACTGTTTTTGAGGAATGAGTTATATGCTAAAATGGAGATATTTAGGATAAAAATGGATCCTAATACAAAGACACCATATTCAAACGTGTAAAATATTCGAATTAGCTTTCTTACTGTAATATGGGACATTAATTTTAAGAAAGAGAATAAAAAGATCAACCGGTGATTTCATGTTTTTAAATGATTATGAACTTAGTGAGGAAGAAAAGCTTCTTTTACAGAAAGTTCTTGATGGAGATATAGCCTTTCGTAAGATCGAAGAGTTTGCAGACCCGCTAACAGCCGTAAAAATTCGGAGACTTGCTATTCAGGAGTATGCAAAACTCGAATTTGAACACATCCAGAACTTCTCTTTAGATGTAGAAATTGTGACAAAGAAAAACATTGAAAACATGATAGGAGCAGTCCAGATCCCTCTGGGGGTTGCCGGCCTTCTGAAAGTAAACGGGGAATATGCAGACGCGGAATACTATATCCCTCTGGCAACAACGGAAGGAGCCCTTGTTGCCAGTGTAAACCGCGGCTGTTCGGTCATCACAAAGTCAGGCGGGGCAAATGTCAGAGTTTTTGAAGATGAAATGACCAGAGCCCCGGTTTTCAAGCTTGAGAGCCTTGACAGAGCCAGGAAATTTTACGAATGGGTAAAAAGTCCTGAGGTTTTCGAGCAGATGAAAGAGGTTGCTGAAAAAACTACCCGGTTTGGAAAGCTGCTCTCGGTAAAGCCTTTCGTGACCGGGACGTATGTTTATCTCCGGTTTTCCTATGACACAAAAGATGCTATGGGCATGAATATGGTGACCATAGCCACCGATACGGTGATGCACCTCATAGAAGACGAATTTGGCGCACAGCCCGTGACCCTTTCAGGCAATATGTGCACCGATAAAAAACCTGCGTCCATAAGTACTATTCTCGGGAGAGGAAAGACCGTAGTTGCCGAAGTAACTATCCCCGAAGAGATAGTCAAGGAGACTCTCAAGTGTACCCCTGAGTCAATGTTTGAAGTGAATTACAGTAAAAACCTGCTTGGTTCGGCAAGAGCTGGATCCATGGGATTTAATGCCCACGCTGCAAACATCATCGCCGCGGTCTACCTTGCCTGCGGGCAGGACGCTGCCCATGTCGTTGAAGGCAGCACCGCAATTACGAGTATGGAACTTACAAAATACGGGGAGATACACTGTTCAGTCACCCTGCCAGCCCTTCCTGTCGGTACGGTAGGCGGAGGCACTGGCCTTGGAACCCAGAGGGATTGCCTCAACATCCTTGGGGTGGCAGGAGCAGGAGATACTCCCGGGATAAACTCACGAAAGTTTGCAGAAATCGTAGCTTCCACGGTGCTTGCAGGAGAGATTTCCCTTATAGGCGCTCAGGCAGCCGGACACCTGGCACGCGCACATGCACAACTCGGACGCGGAAAGTTCTGAAGCTCCCGATGAAAGCAAAAGGAAAAAACTCAACCCGATCCATTCAGGAAAATAAAAACACACCCTGAACCGGAACTGCAACCAGAAATCCCTTTCCTCAAAAAACAGCATGGAGGGGATCACATTTTTCTTTTTTTCTTTGCTTTTTTCTTACTTCGTTTTTTACTGATTCCGATTTTCAATAATCATTTAACAATTAAACTGCAATCGGCACTTCTACTGTCTTCCGATTAAAGAGTTATTCATAAAATATTATACATCAGGTTATTATTAAATTTTTAGCAAAAGTAGAAATGCTTATCACGAAGGGGATTTCTAAAATAAGAATGGAGGCAGGTATGACCGATCCTGTGGACATTCTGGCCTGTGCGGTCACTTCAATAATTTGTTTTTTCATATTATACGCTTTACTCCAGACGGAGATATTGATACTGGGTATTGCTTTAGTAGGCTGTATTCTCGTTGGGAAGATCTTTTATTTGTTTTGAAACTTGAAGATTTTTGATTCAAGACGGTATGTTCTTTTCAGCCAATCCCAGCCTCATTTTCCAAAAAATACGATAAGAACCTGTTCATCATCTTTCATTCATGAAACTGACTCTTAAAGGGCATTTTTGAGTTCAGGTTCAGCCTGTTTCGGCTCCAAATCAACTTTTTGTTATCCTTCCCCCACTTTTTAGCCAGGCTCAGCCCTTTAGCTCTCCTTAATCCTTTCTAATTCGAATCACTCTCTAATTCGGATCACTCCTTGGTTCTGCTCCACTCTTATTCTCGCTTATTCTCAGATTCCTCATCCACGTTTTCCTCAACCACGTTTTCCTCAACCACGTTTTCCTCAACCATGTTTTCCCTATCCCATTCTGATTTCTCCCCACTTTCACCAAGATAGTCACTTAGTGCGAGGAGAATAATTCCGATGAGAACCATGAATGAGGCAATAATTTTATTGACTGTAATCAGTAGAGCTCCAAGAAGTATGAGGGAAAAGCCAAGCAAAACACCCCGGCCTTTAGCAAAGAAGTCTTTTACCGCATCATTTGACAACACTTTAGCTCCTTCTCCTGTGCCAATATTCTTCAAAAACACTTTGTTCTTAGAGACTTCATTCCAGATAAGCAGAAAATTTTCAGAAAATCGAGCTCTAGAGACAGCGGACAGAGGACCAGATTCTCTCATTCTGTTCATTTACTCATATGTGAACTTATTTTATTAGTACTTTAATGTCACGTTTTAGCACAGATTTTCACCGAATTTCGAGATCAGGCTATGAAGCAAGATTATTTAAGGTTTAATATTAATACTACTTAGGGGCTGAAGAGGGTGAAAGCCTGAAAAAGGCAGGGGAGAATGGAAAAAGAAAGAAAACAAAATCCAAGGAATTTCTGTTTTACTGTAATTATTTCGGAGAGGTTGCAAACTCGGTTTGTTTTATACACTCTCATAACTCTTAGAGAATCCTAAACTTACATTCGAAATGTGGGAATTGACTGAAATTCAAAAATATAAAGGAAGTTTGGAGGTAAAGTTTCTGGACTATACACTTCGAATAGGGGGAGAGGCAGGCCAGGGGCTGCAGACCATAGGAGGAGCCCTTGCAAAAATCTTTTCCCGAAAAGGATACCATGTATTCACCCACCAGGATTACATGTCCAGGGTGCGCGGCGGACATAATTATTACCAGATCCGCTTTTCAGACAGGAAGGTATCGGCCTCCAGGGATATGGTCGACATTCTTCTCGCCCTTGATCTGAACACGATTGAAATTCACAAAGAAAGCGTAAGAGATGACGGATTTATCCTGTATGACTCCGAGACCATAAAGAAGAAGTTTGAAGAACCGGAGTTCATAGATGTTCCCTTCAAGAAAATAGCCCTTGATGTCGGAAAAAGCGGTATCATGGCAAATACCGTAGCAACAGGGGCAGTGCTTGGCCTGTTAGGCCTGGGGCTTGAGAATCTGAAGGATATCCTGAAAAGCACTTTCAGGAAAAAAGGAGAAGAAGTAATTGAGAAAAACCTGGCCTGTGCCGAGGCAGGGTACAATTACGCACTCTCAAACTGCCCCCGCTGCGAAGGCGCTGAAATTCAGGAGCCGGAAGAAAAAAAATTCATGCTTATAGACGGGATTCAGGCTATAGGGCTGGGAGCTCTCATGTCCGGCTGCAAATTCTATTCTGCCTATCCCATGACGCCTTCAACAGGGATTCTGAATTACCTTGCTTCAAAAGCCGAAGAACATGGCCTTGTAGTAGAACAGGCTGAAGACGAAATTTCAGCCATTAACATGGCAATAGGAGCCTCTTTTACAGGTGTAAGGGCAATGACCGGAAGTTCGGGAGGGGGATTTGCCCTGATGGTGGAAGGACTCTCCCTGGCAGGGATGACCGAAACGCCTCTCGTGATTGCCGAAATACAGCGTCCGGGGCCTGCTACGGGTTTACCTACCCGCACCGAGCAGGCAGATTTGCTTTTCATTCTGTATGCGGGACACGGCGAGTTCCCAAAGGTTATCTTTGAACCGGGGACTCCAAAACAGGCTTTTTATCTCACGAACAGAGCTTTCGAACTTGCTGAGAAGTACCAGATCCCGGTATTTATCCAGTCCGACCAGTACCTTGGAGACTCGGAGTGGACTTTTGAAAACTTCGATTTCGAGCACCTGATCTACAATGATTACCGGTTGAGAGAAAAAGACCTGGAAGGGGTAGAGGAATACAAGCGCCACAGATATTCGGATACAGGTATCTCTCTGCTTGCCGTTCCGGGAGAAGCAGGAAAGCATCTGGTAGTAGCAGACAGTGACGAACATGATGAAGAAGGGCACATTATAGAAGACGCTGAAACCCGCATCAAAATGGTCCGGAAAAGACTGCTAAAAAAACTTTCACTGATAAAAAAAGAAATCGAAGCCCCGTTTCTGTACGGAGACCCCTCTCCGGAAATAGTGCTTGTGGGACACGGCTCGACATACGGGGTGATAAAAGAGGTTGTGGACATCCTCTCCAGAGACAGGAAGGTTGCCATGATGCATTTCAGCCAGGTCTACCCACTCCCCGAACGGGACAGATTGGATTACATCGAGCTTCTTGAAAAGGCAAAGCTTGCCATCTCCATTGAGAATAACGCCACAGGACAATTTGCAAAGCTCATGAGGGCCGAAACAGGCTTTGGCTTTACCCATCAGATCTTAAAGTACGATGGAAGACCTTTTACCATTGAAAACCTGAAGGAGGAAGTAGATGCCTACCTCTGAAGATTATAAAGGCCAGGTTCCTGCCTGGTGCCCGGGATGCGGAAACTTCCAGATCCTCTCAGCCGTCAAACAGGCGCTTGTCGAACTCGACATTGAGCCCTGGGAAGTCCTTATGGTTTCTGGAATAGGCCAGAGTGGAAAACTGCCCCACTACATGAAGTGCCACACCTTCAACGGGCTGCACGGAAGGACCCTTCCTGTTGCCACGGCTGCAAAACTTGCCAACCATTCCCTGCACGTGATTGCAGTTGCCGGGGACGGAGACTGTTACGGGGAAGGAGGAAACCACTTCCTGCATGCCATCCGTAAGAACCCGAATATTACCCTTTTAGTGCACGACAACCAGATCTACGGGCTTACCAAGGGACAGGCTTCGCCTACAACAGCCAAAGGGACCCGTACAAAAGTCCAGCCCTCAGGCGTTCCTGCCGAGCCCCTGAACCCTCTTGCTCTGGCAATTTCCCAGGACTGCAGTTTCGTAGCCAGGGGATTTGCAGGAGACCCGGAGCACCTTAAAGAGCTGATAAAGACTGCCATAACCCACAGGGGCTTTTCCCTTCTGGACATTCTTCAGCCCTGTGTCACTTTTAACAAAGTGAATACTTTCAAGTGGTACCGGGAGAGAATCTACAAACTCGAAGCCGAATATGACCCTTACGACCGCATGAAAGCCTTCGAAAGGGCCCTTGAATGGGGAGAAAAAATTCCAAACGGCATCTTTTACAAAAAAGATAAGGATACCCTGGAAGAAATGTTCCTGACAATTCGTGAAGAACCGCTTGTGAGGCAAAAGTTTTCAATCGAAGACGTAAAGTCCGAGATTGAGAAATTTTATTAAACCTCACTTAATTTTTGTTTTGTACTTTCTTTTTATTTTTCAACCATAGTATGAATTTTTTTGTCATTTGGATTTTAAACTCGGTCTGGGAATCTCATGATTAGTATTTAAATTCTGTTCAGGATTCTGATTTTTTCCTTGAAGTTTTCCGCCAGAGACCTTTGCAAGTTTAAACTGGAGCCAAATTTTAAATAAATACTAATATATCGACTTTATTTTTTTTTGGTAAAAGTTAATAAGTTAGAAGAGTGTAGTATCTTTTGTAAAATTATTTGTATGTATATAGGGGGGTCATTACACTAGGAACCAAAAGCATCAGCTCCTGAACAGATATCTCCTCTAACAAACTACAACCCAGAAACATAGAAAATCAGGCGCTGGGGAATGGAACCTTTTGACTTTTCTATATGCCTTCATTCGAAAATAAGGGATGGAGTGAAAACCGAATGAAAGGGATTTTTAGCATCTTTAGAAAAGACGATAAAGCCTTTACAGGGCTAGAATCCGCAATAGTGCTGACAGCTTTTGTAGTGGTGGCAGCAGTTTTCTCCTATGTAGTTCTCGGAGCTGGGTTCACTACCTCTGATACCGCCAAGAAAACTATTGATGAGGGTGTCAAACAGACATCTTCTTCAGTTGGACTTGCAGGGGATGTGATTGCAAAAGGTACTCCTGGAGCTACTCCTACTGTAGATAATATAACTATTACCCTCCAACTAACAGCAGGCCAATCTCCGGTGGATATCGGAGCTGACAGTACGACAGGAATGATGGTCGTAGCTTATTCCGACAGCTTTCTCTATGACCCGGAAACCGTCTGGACTCAGACTTTCATAGGAGACAATGATGCGGATGATGTACTTGAACAACATGAAAAAGTGCAAATTATCATCGATGTCCCTGAGGGATCAAAGCTGCAGAGCGGAAACGTAAGTAATGTGGTTAACACAGAATTCAGAATTGAGGTAAAACCGAAGATCGGTGCAATAGTGCCCATCACCAGAGTTACTCCTCCGCAGATAGATGCTGTAATGAACCTGAGGTGATCCCTAATCTAAGGGGGTATTTCCTCCTTCTAGTAGCGAAAAAGTAATATTCGGATTCAGGTGGTTGAATGGAGTTGGACAAAAGAGTAAGCGAAATTGAAACCGAACTGAAAATAATGAAAGGGGAGATTAAGGGGTTACTCGTGGATATAAGGGACCTGGTGAGTAAAAAAGAAAATCCTTTCTGCAGCATTCAGAGACTTGAAGCATCGAAGCTTAAGATTCCGGAAACAGAAGAATGCGAAGGTAAGCAGCCAGATGTGACCTGCAATGGAGAAAACGAAATGAAGCCTGTGGCAGGAATCTCGGAATTAGGAAATCAAAATGTAAAAAACAGTGAAAATTCTCTAAAATTGGCCGGTTCCCTTCAGGGGAATTCTGTACAGGATGTCCATAAGCAGGAAATGCACAGGCTTGAAATTGACAGAAAAATTGATACATGCACACTGGTTGAACTTATGCGCTGGGTGGATTATGCTGTAAGAACAATCGGGCACAGAAACCTTGAAGAACTGCTTAACCTCTACACTTTTACCGGACATCTCCCTGGGGAAACCAAGGAAGTTATAAAAAATATTGCAGAGCTTTCAATTGAAGAACCAGCAGGAGAAGACGGAGTCAACATGAAGGACAACATCATGGTGCTTTCGCAGCTAAGTGCAATCCTGAACCCTGAGGACTTCAAAAAGAATATTCAGCCATATTACGAATCCTCTTCGGGCTGGAAAGGGAAAGAAGAAGAGAAAAAAGAAGGGCTTGTCTTTAACTGAGTTTGAAACAAGAAAAAAATGATGAAAAACTTAAAAATCAAAACTTGCCGTCTCCAGCCATCCGGCATTAAGCGGAAAAAATAGGTGGCATATCCAGGAAAACCAATATCATCTTCATAATCAAGAATCATCTTCATAATCAAGATCACACATGAGGAAATATGATATTCATCAGCACAATTTTCATCAGCAGTATCTAAATTATTTCATATGATGCAGGTTCAGATCATAACAAGATCATAGAAAATCATACATTAACCAGTTTGATGAACTGTATAATCAGAAATCATCATCGATTCATCCGGTTTGAAAAACCGGGAAGTAAAGCGGGGGGTAGAAAATTGAGTGGGGAATCGATAAGCTCTGCGATCCTTACAACAGCATCCGTCATCTGCGCATTTGCGTTTGTTTCAGCGGTGTATCCCTCGGTCATCTCGGCAGGAGACCCGATAATGAGCCGATCGGACGCTATGGGAGACCAGATCCTGATAGATATGGAAATCTTGCATGAAACAACCGGGGCTGAAGGCACCGAGATTCATGTCTGGATAAAGAATGTGGGCTGCAAGGAAATATCTTCAGGCATGATCCATGAATCGGACCTCTTTTTCGGGGAGGCAGGAAACTTTGAACGCATACCCTACGACGAAAAAGGAAATTCAGCTCCGGGCTGGAGCTACCATATAGAACAGAACGGAGATGAGGACTGGGATAAGGGAGAGACCCTGCTTATAAAAATCAAACCTGAAGACCTGCCTGTGAGCGGAGAGAAATACTTTCTCAAATTCAGTACGTATAATGGGGTCTCCGAAGAGACCTATTTCACGGTGTCATAATGGGGTTCGGTTCAATAATTGCAGCAATGATTTCGGTTGCAACCATCCTCATGGCATCGTATGTCTGCTCGAAAGGAGGATTCTACATGACAGACGTGCTTGCAGGTTCGGTCATTGAGATGCAGGAAAACAAAAATGAGATGGTAAAAACGGAAATAGAGATCAAAGGTGTCTCCACTGACAGGGTGGATATTCTGGTCTCCCTGCAGAACACAGGCTCAACAAAAATAGGGGACTTCACTTACATGGATGTAATCGTTACCTACCAGAATGAATCGGGGAACATGAAGACGGTCTGGATCCCCTACCAGGAAAGCGAAATTCTTTCCCGGAACAGGTGGACAAAAGCGAATATTGTTCCGGATCTTATAAACCCGGGAGTTTTTGATCCGGGAGAGAAAATGGAGGTACATATCAGGCTGGATTCCTCAGATCCTATTGGAAATTCCAGTGTAAATTGGCTTATGGTAACTGTTCCCAATGGAGCAAAGGCTTCACGGTATTTCAGTGGATAATGTTTTTGGCGGATAATTCGGCAGCCTTCTGTAACAGGACAGATCCTGAAAGGGTTATAAAGCGGAACAGAGGGAGACGGCTGCTAAAAAATTATGGGAATTTACCGGGGACTTCAGAGAAGGGTGGAGAGAGAAATGGAAATAAGTAAGGGCGAAGGAGCACTATGTGAAAATGAATCGTTCTACGAAGAAGTATTCAGCGACCTGAAAGAGGAAGAAAAGGCATTACCGGAGTTTATATCTTCCGGAAACCTGGAAATAGACAGAAAGCTGGAGGGAGGCGTGCCCACAGGTTCACTCTGCCTGCTTGAGGGGGGAAACGATAGTGGAAAGTCTATTTTTCTGCAGCAGATGATGTGGGGAGCCCTGAACCAGGATAAAAGGGTCCTTGCATTAACAACCGAGAAGACCTCAAAAGAACTCCTGAACCAGATGGAGAGCCTGAAACACGGGATTTCGGACTACTTCATAATAGGCAGAGCAAAAATATTTGAAATTAATGCGGGTTATATCGAGGAAAAAACCCAGTTGAGCGAGAGCCTGCTTCAGGTAATGCTTGAATGCATAAAAAGGTGCGAAGAAGAACTGATCATTATAGACTCCCTGACAATCTTCGCGGTTAATTCTTCGGAAAACGCAGTGTTAAACTTCTTTACCGAATGCGTAAAGCTGTGTGATAATGGAAAGACCATTCTCATAAGCGTGCACGGGTATGCATTCCCCAAGGCTGTGCTTTACAGGCTGAGGTCAGTTTGCAGTACCTGCCTTGAACTCAGGATAGAGCAGGTAGGGGACCAGTGGATAAAAACTATGGAAATTCAGAAACTAAGGGGTGCTAGGAAAACTAGCGGAAATTTGTTGAGTTTTGATGTGAACAGTGAGTTCGGATTGAAAATCGTTCCTGTTTCAAAAGTAAAAGCCTGAGAAAGAAAATCCGGAAAGAGGGTAAGAGGAGAAAAAACCGAATGAGGAGTGGAGATGGAAACTCTGCCTTTTGACCCGTTGCCTGCACCGAAAAATGGAGGGCGTTCCAGAGAAGAAACTTATTCCAGCCTTTCTTCAGAAATGAAGGAGTTCGTCAGCAGGGAAGAAAACTATCATATCCTTGATTATATCTGCAGGCTTCCGACGGATGAAATCGGGTTTCCGGAATTCTATCCGAGAATTTCGAGGACCATGAAAAGAATCAAGCACCCCAACCTGATATATCCTGCCGGGAAAGGGCTTGCAGTCCACATATATCCTGATAGGGAAGACGTAAGAAACTATTACATCCCCATAGAACCCTGCCTTTTCCAGAGGCTGGACAGTAAACTTGAGGAAATAGAGAAGTTACTCATTGATGTGATACACGACAAGGATATTACCACAAAAGACCCCGAAGAAAAAAGGAGACTCCTCGAAAAAGCTCTTGAAAAGGCCTGCGAAGTAAAAAAGGAATTAAAGGAAAATCTCGGGACACCGGAAGGAAAAGAATCCAGGATTTTCGGGAACCTGAAGAAAACCGGCAAAATCTTCAAAACGAGAAAGTTACAGAAAATTTCCGTAACGCCTGAGGAATTCGATGCGATCAAATACATGATGATAAGGGATAAGGTGGGGATGGGATTGCTCGAACCTTTACTGCTTGACTCGAATATAGAGGACATAAGCTGCAGCGGGCTCGGCAGGATCTTTGTTGAACATAATGTATTCTCCTCCCTTAAAACAACAATCTCTTTTGAGGAAATAGAAGAACTCAATTCCTTTGTCATACAGATTTCCGAAAAAGTAGGAAAACCGATCACCTATAGGGACCCGATAGTTGATACCACGCTTCCGGACGGCTCAAGGATTAATATCGTATTCGGGGAAGACGTGTCAAAGCGGGGGAGCAATTTTACCATCAGGAAATTTATGGGAGTTCCTATTTCAATTCTCGAACTTATTGAATTCGGAACAATCGACTATACAATGGCTGCATACATGTGGATGATGCTCAGGGCAGGGATGAACTGTTTCATTTCAGGAGGAACTGCCTCCGGAAAGACCACAATGATGAATGCGGTAACTACTTTTCTTCCTCCCGAAGCCAAAATAGTCTCCATTGAAGATACCCCGGAACTGCAGGTGCCCCATAAGAACTGGACCCGGGAGGTCACAAGGACTACAAGGGACGACAGCGGCTCGGACATCTCCATGTTTGACCTGTTAAAGGCCGCCCTTCGCCAGCGCCCGAATGAGATTACTATAGGGGAGATCCGGGGGGTTGAAGGAAACATTGCTTTTCAGGCAATGCAGACAGGACACTCTGTAATGTCCACCTTCCATGCCACCTCGGTTGAGAAACTCATCCAGAGGTTGACAGGAGATCCCATAAATGTCCCCAGTAGTTATGTGGATAATCTGAATGTGGTTCTGATTCAGAGTGCCGTAAACGTCCCGGGAAAAGGGATTGAAAGAAGAGTCCTGAGCATAAACGAAATCGTAGGCTACGATTCCGAGAACCAGGCTTTTAACTTTATGGATATCTTCAAATGGGACCCTGCTACGGATACTTTCAAGTTTACAGGGAAAAACAACTCTTACCTGCTGGAGCATAAAATTGCTCCTCGAATGGGAATTCCTGAAAACCAGATCCGAAAAATTTACTATGAACTTGACAGAAGGGAAAAAATCCTCCGGAAGATCCACCAGGCAGACATTACCAATTTTTATGACCTATTCAATACTCTGATCCGACTTGAGGAGGCGGGACTAACATCATGACTTTTTTGCAAACAGTTCCGTACTTAAACCTGAATAAAGCAATACAGGAAGTTGAAGGCTACTTTAACATCACCGGAAAGCTGAAAAGCACCAGAGTTGTTGAAAGAGTTAATGACGATATGCTCTTCCTGCTGACATATATGGCTGCGATTTCAACTGCGGATATCGAAAGGGACAGGATCTTCGATTATACAGGCCGCCAGCAAGAGTACGAAGCTTCGAAATATTTCAGGCAGATCCATATCCTTGCCTCGAAATGGGGGTACGAATATGCAAAATCCTGCAAGTATATTTCTCAGAAATTAAAGGACGTATATATTTCAAAATTTATTGAGAGAATGGCAAATATCCTTTCTTCCGGAGAACCGGAAAAAAATTTCCTGAAGCAGGAGAAAATCATAAGGGAAGAGATCTACTCCAATGAGTACGAGCGAAGTATCGAAGCCCTGAAAAAATGGACCGATGGCTATACCGCCCTGATGGTATCCTTAACCCTCGTTGTTACCATAATTCTGGTTTCGGTCATGATCTATAACATCACGAATATAGAAACAATTGCTTTTCTACTACAGTTTATAATTCTTTTCATAAGCGGGCTTGCCCTTTACATAATATATAAGGCAGCTCCTGCCGAAAAAAAGGTACATGCGCTCCGCCTCAAATCAAAGGAACAGGATAAAATAAGGCTATTGAGTAGGGTTCTGCTCCCAATAGGAGCAATTGTTCTCATTGCCCTCATCATGCAAGGAACTGAACTGAAATTTATTCTGCTCGGAGTGACCGTTTTTACACTTCCGATAGGAATTGTTGCTATGGAAGATGACCGGAAAATCAATGAAAGGGACAGCAGTTTTCCGGCTTTTGTAAAGACCCTCGGGAATCTTGCAGGAACCACAGGAGTCACCATCCGGAGTGCAATGGAAAACCTTGATAAGGAAACCATAGGCTGTCTCAAGCCCGGAGTCGAAGAGTTGCATTCCAGCCTTTCTATGGGGTTTAAGTCAAAGCTCTGCTGGGAAAAATTCATAGGAGAAACAGGCTCCGAACTGATCAACAGGTGCTCAAGGATCTTTACCGATGCAGTAGAACTGGGCGGAGACCCTGCGGAGATAGGGAACATAGTCTCTACTTCAAGCCTGGCTATCGTCCTCCTCAGGATGAAACGGCAGCTGGTCAGTTCAGGCTTCAAGGGGCTTGTCATGACACTGCATGCTGTTATGGTAGGGCTTCTGGTCTTTGTATTGGAGATAATTTCAAAATTCAGTGGACTTATTTCCAGGATGAACGAATCTTACATATCCACGGAAGGAGGATCGGGGGGGATTTCTGCAATGGGGATGAGCATGTTCAACGTAGCCGAAAGTATGCCCATGCTATACAGGTTAACCTTCTCAGTAATAATTATCCTCACCGTTTCAAACACGCTTGTGGTAAAGATCGTAGAAGGTGGAGGAAATTACAAACTCTTTTTCTATGGGGGCCTGATGTCCGGAATTTCAGGAATCTGTATGATCCTTATCCCTCCGGTTGTGTCGAATGTATTCACATTCCAGATATGAAATGTTTTCATTTGAGGCAGAAAGCAAAGTTTCTGAAAATTCCCGAAATAATTTATGAAAAAGTTTCTGAAAAAGGATTGAAGTTAGAATAAATCAAACCTTGTTGGAGGTAATTGGATGAACAGTTTAAAGGAACTGGGAGTTAAGGGGTTAAAAGAACTAAGGGACAGCGGATTAAAGGATCTGAAAGCGAGAGAATTGAAGGATTTAATACTCAAGCCTAAAACAGCTGATGTAAATATCGAGGATATGGAGGATTTGACAAAAAGTAGAGAAGAAGTTAAGAAAAAAATCAAAAAACTTTTGGAAGAGAAAAAGGAGATCGAAGCCCGTATTGAAAGGGTCCGAAAATTAGGGACTGAAAATATAGAAGAAACATCAGAATTCCCCTGGCGGGAAGAGATTTTTCCCCCGCTTCCCAGGAAAGTATCTGTAAAAATGTCCAGGCTTCATGAAGTTAATAATGATTCTGTTCATGCGGTAGAGCCCGGAGTTTCAGAGGTAAAAGCCGGGGGACTGGAAATAGTGGTCAAAGGAATAGTCGAGAAACCTGAATATAAAAAACTTGAAGATAAAAAATCCGGAGATATTATAGAGAAAACAGACAATACTAAAGAAACTGCCATAATAAGTGAGACAGAAGAAACTAACCAGGAAAACAGAGCAGGAGAACAAGGTAAAGATAAGACATTTCAGGAAAAGGAAGAAAAAATAAAAAATGTTTATCCTTTCTCAGCGGCAAAATTGAATGAAAATATAATTTTCAGCGGGGATTCCAGCCCTATTTTCAGGGACAAAAAAAAGCCAGAAAGCAAAAATAACACCTCAAAAAGTCTTTTTGAAAATGACCTGATTGAAGAGCTGCTGAACAGTGAAGACCTGAACCCTGAAGAAGGGCAGGGCTTTATCAAATATCTGGAAGAAACGAAAGTTGGAGAATTAGTTACCGACTTGAAAAATGTAAAGGCTCTGCTGGTCCGGGCAGGACATGAAGGGTAAAATCTTGAGGAAATAAAACAGGTAAGGAAAAACAGACGAAAAACAAAAATGAAAGAGAAACAGTGGCGAGCACAGGCCCGGCACCTAAATAATTAAGAAAAAGTTATGGACGTTTACCCATTAACAGTCATTCGTGGCTGTGAATATGGAAAAGCCCTTCTCTTGCTTTGCTAAGGAGCTCGTTTGCTTCCTCAACTTTGCTGGCAGCCTCAAGGATATCTTCGGAAGCTTCGAGAAAACCATCTTTTTTGGCTTTCTGAGCCCATTCCTTAAAACTCTTTATGTGGCTGTCGTTATGTTCGATCCAGTGTTCAATTAAATGGGAAAGATTATCATGGCTAAGTTCTTCGGTTATAGCAATTCCCTCCTATTCAAGAGTATAGAATTCATGGTATAAATTTTAGCTGGATTTAAGATGAATTTTCATATTGTTAATACGGAAAAAGAGCCGGAAAATAAAAATAAAGAGGAAGAAAAAGAAAATAAAAAAGGAAATAAAGATATAAAAAGAAAAGACTGTCGGTTCAAACTGTCCTTGGATCGGTTATTTCTCCTGTCAGGGCCGAGGCTGCTGCGGTTGCTGGAGATGCAAGATAAATAAAACCTCCTTTTCCCATCCTGCCCCTGAAGTTCCTGTTTGCGGTTGAAACACAGACCTCGCCTTCCCCGAGCACTCCCTGATGGGCACCGAGGCAGGGCCCGCAGCCCGGGGTTGCAAGAGTTACCCCGGCTCTAAGCAGGGTTTCCATTGTCCCGTTTTCGATTGCTGCAAGGAGAGTGGTGCGGGATGCAGGGATCACAATTGTCCTTACTGCAACCTTTTTTCCTTTCAGGATTGCTGCTGCGACCTCGAGGTCTTCAAGCCTGCCGTTCGTGCACGTCCCGATAAATACCTGGTCTACATGAGTGCCTTCAACCTCTCCCACGGGCTTTACATTATCCACCTGATGCGGGCAGGCTACCTGGGGTTCGATATCCCCGGCATCGTAGGCGAACTCTTCCATATAAACAGCGTCAGGGTCGGCATAGACAGGCTCATAAGGTGCAGCTGCCCTATTTTTCAGGAATTCAAAGGTCTTTTCATCAGGAGGGACAATCCCGGTTTTTGCGCCCATCTCAATTGCCATATTGCAGAGTGTCATCCTGCCGGCAACCGTAAGTTCGCTGATAGCCTGCCCGTAAAACTCAACTGCTTTGTAGGTCGCTCCGGCAATTCCGGTTTTTCCGATCAGGTAAAGGGTCAGGTCTTTTGCATAGACCCCTTTCCGAAGGCTCCCTTCAACCGTCATCCTGAAGCTTTCCGGGACCTTAAACCAGAGTTTTCCCGAAGCAAAGATTTCAGCCATATCGGTAGCTCCTACCCCTGTTGCAAAAGCCCCGAAAGCCCCGTAAGTGCAGGAATGCGAGTCAGCCCCGACAACAAGCTTTCCGGGCAGAGCAAAGCCGTTTTCCGGAAGGACCTGGTGACAGATCCCTTCTCCGACCTCGTAGAAGTTAGGGATTCCCTGCTCCTTTACCCATTCCCTGATCTCTCTCTGCAGGATGGCTGAAGTTTCATTATTCGCAGGTGCGATGTGGTCAAAGGGGACTACGATCCTTGAAGGGTCCCAGACCTTTTCCATCTCCATTTCCTTAAAAGCATTTACGGCAAGCACCGATGTGCCGTCATGGGCCATTGCATAGTCCACATCTGCCAGCACAAAATCGTTAGCTTTTGCCTCTTTTCCCGCTGCCCGGGAAAAGATTTTCTCACTGATTGTTCCCATAAATAAGCCTCTTTTCCGATAATCAATTGACAATTTCCGGTAATCAAATAACAACGAATAGATGGTGAAGAAATTAGGGTTTCAGAACTCACTATAGTGAAATATATTTTATGCCTGAAAGAACCCACTATAAAGAAATATGTTGTCACTTATGTCAATTCAAAATATATAGAGAACGTCTATTCCATACCACAAAAGTTCTTTCATATAAAAGGGCTTTCTTATAAAAGTAATTTCATGAGGGTTCAGGCAATCAATGCCTTGGTTTTTGCAGTAATCTCTTCTAAAATCTTTTTTTATCGGACTTTATTCGCATCTTTTAGCAATATTTCAATAATGGGTGCTTCACAAAAAAAATCAACTAATTAATGAGGAATCATTTCCCAAATGTCCGGGAAATCCAATCTTTTATTTCATCTCTTATCTGGCGGAATACCTTGAGTTGCTCTTCCTCTGAGCCCACAGCTGCAGCAGGGTCTTCAAAACTTTTGTGAATTACTTCTCTTGCTTTGGGGGCTTCGGTTGGAAGCTCCAGATTCGTGCTACAGATAGGGCAGGACACTTTAGCCCTATCGCAGACCGTGACCGCCATGTCAAAAATTGTATCCTGAAATTCTTTGGGGGTTTTAGAGTACTGACCGGAGATATCGATGCCAATTTCCTTCATGACCTGAACAGCGTGAGGATTAACATTTGTGGCTTTAACGCCAGCACTGTAAGCCTCGTATCTTTCTCCATAAATAGCCCTCAAAAGACCTTCGGCCATCTGGGACCTGGCTGAGTTGTGGGTGCACAGAAAGAGAACTTTTTTCTTTTCATTTGATCTTTTATTTGATGTCATTAAATCACTACCGCATATGATAACAAATTAGCATTATGATTGTTCTTGTAAGCTGTTTTTAAAGGTTATTCTTGAAAAGTTGTACAATAAGAATTTGTAAAACCATTAGGGGCCATAAGTACAGGTTTACCTGTGGAACTATATTAAAATCCGAAGTTCTACAATATCAGAATCCAAGGTTCTACAGTAAGCATCAAAAAATAGATTTCAGGCTGCAGGGAAGCTAGACCTACAACCTGTAGAGACAGTATGTAAGGATTTATGCTTTCGCGCTTTAGACTTTTTAGACTTTATACTCACCAAGTCACTTAATTCCAATATTTTTGTGTGGAGGCCACGGATCTGACCTTCACTTAATTAGTAGACACCGGTTTATATATATTTTTTGGAGGTATTCTATATAGTACTACTTGAAACTATAGGGTGTTGCTTAATGTGAATCTGATCGCATATCTGAAATTTATATCCCAAGGTACCCCTTGAGATCTCATACATATTTGCGCTCATATATTCATTTAACTTGTTAACTGTCCGTTAATTATTCATTACTTCCAGATTTATTTTGAAATTCCCGGCGTAAAAGATTATAGACAACGAGGAACTTTGGGTATTTAAAACAACAATTAGAGTTAACCTTATATATAGTCCTTGTCTATATAGATCATGCTAAAGTTATTAGAGCTCCTTCAGGAGGATTATTTATTACCAAAGATAGAAGAAAAATTCAGTTTACCGGAAATTCTACCTATATAGTATCCCTTCCCATAAAATGGGTCCGGGATATAGGGCTTAAACCCGGAGATACACTTACCCTAACAGACATGCCTAACAAAACCCTGCTGGTTTCCTCAAGTGTGATTCCGAAGGAACGCTCTGCCCTTAAGGCATCTATAGATTATCTCCACACCGAAAGCGCAGAAAACAACCTCAGAATTATTATTTCTCATTATCTTGCGGGTTATGATTCTCTTAAACTGACTACCAACAAAGGTTTCAGTGCCTATGACCGAAAGTTTATCAAAGACTCAGTGCGTCAAAAATTGATAGGACTCGAACTTGTAGAAGAATCCAGGAATGAACTTGTCTTCCAGTGTCTCCTGAACTACAGTGACCTTCCCCTCAATCGTGTAATTAAAAACATGTATGGGCTTGTCCTTTCAATGCTTGAGGACTCCATGGCAGCTCTTCGTAACCACAATACGGAAATTGCAGAAGACGTGATCCAGAGAGATGATGACGTCGATCGCTTTTATCTTCTTGCTGTCCGCCAGCTCAAAGCTTCACTTGATGATGTAGAACTCGCCGAAAAAATAGGGATTAGAAGTTCAAAAGATTGCCTGGGATACAGGCTTATTATAAAAAGTATCGAGCGCGTAGGGGATCATGCGGTCAAGATAGCTACAAATGTCTTAAAAATGGATGGTGGAATAAGTGCTGACGATCCCATCTTTAAAATGGCCGGACTCTCGCTAAATGTTTTCGAAAGTTCAATAGACTCAATGGCAGAAGATGACCTGCAGGCTATCAACAAAATTGTTGTGAATGCAAAAAATGTTTCTCAGTTTGGAGTTTCCCTGGAGTCACGAGGGGACGGAAGTCCACGTAATATTGCACTTAGCATGATTCTGGAGAGCTTGCGCAGGGTAGCCGAATATAGCGCCGATATCGCAGAAGTTTCAATCAATATGAATGTAAAGAAGATCTGAACCTGAAAATTTTGGGTTTCAAGACTTTTTTTCAATTATATGCTCGTTCACTTCACTACTGTGATATGACATAAAATAGTCTATTGACCACATCAATATCAATAATAGGTTTTGAAGCAAGACCTTCAACCGCTGTGCTTCCGACATGTTCGACACCAATTATAAGGTCGCCAACACAGTCAGAAATCATCGATTTTATTTTCAAAAATTCGGCTTTCCACTCAGGATCGTAAGGCACAACCCTTACAATGTCTCTCATCTTTACGTCCATACTTATTCTCTAAAATAAAAAAAATAATACTTCAAAACCCGAAACCTTGAACTGAAACCGTTTTTATACGGGTCCCGGTGAGTTATTCTTAAATTGATTTTGCCCTGATAACTACAAATGACGGAATTCTATAATGATACTCCTGTTCCGGATATAATTCTATTAATTCTTCTGGAGGAACCGGTTCTCTAAAAGAACTCACGTACATCCCGGCTTTTTCAAGTGCAGCCATATATTTTGATAAAGGTCTGTGGTAGTGTAGGGTTTTACCCCAAAAATTTAATTCTTCTACTCTGTCATCCAGGTAGTTCCCGATTTTTTTATACATTTTTATATTGTTTTCGTCCTCTTCCCAGTCACTTAAAAAGAAACAGGGGTGTGTTATCGAGAAAATGAAATATCCGGGTTTTTTCAGTACCCGTGCTGTTTCAAAAATAAATGATTCGATATCAGGAATATCCATCATCAGCATATTCGCCACAACAATATCAAAGAATTCATTTTCAAAAGTTAATTTTCCTGTCAAATCCATTTTATGATACTGAAGATTACTATGGAAGTGCTTGCGCTTTGCTATATTTAACATCATATAAGAATTGTCGATAGCTGTAACTATTGCTCCCTTTCGTGCAAGTTCTGACGAAAAAAAACCGTCTCCGCATCCTGCATCAAGGACATGTTTTCCGGCTACATCGCCTAATAATTCCTTGACAGCAGCCAAATATATCCGGGCATGAAAATTTTTTCCCTGATGGTTTGCCGCACTATATTTTTCAGCAACAATATCCCAGTGGTTTATACTATCCGCTTTCATGAATCTTATTTCCATATCTCATTTATATTTACCGTAAGCGCCGTTCCAGCTGTCCGCTATCTGGAGGAAACTGGCATATCCGTTTCTGATGTATTCAAGAGCCTGTTCTGCTTTTAATTCCTTGCATGTTCCTCAATATGTTCCACAACAGCCAATTGTTTATATAGTCATAAATCCCGCCGCGTTCCGAAGCCTGATAAACAATGAATTCGTCCTTGTTTAGCTTTTTTTGCCAGTAAGGGCCCAGACATCAGTGAGCCGACCCTGTGGCAGAGTCTCCCCATATTCCGATTTCCGGTGTGAAAAACCTCGATACGAAATCGTATTCTCCGACTTCGGCTCCGGCTTTCGCTGTAATAATTACTCCCCTTGCCGGGACTTCCAGCAGTTTCGGGAAATCCGGTTTAATTGCTCTTACTGTTTCTTCGGATTCTACTTCTACCAGGTAAAATATGTTCTTCCCGACATAGCTTGCTTTAACCCCCAGTGCTTCCCGCAGCTCTGCCGGGGGTTCGGTTTTTTCTTCAGGTAATGCCGGAAAATTTAATTCGATCCATCCCTCGTTCATTTTTGCCGTCAAAAGCTCTCTTTTTGTACTGAATTTTGCCTCCCGGTCTTGAAAAATATATTGTTGTAGAAGTACCAAGAAGCAAGAAAGTATAGCTTTTCAATTATTTTAAGAATATTTCCTGTCGGTGTTACGCTAAATACTTGATATGATTCTTTTCTATTTTTCTGATTCTCATTTCAGAGTGAACCCCAAGTTTAGTCTTGTCGTCTTCATGCAGCAAACTGTTGATGATTATTACAATGGGAGCACGGAGGGTCACGAATGCCCTTCCTTTAGGTCGGGGATGAAGTGAACCTTCACCTCTTCGTTTTTTCTCATATCCTCTCCTCAATTTACTTTTGGATCATATCCTGCAAAAGCGACGATCTGGTCTGGATGCTGAAAGTTCTCCACGTCTCCAAGTTCCGCCCAGCTCATAGCTGCCATTAAATCGCTAATTCCAGAAATTGTCTGAAGGTAATGTTTATCTTTCACCGTTTCCCAGAGAGCCAAAATCCTGGTTTTTACTTCTTTTATCTGGCCTTCCATGTATTCAATCAGGCTAAGCCAGACTCTGTGAACACAGAGCTGTAACATGTTAAATTGCCGGAGAGCCGTAGGAGCAAGAGTGGTAGTCCTATCAAGCCGGACAGCGCACTGCAGAGCCGCAACTCTGCCATCAAAACTTTTTATTACCTTCCCTCCAATTAAGCTTCAGATGATCATAGGTGTAATGGGGCCGGAAGGCTCTTATTCGGAAAGGGCTGCAAAGCTGTGGGCTCAGAAAAATAGCTTGAAAGACGCTGAGTTTCGTTACTTTGCAGATATAGAGGACGCTTTCCTGGCTGCAGTTAAGGGAGATGCAGACATCTCCGTAATCCCTGTAGAAAACTCCATCGAAGGTTCCGTAGGAGTCACCCTCGACCTACTCCATGAAAACGAGGCTGTCATAATCGGGGAAATTGTTGTTAAAATCGAGCACTGCTTGCTCTCCAAAGGCGGGCCTGAGAAGATCCGGGTCATCCTCTCCCACCCACAGGGGCTTGCCCAGTGCAGGCATTTCCTGAAAAGGCATTTTCCTGAAGCGGAACTCCGGAGCACGGGCAGCACTTCCCATGCGGCAAGGCTGGCAGGGGAGTTTGAGGAAATGGCTGCGATAGCATCCCCAGAGGCGGCAGATCGTTACGGGCTCAAAATCCTGCTCTCAAATATCCAGGACAGAAAGGAAAACCACACCCGTTTTATTATTATCCGTGCCGGGAATAAGATTTCACCGGAGCAGACTATGGGCGCTGCAGGTGTTGAAGGGGAATCGGCTCTTGAGTCCTGCCGGGGTGCAGAGCCTGAGTCTCGTCCCGAAACCGCAAAGGAAAAGGTTTACCAGTCGGCCTGCAAGACATCTCTTATCGTATACCTGGAAAAAGACCGTCCCGGAGCATTGTACGAACTTCTGGGAGCTTTTGCAAAGAGAGGGATCAACCTTACTAAAATCGAGTCAAGGCCTTCCAAAAAGGAACTTGGAGATTACTACTTCTACATCGACTTTGAAGGCCATACAAGCGATGCACTTATAAAAGATGCCCTAAAAGATATAAAATCAAAAGCAGGTACAAAGTCAAAAGCCAATACTTTAAAAGTACTGGGTTCCTATCCGGCCTTCAGGGATTTCATATAACCCGGACTTTTCAGGTTTGGAAATCGTTTTTCGGGTTCAGAAAAGGATTTCCATGTTCAGAAAAGAATTTTCAGGTTCTGAAATAAATTTTAACATGAATACATTTCCGGAAAATACTTGCGGAAGGAACTTGTGGAAGGGACTTACAGAAGGTATATTTGGAAATAACTATACAGAAGGAACTTGAAGAAGGAACATATAGAAGGAACATATAGAAGGAACTTGCAGCTGGAACGTGTACCTTTATATAGTACCTTTATATAGTATCTTTCTATAATATCTCCCTATAGTATCTTTATCTGTCTTTGTGCGTCTTTATATAACATTCTTATGAATAATTAAACCGGGATCTCCGGTTGCAGAAGGGAGCAGGATGGCTCTGGAGCTTGAAAAAATCATAAACAAACACGAATCGGTTCTGAAAAAATACAGAGGACTCTATGTTTTTGCAGACCTTCTTGCAACGTTTCTGGTTCTCTATACCCTTTTTGTGCTCTTCAACATGAGGGATATATTTTTAATGTTTCCCGCCTTCGAGCCCTATACCGGTTCAAAATATAGTATTCTTGGTTCTGAAATTATCTTTGAGACGCTGGGGTTGATTGTTCTTTCCTTTGCCCTCTCGCTTATTCTCACGGCAGTCAGGTATTACAGGGCTGAAAAGAAAGATGCCATTACCCTGATTGAAGAAAAATATCCTGTACTCAGGGAGAGGATGAGGACAGCCTATGACAACCGGGATATGGATAATATAATCGTCCGCGACCTTATAGGCAGCGTCGTAATTGATTCGAAGCCTGTGCAGTCTTCTGCTTTCCTTAACAGGAAAAAGCTTGCAAAAGATGTCCTGCTAACCGTGTTTGCTGTTGCGGTTCTGGTATATGTCGCCCATACCGGGTATCAGACAACTTTAAGTCCTACCGACATGGATGAAGTGATCGATAAAATCCTCTTCCCGGGTAGTTCGGACCTTGTTTCCCTGGAGGAAAACGGCGGGACGTCGGGAGAACAACAGAGCAATAAAGATCTATTTGGAGAGCCGGCTGTTATCATAATTGAAGGCACGGAAGTGGACTTGGAGATCCCTCCTGGCGCAGGGGAGGGTTTTATGAACCAGGAAGAAGGGGAAGAGAGAGACAACGCATCATTCATTCAGTCGGATCTCTACAACCCGGAAGCCATTGCTTCCCAGTCTTATTATGAGAACCTGCCCGAAGGGTACAGGAGTGTAATTCAGACTTACTTTGAACAACTTGCAGAAGAATAATATGAAAAATTTACACTAAGATCATGAAACATTTATATCAAAATTGATATCAAGATTGTAAAATATTCATATTAAGTCGGGCTTAACCACATTCGGTTTAACCGAAGGTTATTGAGCGCAGTTTTGGAAATTACAGGATTTAATTACGGGCTGTATTTAGACTTACAGACTATATTTGGAACAACAGCTGTTTTGAATGACATTCTGTTGCAGAAACGGATAATGTTAGCAGGAAAGGGCATCGGAACCCGTGAAAAACAGCGATTCAAAGGGTGGAGCAAATATGAGTGAGGATAATATCGATTCAGGGCAGGCCGGCACGACCTATCAGAACACGGGAAGGATTTTTACAAGTTTCTTTGAAGAAATAGGGAATGTCATAGTGGGCCAGAACAGGGTAGTGGAACAGATTATAATTTCAATCCTCTGTGAAGGGCATGCCCTCGTGGAAAGCAACCCCGGGCTTGGAAAGACCCTTATGATCTCCACGATTGCAAAGGCGATGAACCTGAAGTTCAGCAGAATTCAGTGTACCCCCGACCTGATGCCCTCTGACATCACAGGAACAAACGTGATTGAAGAGAAAGGCGACAAAAAAGAATTCAGGTTTGAACCCGGGCCTGTTTTTGCAAACATCGTGCTTGCAGATGAGATCAACCGTGCATCCCCCAAAACCCAGTCCGCTCTGCTCGAAGCCATGCAGGAAAAACAGGTAACAGTCGGAAACGATACTTTTCTGCTTGACCGCCCCTTTTTTATCCTTGCTACCCAGAACCCCATAGAAATGGAAGGCACATATCCTCTTCCCGAAGCTCAGCTGGACCGCTTCCTCTTAAAGGTCCTTGTAGACTATCCCTCATTTGAAGAGGAAATGGAGATTATAAATCGTTATACAAAGTCCGAAACTCCGCAGATCACAAGGGGCCTGGACAAGTCTACACTTCTTGATTTACAGAAGCTTACCCGGCAGGTTCCGATCTCCGAAGAACTCCAGCAACGTGTCCTTTCTATTGTGTCAATGACCCGCAAGGATAAGGAACGCATCGAGTACGGGGCTTCTCCCCGCGCATCTATCGGCATGATCCTTGCAGCAAAAGCAAGAGCTCTGATCCAGGGCAGGAACTTCGTGAGCAAAGAGGATATCGATTACATGGCTTACCCGGTTCTCCGCCACAGGTTGATCCTTACCTTTGAAGCCGAAAGAAGCGGGATGACCCCGGACGAAGCCATTGAGGAAATTCTAAAGAAAGTCAAATGAAACGGGTAGTGATTCGGCAAGTAGATTCTAAAAATACATTCAATAAATAAAATTTGATAAATGAAATCCTAAGGGCCTGTAACTCGGCAGGTTCCAGGGATTGAATGTGTGAAATGTAATATGAGGTTAAAATCCCCTGCAAAGTACAAAGCCCCCGGGATTATTCAGGTCCGGCAGAACCGGGCTTTTCAGTTGAAGATCAGGAATGACTCGCACAAAACAAAAAATCGAAACGGATTTTTTCAGGCAGCTTGACCGCTTTACCTTTTCGGTCCGGAAGAGAGTATCGACAGTCTATGCAGGAAACCGTCCGTCAACCCGAAGCGGGCACGGAATCGATACTATCGGGTTCAGGGAGTATGACTCAAGCGACGCTTTGAAGGATATTGACTGGAAGGCTTATGCGAGGACTGAAAAGCTCTATGTGAGGCAGTTTGAAGAAGAAAAGACCCTTACAACCCATATCCTTCTGGACGCCAGCAAAAGCATGGATTATCCCGAAAAGGGAACTTCGAAGTTTGAGTATGCTGCCATGCTTGCTGCAGGTTTTGCTTACCTGGTAACCAAATATAACGACAGGTTTGCCATATCCACGTTTACGGAAGAAGTTGATATCAATAGGCCCCGCAGAGGCAGGAAGAACCTTATGCGGACAATCGATCGGCTCAGCGCACTTGAACTATCCGGGGGTACTTCCATCAGTGAAGCCGTCATGAGGTATAGCCAGGTGATCAGGTCAAGGTCCCTTGTAATCCTGATTTCCGACTTCATGCAGGATCCAAAAGCAATAGAAACAGCCCTGTACAGGCTCTCGGATCACGACCTCATCGTTATACAGGTGCTTGACCCCACGGAAAAAGCACTTCCTCTCCAGGGAAACAGCAAGCTTGTAGACCTTGAAACAGGGGAAGATATAAGGACATATATCAGCGAAAAGTTCAAGGAACGTTATACTCAGAAACTGGACGACCACACTGCAAGCATTAAAAAAACCTGCATGAAGGTCGGAGCCGAGTTCTACACCTTCACAACCGACACCCCTATCTTTAATGCTTTTTACTATACGATCAGGAGAAGGAGACGCTAATAAATGCCTTTTGAAAACCCCCTTGCTCTTGCTGCCCTCCTGAGTATCATTCCGCTTATAATCATTTACATGCTCCGCCCAAAACCAGCGGTACTTTCGATTCCCTCCCTGATGTTTATCCTCAAGCTTGAAAGGGAACGAAAAAGGGTTTATGCTTCGCTTACGAAAATCGTGCGAGATCCCCTTTTCCTTATTCAGCTCCTTATGCTGATCTTGCTCTCCATCGGGGCTGCAGGCTATTATTACACCTCAAACGAGCCCCTCAGCGGAGAGCATACGGTGCTCATCCTTGATACTTCGGCAAGTATGCAGGTAGAGTCACGTTTTGAAGATGCGGTTGAAATTGCTGAAGGCTATGTGAGCAAGAAGAACAGCATAATCCTTGCTTCCAGTACTCCCCTGCTTGCCCTTGAGGGCGAAAGCGCTTCAGCTGCCGGAGAAATCCTCGGGAAAGTTAAACCGGGAGCTAGCACTGCCGACCTCTCTGCAGCCATTTCCACAGGTATGCGTCTCCTCGCTGATGAGGGGGGCAGGATCATTGTTATTTCGGACTTTACAAACTGGAACGGAGACGACCCCGTAGCTTCCAAGAACCTGGCGGAGTCCTACGGGCTTGAGGTCAATTTCGTAAAGGTCGGAAAGCCTGCGGATAATATAGGTATAATTAATGGCTGGATTGAAGCCACAGACGGGGAATACAGCTACACTGGTGTGGTCAAAAACTATAAAGGTGAAAGCTCAAACGTTGAAATAGAGACAGGAAGAGGAATTTCGGGAAATACTTCAAAGTCTTTCACTCTTTCTGTTCCAGCAGGCGGTACGAACCAGTTCACACTGGCAAACCTGAACCCAGGAATTACCACGATCAGTCTCAACGTTAAGGATGACCTGTCCGTTGATAATAAGGTTTACATCTCAATTCCGGATACCTCCGGGCAGCAGGTCCTCTATGTCACGGATAATGGGAAACTACCTTCAAAAACAGCGCTTTCCCTGCTCCCCAACAGTGACCTGAAAATCCGGGATTCCGTGCCGGCTTCTCTTGACAACTATACGCTTGTCGTGCTCGCCCAGAAAGAAACTCCGATTTCCAACGGTTCGGTGGATAATATTGAAAATTACGTGCGAAACGGGGGAAATGCGGTTTTCATTGCAAGTGAAGCCCTTGAACCCAATAAAACCGAGGTCGACCTTGTTAAGCTCCTGCCTATAAAACCTCTCGGAGTTGAGGTAGCAGAAGACGGGCTCGAGGTTGAAGAAGTCCTTCAGAGCAGCATTACGGAGGACGTGAAAACCGATGAGATCTCGGTCCGCAAATACCTGAACGCAACTGAGAGAACAGGTTCCACAACTCTCGTAGCTACGGAAGACGGGATTCCCATGCTCAGCTACTGGCAGGTAGGAAAAGGCACTATCTTCTATATGGGGCTTAACGACGAGCTCGGGGACGGGGCCTGGAACAATTTCCACAACCTGCCTGAGTACCCTGTGTTCTGGATAAAACTCGTTGAATGGCTCGGAGGCATAGGGGATATTTCGGAATATAACCTTGAAACCGGAACCCTGACTTCCCTGGCAAAGACCGAAGAAGTCCAGACGCCTTCAAAGACCCTGACAACAAACCGTTTGCTCTTTGACGAGGTCGGGATATACAGGATTTCGGACAAGGAAATTGCAGTCAACCTCTATGATGACCGGGAATCGAATACTACAGTAGATGCCTCGGAACTTATCAGCCAGGCAGTTGAAAATGACGGGTCAAGGCTTGTCCGGTCTGATACCTATACTGCAAAAAACGATATTACCAACTATCTTATAGTAGTCATGTTCCTGCTTATGCTGCTTGAAATCCTGATCATCCGCGGGAGGGGTGAACTGTGAACGTAGCCCTTGAGAGTCCTGAGATGCTCCTCCTCATTATTCCCGTGATTATTGCGGGTTTTTATCTCCTGCGGAAGACGAAAACAAAACTTGTGGAATGGAGAATGCTTGTTGCTTTCCTCCTTGTCCTTGCTCTTGCTGCCCCCTATACAACGGTTACCCAGACCATCAGTGAGGAAGACCCTTCACTTGTGCTTGTTCTGGACAGGACCGAAAGTATGAACCTTTTCCCCGAAGATACGGGGACCGGGCTGTATGAAGCCCTTACTGCCGATACTCCTACCACTCTCGTGCAGCTGACCGGAGAGAAGACCTCACTCGGGGATGCCGTGGTCCAGTATTCCGGGCTTGGCAACCAGATCGTGCTTGTTACCGATGGGAACAATAACGACGGAAAGGACCTTGAGGAAGCCCTGAGGTTTGCAAGGGACGCTGATACTCCAGTCTATCTTGTCCAGCCCGAGCTTGAGACAAACGATCTCAGCGTCGAGGTGCTCGGGGACAAGACCGTGGTCGTGGACAACCAGAACGAGTTTGAGATCGTCGTCCGCCAGGCTTCGGAACAGAGTGTCAGCTATTTACTTGAAGTTTCTGTGGATGGAATAGTCACACCCGAGCGGTTTTCGCAGGATACTCGGAATAATACCATTCTAATTAACCAAACATTTACCACGCTCGGAGCCCACAATCTGAGTGTAAAGATCACTCCGTCCGGCGAGGACTTCAATAAATCAAATAACGAATTTTACAAGTCTTTTTACGTAATCCCCAAGCCAAAAATCACACTTGTTACCGCGGACTCCAGTTCTCCTCTCGCCAGTATCCTGAGAAACCTCTACGAGGTTTCGGTTGTAAATGACTATCCCGGAGCAGGGAATATTACGGACAGCAAGGCGCTTGTGCTTGACGACCAGATCATAGGCAATTTTTCCGAGGCTGAGATGAAGGAAATCAAAAATTATGTCAGCAACGGGGGAGGGCTTATTGTCGTCGGAGGAGATAAGGCCTATAACTATGGAAAATACCTTAATTCTTCCCTGGAAGATGTCCTGCCTGTAGTTTCAAAACCCTCAGAATTTAAAGGAGGAAGAAAGCTGGTCCTGGTTCTTGATATCTCTCCAAGCACGGCTGCTCACGGTACTCTGGGAGATATCCTGTCAAATGCCATCTTTATCCTCAGGAATGATAACCTGAAAGATGCAAATGTTGGAATAATCGCATTCGGAAGTGTTGGATATGATGTTTCGGAAGGGTTTTTGTACATGGGGCTCCCGCAGAACCTTGCCCTTCTGGAAGATAAAATCGAGCAGCTGATCCCCAGCGAAGAGTCAGAAACCTCTCTGGACCAGGGGCTTGCTGTCACAAAGGAGATGCTGGAAGGCGAAGACGGTGAGCTTGATGCTATTATTATCTCTGACGGAGGGATTGAGGACTCGTATGACGCAAGCCTGGAGGCCGCAAAAGAACTGCAGGATATGGGCGTAAACCTGTACTTTGTCCATATCCGCTCTTCTGCTCCTTCCCAGGCCGATCAGACCAGAACCCTTTATGCTGAGAAGCTGATGCAGGAGCTGGGACTTCAAAACAATTATCTGCATATCGATATGGAGGAGCGGGCAAATATCGTGTTTGAAGATACGGTTGCGACTCCTGAGGACGAAGGAGAGGAACCGGAGGACCCCGGTACCTACATGCTTCTTGAGTACTCTCCCGACCACTTTATCACAAAGAGTGTAAACCTTACCACCAATATCACAGGATATAACCAGGTTACACCAAAAGCCGGGGCTGAACGCCTGGTCATTACGGTTACGGGGCAGCCTGTGCTTACCACCTGGCGCTTCGGGCTCGGGCGCGTTGCAGCTTTTTCCACGGATAACGGAGACGGAAATACTCGCTGGGCTTCTGCTCTTTACAACGGGTCAAACAGCAGACTTATTTCAGGCATGGCTAACTGGGCAATAGGAAACCCACAGGCAGAAGAAGGAGCTGTCGTTGAAGCTCTGGATACATGGCTTGGTACCCCTTCCGACCTCACCCTGATAATGTACGACGAAGGAATCCCTCAGCTCAAACTGGACGGAACCCAGATTGATCTTGCCCTTACGGGCAGGAACACTTATGAAGCAAGTGTAAACCCGGATGAAATAGGGATTCATGATATTTCCGGCTACCCGCTCGCGGTAAACTATCCGCTTGAGTACCGTGACGTCGGGCTCAATAATGATATTAAACCTCTGATCCTTTCCACCGGGGGAGAAATTTATACCGAAAAGGAGGCGAGAGCCTTTCTGCTGAAGGACGCAAGGCAGAATTCCGAAAGGGAAGCAACCGAGCCTGTGAGTCTGAAAGTTTATGTGCTTCTTGCAGCTCTTCTCCTTTACCTCGGAGAAGTCCTGGTAAGACGCATAAGGGAAATGAGAAAGCTTAAACAGGCCCAGGGTGAAACCGGAACAGAAGAGGCAGGTGCCTGATTCGGCCTGCCACTTTTTTCTTTTTTAGTTACCTTACCCCCTTCTTTCCCCGTGTTTCCGTTTATCCTTCTATTTTTTTTGCTGCTAATTTTTCAACTTCATTGTCCCTACTTCATTGCCTCTTTTTCTGTCTGCCCGTCCTCAGTTTGTTGACATTTTTAGCTCAAATGCCGGCTGCTGGCTTAAGCTCTGGCTTCTAACCCGTAAAACCTTACTCGCTTTATCGTGTCGTTCTTGTTCCCGCTCGACGCAGGAGAGCGGTCTTTCCCAAATAGACGAAAAGAACAAAGAAGGAATAAAAGCTAGCAAATAACAAAATTTTTCCGGGTTTTAAATACGGTTTCCGGGGTCAATAAAGGCATTTCTCCAACCGGCAGCTGGCTAGAATATTTTGTGGCGCAGCGAATATTGAAAGATACTTTTTTATGTCCCGGGACAGATCAGCCGATTGACGGAGCACCTTTTCTTGATTTATTACATATACATCAATAAAAACAGGGTCACCTGCCCGAAAAAACCGGAAAAAATCGGGATCACGAGGTTATCGTCTATCTGGTTTACTGCGGTTTCCGAAAGGGTTGCAAAAAAAGCCATGATAAGAGCCACAAAGGGATCTCCGACTATAAATAGTCCAATCAGCAGGTCAATAATGAATTCGGAAGCTGAACCTTCGAGGGATTTATCATTTTTAAAGACCTGTTTGAAAATTCTTTTTTTCCCGTAGAATTTTCCTATCAGGGCTGCAGCCAGATCTCCGAAAGTGGTCATAAGGACTGCGGCATAGGCGATTTCTTTGCTGAAGATGGAGATTGCTGCAATTGCGCCTAGGGCGAAGTAGATATGCCCTCCGCAGCTATCGGCTTCGTGTTCCCTGTACATCATATAGAAAAAGGGAATTTTCATGCCTTGCTCGAGCCGGAAGTATTCAAGGATGAGGACGGTTACAAGGAAAAGCATGAGCACCCAGAGGATCGTCTCTTTCCCGTAAAATTCGTAGATCAGTACTATCAGGATTGAAACCAGATGTACACTTTTTCTGAGGACTTCAAAGATGGCGTCTCTGGAGGGCATAGTATAAGTTTTTGCGAGAATTAAATATAAATTTATACTGGTTCAGGCACTGTGTTGGGGTTCAGCAGTCTCCCCTATCCATTTTTGTACAATTTCGGCGTCCTTGATCACTTTAAGGCTCATGAGCCCGCCTACTATAAGGTTCAGGTGGTAGGTCAGGGCTCTCCAGGCAAGCACGGTAATTCCCAGAATGGAAGAATCTACAAAAATAGAGAAGATGGATGCTGCTCCAAGTTCGGCAACTCCGCTTGCACCGGGAGTTGCGGGTATTACCATTATAACAGCCAGAAGTACCTGGGCTGCAAAGGCGGTGATGATCGAAGGAGTTCTCGAAAGGCCCATAAGGATCAGGATGAGCAGTGAAAAGTCTACGATCCAGAAGATAAAGGTATAGAGGATTCCCCAGAGCAGCCCTTTTTTTCCTTCCGAAATAAAGATCCGGACACTGTCATGAAAATAGTCTATTTCCCTGTCGATCTGTTCCAGAAGGTGTAAAACTGCAGCATCTGTTTTTTTACCTATGTAAGGGGCAAGCCGGTCTGTCAGCTTACGCATTAAGTATTTTACTTTTTCGGGTTTCCAGACCCCATAAACAAAACAGAAGAGAAGTACAAAGACCAGGGAATTTGCTGCTAAAAAAGCTGCATCAAATTCATAATTCGAAACAATGTCCCCAAGGATATAAAGGGCAAAAGGCAGGCAGGAAAAGATGAATAGGGCGTCAAGCAGGCGTTCTCCTACAATTATTGCAGTAGCTCTGCCCAGAGGAATTTTGTTCCTGTTCAGGCTGTGGATCCTTAAAAACTCGCCGCCTGCAGAAGAAGGGGTAATTCCTGCTACAAAAGTGCTTGAAATGACTATCTCTGTCACCTTCAGGACACCTATCCTGTGCCCCAGGGCTTTACAGAGAACCCGGGTCCGCAGCCCCCAGATTAAGTATGAAAAGATGTGGAGAAGGGCAGCTGCCAGAATGTACTCCGGCCTGATCCTTTTCAGAGCTTCAACGGTCTCCGAGTCAAAAGTCAGATATGTAACCAGAGCAATTGATACTGCGCTAATTACCAGCGACCCAAGGAGCCATTTTTTATACATGGTCATTTAAATCTCTGAATTTTTTTATTTACTGGGTGTGTTTATTATATTTAAGGAAACCTCTTTATCCAATATATAATGAACGGCACAAGAAAAGTTTGTTAGGTCGGATTAAACTGTTTTTGCATTTTTGAACATCTTTTTAAGAGTCTTCCAGCCCTTATAAGATCTTTACTTATTCTTAACAGATATGTACTTATTAAATGGCTTTGAGATGATGTCCGGACAAAAACCCTGTTGGGAGCAATAAAGGCTTAGAACCCATTAAGCCGGAGAATCCATAAGAATAGAAAAAGCAAAAATTCAGACCTCATTGAAAATTCGGATTGGCGTTGAAAACTTAATTTTTATAGGAAACTCGTATTTCCAGGTCACGAATTTCTTTTATTTGAGTCCGGAAGAATCCGGAACATCCATTCTGACAGGGAGTTATGCGATTGACCCGGAATACGAGTTTCGATCTAATATTCCATATGCAGATTTATTCCATATGCAGATTTCTGGTTCTTCGCTATTTCATGCGGGTAAAGCTTTTTTAACCCTTTTCAGGAGCCTTCATTCGTAGTATCATAGGCCGGGTTGACGACAATTTCTTTTATACTGGAATTCTTTTCAATCACGACTTCAGGCCAAATTTTTACTCCCGAATGTACGGTCGAATTGTTCCCTATCACGACTTCATGTCCGATTACTGTCCCGTTCTCAAGGTTGCACTCTTCTCCTACAGAGGTTTCATCTGCAACTACGGCTCCGGAGATGTTGGAGTTTTTACCTATGGATACTCCATCAAAAAGGTAAGAAGAGAGAATCTTTGAATTATTTTCAATAGTGCAGTTTGCTCCTATCACACTGTAAGGCCCGATAAGGACGTTATCGCCGATGACGGTGTTTTCCCCTATGACAATGGGCCCGACGAGTGAAGAATTCGAACCTATTGATACATTGTTTCCTATGGACAGGGGGCCTCGTATTCTTGCGTTCCTTGTTGTGAAGTTTCCTTCGATTGTGGTTCCGGGAAGAGCGTCAAGCATCCAGCGCTGGGCCTGCCTGTAAGCCGCCGAACTCCCTACATCAGTCCATTTTCCCCGGACAAGCATGCCGTTAATTCTCTTATCTGCTGCTAACAGGGCAGGGAAAAGGTCTTTTGCAAAATCATACTTTTTATTTTCAGGGATCCAGTTGAAGATTTCAGGGTCACAGATGTAAATGCCTGTGCTTGCAAGATTGCTGAAAATCTGTCCGGATTTGGGTTTTTCCAGAAAGCGGTGGATCCGGTTGTTTATATCCATATCGGCAATCCCGAATTCCCTCGGGTCGTCAATGGAAAGGAGGCCTATAGTTATCAGGGCTTCGTTTGCTTCATGGAAGCGGTACATTTCCCTCAGGTCGAGGTTAAGGACATGGTCTCCCCCAAGCACGATGAAAGGCTCGTTTTTCAGGTACTCTTCAGCATTTTTTACCCCGCCAGCTGTCCCCAGCTTCTCTTTCTCATACACGTAATTGATGTGTACCCCAAACATATGCCCGTCTCCAAGCTGTTCTTCTATGCGTTCTCCCATATATCCGAGGGTCATGACTATTTCATTGAACCCTTCCCTTGAAAGGTGCTCTATCAGGTGCCGGACTGATGGTTTATTGAGGATCGGTATACTCGGTTTCGGGTGCTTGAAGGTCAGCGGCCTGAGCCTTGTTCCTGCGCCTCCGCACATGATACATGCTTTCATATTTTCCCAAATGTTATTCATAGATATATGGTTAACGATCTGTTCTTCCGCTTTCAAAGCTTATTGATAACGGTTATTCCTGAATAATATTTCCTGTCTTCTACTTTTGTTTCAGGTTAATATCCTCTCGCTTTTCTACTTTATTTGAGGGTAACATCTTCTTTTCTTTCCACTTTTATCTCTTTCTCTCCCTCATACTCGGAGATGATACCTGTTATGCTGATGATGTCCCCCTCATTGATCAGGTCGTTCAGGGCTTCAGCCCCCACTGTATTCGGAATAAACACGCTCAGAACCTCGGAGTCAAAGTCCACTTCCAGAAGCAGGTGATCTCCTGTATAAGTAATTCTTTTGCTCAGGACTTCTGCTTCAAGATAAACTTTTTCCCCGACTCCGGACTCGTGGGTGTACTGCAGGGCTTTTCCTCCTGAAGCCTGCCCAGCCCCTGCCGTTTCCTGTCCGAAGAACAGGTATGCTGTCGAAAGCGAGAAAAATGCCATTACAAGCAGCACTACCACGACTTTCTCTTCCTTTTCCATTCCCAACTCCTTCAAATTTTGGTTCCTGAAATTAACTTTTAATGAATTTCATTAAAGATTAATTTATCTCCGGTTAAGTTCAAAGGACTGGTTAAGTTCAAAGGATCAGGTTAAGTTCAAAGGACCGGTTAAGTTCAAAGGATCAGGTTAAGTTTGAAGGTTGGGTAACAATGGAAACAAGTTTTATTTCCAGGGTCAGGGTTTTGCTTGCAAGCTCATGATTGAAGTCAAGGAGCGCGTAAGTTTCCGTTGAATCAAGTACTTTGACTTCCCTCCCTCCGGGAGTTATTATTTTTTTTCCCGCTTCCGGAGGCTCCTTGAGTTCAAGCCTTGCAAGAGGAATTTTCTGAACCAGATAATCCTTATATTCTCCGTAAGCCTCTTCAGGTGCGATTTTAAGAGTTTTTTCTTCTCCTTCGCGCATCCCAAGAACCCCGGCATCGATACCTTTTATCACCTGCCGGGCATCCGCCCTGAAAAAGAAAGGCCTGTATTCCTTTTCCTCACTGTGGATTCCGGCTTCAAGAGCTTTCTCTTTTAAGGTGGTATCGAAAACTGTTCCGTCATCAAGTTTTCCTGTGTAATCGATAAGGAGATAATCTCCCTTTTCCACGGTACGAGAGTTCTCCATTGTTCCTTCTCCTGTTATTCTTTTTCTTTAACGTTCTTCCGGTAGTCCTGAGTCTTTTCCCGGCTGCCGGTGGGCTGTTTTTTTTGCTGCTTCTTTTTAATGATATATAAACCGGGTTTTAAGCCGGTTTAACTTCCTCAAACTTCACTGTATTGAGATAATCTTTATATCGAATACAAGAGTCTTGCCTGCTAGTTGGTGGTTGAAATCCAGGGTAGCATGTGTCTCATTTACATCAATAACTTTAAACTGACCATATGGGCTTGGGAATGTCTGCCCTATTTCAGGCGGTTCCGAAAGCCCCAGCCCATCAAGAGGGACTGCCAGGACCAGAGTTTCGTTGTACTCCCCGTACGCTTCTTCAGGGGGGATGGTAACGGTTTTTTCTTCTCCTACTTTCATCCCGATTACTGCATTATCAAAACCCTCGATAACCTGGCCCGCACCTACTGTAAAGGTTAAGGGGACATAGTTTCTATTTTCTGTGTATATGCCCGCCTCTTTTGCTGTTTCTTCTACAGAAGTATCAAATACAGTACCGTTTTCAAGCTTTCCGGTGTAGTCCACTTGAACGATATTTCCGGTTTCCACAACATTTTCGTTTCCACTGTCCGCGCATCCGCTTACGAAAAGGATGCTTCCGAGGAGCAGAATGCATATTATTAAAGTTTCCCCCCTCCCTGCCCTCATTTCTTATGCCTCCAATGATACGACTTTTATTTTGAATATAAGAGTCTTGCCAGCAAGCTCATGGTTGAAGTCCACTATGAAGTTTTCCTTACCTACTTCAGTGATCTTGCCTCGAAGCCCGTTTTCCGTAGCAAGTTGCATCCCGATTTCGGGGGTAAAATTGACAGCATTTCGTGGGAGTTCCCTTACAAACTCTTCCATGTATTCTCCGTATGCTTCCTCTGGCGGGATTTCAAGAGTTTTTTCTTCCCCTACTTTCATCCCGACCACGCCCTCATCAAAGCCTTTAATCATCTGCCCCGCTCCCACGGTGAATGTCAGAGGTTTGTAGTCTCTCATCTCGTTGTATATCCCTGCCTCATTGGCTGCTTCTTTTTCCGAGGTGTCGAAAACTGTACCATCCTCCAGTTTTCCAACATAATCAACGGAAATAGTATCTCCGTTTTCGACTGTTTTGTCTAAGTTTTTAATTGTCTCTTCAGTCATAACGATCAATATGACAAAATGTGAGCATGTTAGATAAACGTACTGATAAAAAAGGCGCCAGAAACCGGTTAAATTGATTCTCGGTAATGAAAAATACAGGAATCTTTAAACCTTATTTTTTAAGTTTTGATTCCGAATTTCAATTTATCCTGGCTCTCTTTTTCAGCTTTTTCCCTTTCTCCACTCACTATTTTGTTACATTTCATTTTCTTTAAGTTCCTTCTGGTATTCAAAATATGAATAAACAACAGTAAACCCGGCAACCGAAATTACTGGTATGAGGATGAAATAAATTGCAAGTTCCGGAAAAAATCCCGCAGATTGCAGTTATCCCTGCTATCCCTAATTGAATCTTGCTTTTCATCCTTCTTTACCCTTTAAATGTATCTCTATGGCGAGAATATTTTTCAAGCTTCAGTTTTTCTGTTTCTGGAATCCTTATCCTGCATATGGATTATTTTTCCCGGACTTCATTCTAAACCCGCCAATCAGTGCTGCAATCCCGCCTATAACAAGGGAAATCCCATATATCCAGGGCAGGACAACGGCACCTGCCAGGGGGTTAACCAGCAGGAGTATCCCGATGACGATTGTCAGGACCCCGAGGATCGCCATTCCTATTCCTCTTCCTTTGAGGGCCCAGAAAAGTTTGATTGCCCCATATACAATACTCAGGATCCCCAGTATGACTACGAAAAGTGCCAGAATTACGAAAGGACTGTACGGGTACACAAATACCAGAATTCCGATAAGAATACCCATGACACCGGAAAGCAGTTTCCAGCCCATGTCCTCTCTGTCTACCAGCAGTGAAATGATTGAAATAACTCCTCCCAGAAACCAGAAGATTCCGAGTATCTGAACCAGTGTTATGGTTGTTGCTACAGGTGAGAATAAAAGAAATAAACCAATGATGACGGAAATAATCCCTTCAAAAACAACCAGCCACCAGGGGATCTGCAGTACCTCATACTCCACGACACGGTATTCTGTATCTGCCCGTTCCATATATTTGCCTCCAGAGTTGCTTTGAATCTCAAACCTGATGCTGTTGGCTACCCGATAAAAATTACAGGTATCGAAGATATGTCAGGCTTAAGTATGGAGTCCTGTCCAGCTTAATTCCAAAGCTTTGTCATAACTGAAGCACGAATTTTTTCCGGCTTAAGTCTGAATTTTTGTCCAAAATTAATTCTGAAGTTTCCCGACTCTTCAATACGCCCCCACTCAGGTAAGAAGAGCAATCTTTACTATGTGTTATATATCAAGTATTATATAAATTATTGATTATTTCTTTATTTTCTAATGTTTCTTGCCATATGCAGGTCCAAAACGGATCCTGCTCATAGCTTCCGAATTTTTCGAATTTCCCTGCGATCTCTATCTTTAATCTCTATCTCTAGTTTCTCCAGATACTGAAAAGTGGGGCTCAACCAGTTCGAAAACAGTTATTAACCTAACTTTACTAGAACTGACAATTATACAAACTGTTAATATGATCAAATTTATCGTCCATGCTTTAGAAGAGCTTAAATTTATTGTCTGTTTGTTCTTCTGTTTTTTCAGGACTTTGAGTTGTCATTAAAGTACAAATTCATCAAAATCTGGAACTATACCTTTTTGGCGTATTTTCTTATTCGCAGGAACAAATAACGACACAGTGGGGACTTTCCTCACCTGTGCCAGTCTTCATCTTCGGGCTTTGCTCCCACAACATTATAAGCGGAAAAACCTGTACTTCGCAGGCAGATCGAACTACGCGGCATGCCAGAGAGTTCGGGTTCGGCGTTCAGAAGGTTAGATCCCTTCTTCCCAAGATATCACCTTCTCATGATGGAAATGTATACCTGAAGTAATTGTTGGAGCTTGAATAACGAGGGAGCTACTTAAATGGGCTCCGTAAAATCAAAATCAGGGAACTTTTGTTCCCATTCATCTTCTTTTTTATCCTTTCTGCAGCCGCGAAAATATTCTCTGGATCCGGCAGTAAATTACGCTCTAAACTTGTTTGATGGTCCTCAGAAGCTTATATATGGATGGGATGTAGAGTTTTTATAGGGTCATAGAAACCCTGCGATAAAGGAGTGTGACTGACAATGGGTGAAATAGATATTAGTGAGATCGATCCAGCGTGTAGAAGTGCACCAACTAAGACGATGAAAGAGGATGGAGTAACAAAAATACTTCATAGTATTGATTCCTTTGTAGCAACCGGGATAGTACCAAAGGAATGGAAACCAAATCTCACTTTTGAAGATGAAATCGTCTGGAAAGGATGGCTCTATACCCTCCAGTACGAGGAAAACAAAAATGGTGAGATAACTAAACACTATGTTTGTCTGTATCCTAATGACTGAGGCTCTTTAGAGCCTCTAAAAAATCTGGTGTAAGGGAAATGAACATGCCAAAAGTACAGTCAAATCCAGAAACATCCCAAGTTGAGTTCCATTTTTCTACTTGCTGACTCTAACACATTGTGGAGCGATGAATATTTTGCTTCTACTATCGGAAATGTGAGTAAACAAACAACAATGGAGAAAAAACCGATAACAGTAATTAGCGACAAACAATAATAAGAGACACTGTGTGTTTGGGAAAAATTATATCGGATATGAAGAGATATTAGTTTTATGATATAACATTAAACCAATTAACTAAAATTAGGAATGTGGGCTAAAGAATAAAGCAATAAAATAACATTAAGTATTAAAAATATTATATATGAGAGATGCATAGTATAAATTGCGTTCTCATCAAACACCCCACAAACACCTACTTCAAAACCTACTTCAAAACCTACTCCACAATAAAGAGACGAATACAAAGCTCTCAACCCAAAACTCAAATACCTCAAACATCTTCCCAAACAAAAAAAATCTCTTAGTACCGTTCGGAACTTCCAGATATTTTCAGATGGGAACGCAAACTCATTTTAAAAACAAAACCGATTTTTAAAATTTTTTCACGTCCCTTTTCGTACTCCTTTCACAAGACCTCGATGTTTACAAACAGTCCAGAGTGCTCATTCTAATAAAATTCAATGCATATATCCATTTTTATTTAACCGGCACCTGATTCTTATATTTTTTATGTTCTTAAGGAATACGGAACAGCTGTTTTAAAAATTCGTTTAATCTCTCCATTTGAACCCCCTCTGTTGAAGTCTAAAAAGATTTTGAGTGAAATTGAATGAAAACCGGGCCTATCCACTTACAGACAACAGTTTACGGACAGCAGTTGTAACGGTTAGCGAGGAGTAGCATTTAATGAGGCGGATAAATTTATCAGGTTAAAAGAAGGGGACGCCGAACAGGAAAAAAACAAAGCCGAACTGCAGTGTGTTCACATTACGGCAATAATAAATTGAAAGAATATTGGAGGGAAAACCCAGAGGTTGCAAGCATCCGGAGTCCAGAGAAGGGGTCAAAGAATAATATTCCCGCTAATGAAATTACGTTTTGTTATACCTCTTCCTCCTCAGATTTCTAAACGATACTAAAACTAAAATTCATTAAAAATCAATATATTAGTCAATAATTATATTAAGTAATATCTTTTTTTTTAAAAAGATAAATATATATATATTTCTATAAATTGTTTTTTAAAGTGGAGGAGTCCACACACGAGTTATACAAATTCCGTGATTATACCTGTAATATAATGTTATATCAATAAACCAATAGATACACGGATATACTTATATTAGTTGTTGAAAATATTAAATACAGTTAGTGCATAGTATAAATTGCGTTCTCACCATAACGCCAAACCAGCAAACACCTATTCAAACCTACTTCAATATCTACTCCGAAAAAAACTACCCCACAATTAAAGAGATAGTATAAAACTCACTGCCTATGAGTCAAGTACCCCAAAAATCTTCCCAAATAAATAGCATCTCTTATAATATTCGGAACTTTCAGGATTCAGGTGGGAACGCAATCTTTTCTTCAAAAAAATAGTAATTCAGGACTTTTTGCTTATTTGTACCTTTATAAACAGGATACTATTTTGATTATTTATACCTTTATTAGCAGGACCTTTTCGATTATTCAGAAGTTTTCTTATTATTCAACACCTTTTTGAGAATTCAAGCTTCCTTTATTATTTTGAAAAAACTGGAAAGATACGGGCTTATCTTTCCAGAATCCTTATAGCTATCTCTTTTGTCCATCCAGAGCTTAATTTCCGGACCGGGAACGTTCCCCGGAAGCCTGAACTGGCCTTTCAACGGACCTTCCAACCGGCGACTCAGCTGATTTTTCTATCGGGCTCCCTGCCAAATCATCAGGTGAACCTGCAGCTGAACTCCCTGTCTGGACAGAGGAAGTTCCGAGTATTTTTCTGGTTCTGATGGCTGCAAGCAAAAATCCGTATGTGAGAGGGCCTATAATAACCCCTATCGGGCCGAGAACAAAGACCGGAGCTGCAAAGGCAACAAGAGTAATTGCCGGATGGATGGCAGCCCTGTTTCTGGCAAACCTTGGTCTCATGATAAAGTCAGGGATAATGCTCAGGAAGATGATTCCCAGGAAAATCAAAGCTCCTGCCGTAAAAAAGTCCTCTATGAGGACATAGTAAAGGGCAAGGAGACCGTAGACCGTGCCTGCACCTACAACCGGCAGGAGAGCCATTATGAAAGTTAGAATTCCCCAGATTAGAGAATAGGGCACTCCGAGGGCCCAGTAAAGGATTCCCCCGATTATACCGGTCATGAGACAGGTCAGGAAATAAACTATGAAGAGGTTATGGTAAATGTGATTGAGCTCCCCGAGAAATATGACCCCCACTTTCCTGTCCGGAAAGAGATTTGGAAGTTCGGTTGCAATAGTTTCGCTTTCTACAAGCAGGTAATAGGTCAGGACAACGATTACTATCAGCTCTATAATCAGGATAGAAAGGACGGTTGAGATCTGGAAGATGTTACTCTGAATTTGGGGTACATAATCCGTGACCAGGGAATTTAAGTATGCGCCGATGCTTTCAGTCAGTTTTCCGGGATGGGTCTGGATCAGAGGCTCAAAAAGCCCTACTATCCGCCTTAGATCCATATTTGCAAACCCGTTAAAGGTATTGGGAATTTCCAGAATTCTTGAAATTTCATTCATCAAAGCCTTCACTATCATAACACCGGAGGCCACTGTGATAAGAAAGATTGCACCAAGCGGGATCAGGGCACAGATCTGCTTGTTCTTTACGAACCTGATGCAAAAGAAGTACACAGGATGAATAATGTAAGCAAAAAGAGCGCTGAGAATAAGGACATAAAAAAAAGCGGAGGTGATATATAATGTATATAAAGACACCAGTGTAATTATAACTGCATAGAGAACCTTAACAGGGTCATAATTTTTCATATAATAAGATATTGAGGAAGTAGATAAATAACTTACCATCAATATAAATAAACTTATCTCTATGGAAAAATTAAATTTGTTTGCTTAAGTACATTGGAGTATATTTTGAGAGGAATAGTGAGAGGAATAGTTGAGAGAAATAGTGACCAGATCAAATTCGTGAACGAAAACTTGGTTGGAAAAAACAAAAATTAAAAACAAAAAGGTAGAGTATTTTAAAATTATTAATAAAGTATTAAAAAGAGAATTTAGTTACAGAGATATGACCTCTGCCTTCTGCCGTTTGAAAATTGCAGTTACTGTTCCTTCATCATCAATATCATCTTTAATCAGAATCAATTCCCAGCCTTCGTTCCCGATTTTTTCAAGGTCGTTCATCATTTGTGGCATATGCACACCATGAATCCTGCGAGAATCATATTCCCATAAATGTATCATTCAATACCCCTCCTAACAATAAAGAGAAACTTTGTGATGTAAATTATTGCAATAAAACTATAAATAACCAGAACAAAAAGAAAAAAACAATCGGGTTTCTGTGTAAACAGAGCCATCTCCGAACCTTAGACAGAGGAATCCAAGTTTCTTTTTAAGATCAATGTTTTTCATATTTACTTTGAGCTATTATTCCCCGTCACATTTATTTTTAGCTATTATTCCCCGAATCACGCAGTTCCGGGACTGCAGACCGAAAAAGGATTCCATTCTCGTATTTTATCCTCCGGATCCTCTCACGTGCCATGAAATCCAAAACAAGTTCGATATCCTCGGGATATCTGGCATTGGGATATAATGGAGTAAGAGGCTGGGAGTTTTGCCCTGCGACATAGAACATATCCTCCCCGAAATAGGCGATGTAGTCCAGCTGATACTTTTCGAATACGAGGCGAATGAATTTTTTTGAAAGAGGAGACTTTGCAAATTCAAAGTCCCCGTCGGTCATTTCAATGCCTGCTTCGTACATGTACAGGGATTGGCAGGATAGGATATAAATTCCGGGGAAAAGACCTTTCCTTTGAATTCCAGAGAGAAGATTTCATCTGCCCGAAGTTTTTGGCATCCTGACTCCGGGGATCAGGCCAATCAGTCTGCCCATGCGCCTGTAGCGTTCGAGCAGGTCCTGTTCCTGTCGGATGTCTTCAAGTTTTTCAAAAAAATACTGGTTTTCAGGCAGATAGGGAACCTGAGCCCTGAGGACGTTGAGCAGAGAATCAAGCTGCCTGTACAGCTCTTTTCGGTCTTTATCAATATCCTGGAAACCCCATTCTCTGACCTTTTGGCTTACCATACATGTAATCTTTTCCGTGGGAGTACCCTTTGCCTGAAGGCAGGCTGTCCTTGCTCGATACCGGATTCCGGAAAGAGTTTCTTTCAGCTTCTGTTCCAGAACTACATTTCCAATCCTGGGATACTCTTTTTTCATGGACTTCTGTACAAGAATAAAGTCTTCTTCCAGAGCATCCAGCATCCCTGAAGCCCTGTCAAAAACCGCTATACATTTCTCAAGCAGTTTTTTCTGGGCTAGCAGGTCTCCGGGAGTCAGATTTCCTGCAGCTTGAAGAAGCCCTGCAAGCTCTTCCAGAATTTCCAGAAGCTCCTGATTTTCTTCCAGATCCCTTATCTCATGAACCGCCTTTGAGAAATACCTCCCACTTTCGAGACTTGCAGTTCTCTCCGGGCTATCGCTAAAAAGTATTCGCAGAAGGCTCTCGTAAAATGGGGAATAGAGCTCGGGAAGGGACGTATCAACAAGAGTTTCAGCAGCTTCTTTAAAGTATTTGACAGCTTCCTTGAACCCGAAAAGATAAGCAGCTTCGTTTTCCGCCCTGAGTGCTCTCCAGAGGGAAGCTCTCCCAAGGGAACGGAGAGCATATCTGCGGACATAGACATAGGGACTATCGATAAGAGCCTGCAGGTCTCTCCAGGCTCGGGTTTTATCAGGCACATGGAAGAAAGCAGGCCCAAGTGCTCGAGTTGCAGCTCTCTGCACGAAACTGTCGCTATGATTTGAAAGCCTTATTAGATCACTCCAGACTCTCCCTTTGTCCGGAACATCTGCAAATCCGGAAGCAATGGCAAGTACTGCCCCTTTCCGGACTTCCCGGTCTTCAACGGAGCTTAGCCGCAAAAGATCGTTCCATGCCCTCTGCTTGTTATCTGTGTATATAAATGCAACGGGGAGAAGCTCTGCTGCTCTTTTCCGGAGCTGGGAGTCCTGACTTTCACTGAGTTTGACAAGGTCAAAAAAAACTCCGGACTTTTCTTCAACCTCTGGGAAGACATGAGAAATCAGCTCTGTGGCCCTCTTTCTAACATCTGTGTCTCTATCCCCTGACATTTTAAGAAGTTCGCTCCAGATATCCTGCACCCCGCCCGCCTTCCGGGAATAAATAGCCAGCAGAGATTCGATAGCCCCTCTGCGCATCTGCGGGTCCGGGTCCTGGATAAGGCTTAACAACTTTTCAATCACTTCTTTTTTGTCTGGCAGGTAAGGGTATGCTCTGGCAAAGGACTCTGCTGCATCTTTTCGTACATATCTATCTCTGTCTCCCGTCAGTTTCAGAAGGTTAAAAGCAGGCTCTCTAGTTTCTGTTTCCCTGCCCTGCTTACTTTCGATCTCCCTTCTTCCTCTCGCCTCTATTTCACCCTTTGCTTCTCTTTCTTCTCCTTTTCCAGGAAAGAAAGCCCCTAGAGAATTGGCGGCATCCCTTCGTACAAAGGCAGCTTTTTCCGAAGCCAGCTTGTAGAAACCAGCAGGTTTGCTTTTCTCTTCTTCTCCCCCCAGCTCTGTCTTTTTTATCTCATGCTTCCACTTCTCTGCCCCTTCCTCTTTCTCTTCAATCTCTCCTTCTTTATTTTCCTCTTCTTCCACTTCATTTGTCTCATACTTATAAAAGAACTGAGGGTAGACAGAAGCAAGCGTCTTGACAACTCTCCTGAGTACATAACTATCTTTCTTTTCAGTCAGCTGCACAAGGTCCGAATATGCCTGATTTTTGTCGGACACATGGGGAAAAACCTTACTGAGGGTATCAGCTGCAGCCCGCCTGACATATTCGTCTTCATTCCCTGTGAGTTTGAGAAGTTCTTCCCAGACCGAGTCTTTATCTTTCAGACCCGGAAACACAGCTGAAAGCGTATCTGCGGCCGTATCCCTGACGTAGTCGTCCCTTGCCCCGGTAAGCCTCAGGAAATCAGCCCAGACTAGTATGCTGTCTGGCATCTCAGGAAATACGGAAACAAGAGTATCTACTGCCTGCTTTCGCACAGCTCCGCTCTCATCGCCGGTTAGCCTGAAAAGATCTCCCCATGCCACTTTTTTATCAGGAACCGAAGAAAAGACCGAAGGTAGAGCGAGCAGAATTTCCTTTTGCATGGCCTGGTCCGCGGTTTTTCCTGCCAGTTCCAGCACCTCTTCCCAGGCTTCATCTTTCTTTTCCTCTGGTAGAACCGGAAAAACCTCTTCGATAGACTTTGCAGCCAGTGCCCTGACCGTTGAGTCCGCGGACGCATCTGCCAATTCCAATAATTCGTCCCAGGAGTCGTTTTTCTTATCCTCAGGAATCTCAGGAAAAACCATGCTTAAAAAAGAAGCTGCCTTTTCCCGCACATAAGAGTCATCCGAAACAGTCATCTCAAGCAGATCTTTCCAGGCCTGTTCCTTATTCGGAAGCTCCGGGAGCACATCAGGGAGCCGTCGGACAATCCCCCTGCTCACATCTTCCATACTTGATTTTGATTTTACCAGCCCGGCCAGATCGTTCCATGCCCGGGTTTTGTCAGGCATAAGCGGAAAAACAGCAATTAGAGCATTTACCCCCCTTTTCATTACCCTTTCCGAAGGATAAGCCGTAAGGTTTACAAACCTCTCCCAGGTAAGTTCCCTGTCCGGCACATTGGGGAAAACCATCTCAAGCGAATTGATAGCCTCTTCCCTGACCTCACTGTCCCTGTCAGAACAAAGCCTCAACAGGTCTTCAAATGCCTGCTTCCGCTCAGGAAAAACCTCAAAGAGAATCCCCAACTGTTTTGCAGCCTTTTTCCTCTCATCCGAAACCTGACTGAAAGTCTTATCATGTATACCTGGCTGGTCGCTCAAAAATTTTCACCAACTGCTGCTCTAATCCCCTTCTATTTGCTGTATTGAGTTTAGCAGGTTTGTTTCATATAAGTATTGATTTTGGATTTTCTTTAGAAAAATATTGAAGATACGGTTCGGCAACCAGGGAAAAGAAAGCACCTTTAGAGCTTCAAATACTCGAATATCCGGATCAAAACATATAACTTCTTATTTAATTCCAAATATCCTTTATATTATAACTTAAATTATGTAGACAGGACTATAAAAAACTGTTAAAATTCAGAATTAAATCTTAAAAAAGGGGAGTCTGGAAATGGAAAACTCCTACCTCAACCTGGTATTATTTTCGGAAAAAAGAAAAAACATTCTTCTGTTATTGAAAGAAGGCCCAAAAAGTCTTGAAGAACTAAGAAATTCTCTCAATGCCAGCCCGACCTCAGTTCAGCCTCAGATCAAAATGCTTAAAGGCAGGGACATCCTGTGCGGGACAAGGAAAAAGTATGAGTTAACCCTTTTGGGAAATATAATAGCTGAAAATATGCAGAATCTTGTCAATACCATGGAGACCCTCGAGGATAAATATGATTTCTGGGCCAACCACAAGCTCGACGGAATCCCCTTATATTTATTAAAGAGGATAGGGGAACTGAAGCAAAGTACCTTTACCAAGCCTCTTGATGAAAGCAGCATGTTTTCTCCCCACACCGAATTTGTGGAAAATATCGCAAAATCAAAATTTGTAAAAGGCATCTCACCTTTTATCCATCCTCTGTACCCGAAAATGTTCCTGCAATTTGCAGAAAAAGGTATTGATGTCTCTCTGGTTGTGACAGAAGCCGTTCTGGGAAGGATGAAAACCGAATTCATGCCTGAAATGGAAAAGTTCCTTGCCTTTGAAAATACCCGTCTCTTTGTCTACGATAAAGAACTGCAACTCTCATCCGCAGTAACAGATGGCTTTCTCTCGCTAGGTCTCTTTTACAACAGCGGCGCCTACGACCATATAAACGACATTATATGCTTCGACCCCGAAGCCCTCCGATGGGGAGAAGACCTCTATGCTTACTATGAAGGATTGTCCAGAGAAGTAAAAGAAATTTGAATGAATAAATGTTTGAGGCTCAGAAACCTAAAAAAATAGGAACAAAAAGAATAAAAATTTAAAGAAAAGTAGGAAATCAAAAAAATAAAAGTATAGTTCTCTCACTTATTATACTCAGGGTATTCAACTTTTCCCATGAAAAGGATACAGTTTGTTCTCCTGTCCTCTATGAAGAACATGAACGGATGGTCGGCTTTGAATTCCTTTGGTTTGGCTTCCCATGAGATGTTCATGCCCATACACATCTCCTCCATTGTTGCTGCGGCAGCTTCCGTACCTTCCTCTTTTACATCTATAAAAGTTTGATGAATCACTCTGGAAATTGCTAACGGACTGTCACTAATTCCTGAAAAGTCCGCCTGCCCGAAGGCGTCCACGATACCCATTTCGATGAGGGAGTTAGAGAGCTCTGTTTTAGTCTCAAATTTGAATTTAGGAATCGAAGTCTTTACTTCCTCTACCAATTTCATGTCGTTTTTAAGTTCCGTGTAATCGTTTAGCGTGAATTCTGTTTCAAACTTTTCAAGATTGTTGCTTTTTGGAAGCACGACATACATGGATAAATCATTGCCTTTATAAGGCAATTCTATAATTTTCGCCTTTGAGTTTTCTCCATAATTGAATCTGTTACATATGTACATCGTGTCCACAGAGACTTCTTCCCCTTTTGTCGGATAAAATGGTTTTTTGTCTGTCAGTTCCTTATCAAATTCATATACCCATTTTCCGTTAAAGTAAACTGCATTTGTAATAATTATCCTCGTAGTATCCGTTATCGAATTTTCCGGGACAAGATCCTTAATTCTATCATTGGTTCTGGCTTCGACCCATTCATTTATTGTATTTCTGGAAGCCTCCGGTTTTCCCACAAAGTCCAGATTAGTTACTTCTCCGTCATAGTATTTTTTTACATTGCGGATATATGCTTCTTTTACAGGATACCCTTCCTGTACCCAGAGCGCATTTGCAGTTTGAAGCTCATAATCGCTATTTGCGGAATTTATCTTGTCATTTATTCTTTCCATACGGACTTTCAAAACTGTTTTATTGGAGGGGAAATAGAAGACGTTTGAGATCTGCTCTTTTGTGGTATCCTCAGCCCCCTCATAACAGATTGACATAGCAGTGGATATGCTGTGCGGTGAAAAAAAGATATTTTCATGCTCTCCGGTTTCCAGCTGTGTCAGCTGTGAATACATGTCAAAAGCAAAGGCGTTGTTTGCAACTGCAATATCATAATCTCCAACTGAGTCCGCATTTATCGTACTTTCTTCAATTACAGCCGCGTTTTCTTCAACTGCAACCATGTTTTCAATGCAGCCTGTGAACAGTAATGTTAGAGTAAAGATAAGAAAAACAAGATTTTTTTTGTTCATGTCTTATAATATCGTAAACTGCTTACAAAAATTTATTTATATATAAAAGAAAAGTCTCTTTTTTTAGATTTGTTTTTTCATAAGTGGATTTATAGATAGATTCATCGACAGGTCATAGCAGGTTCTCAATGAAACTTCAAACAAAGTATTTATCTGTCATTATATTTATTCCAGTACGGATGTTAAACTTGTTCTTATTATGTTTCGGTACTAAACCATGAAGAAAGAACATAATATTTTGTTAAATAGAAGGAAGAAACAATGCGGCAACAGAATGCAACAAAAAATCAACTGGCACAGGAAGTAGCAGATATTATCGAACCTGTAATCCCCTATCTGGTCATCGGGTCTAAAAAAGCAACTGAAGAAGCCCGTAAAAAAGCAGGCCCCGACGTCTGGACAGTTAATAAAAAGCTGTGGGAAATACTGTGCTCGAGAGAAAATCCGGAGTTAAAAGAAGCCGCAGGAGACATGGTTATTGCCCCCTCCGACCCGGAAGTAAAACAGATTTTTGTTCGGGAGATTCTGAACTCGTTTGAAAAGGACCCGGATCTCGAAATAGAAATTTCATCTTTTATTGAAACCGAGGCAATGAAGAAGCTGGAGGCTAAAGCAAGTTCGGACAGGATTTCCTTACAAAACTCAAATGATAAAGTCAGAGTGCTGGAAGAATTTAGTGAGCTGCTTGAAAAATTGATAGCAAAAAACAGTTGTGTAGATAACATCAGTGATGGCAGTGGAGTCAGTACCGTCAGTGCTGACAGTACCTGGGATTCGGAGCCTTCAGAATGCGGGACGGGAAAAGAAGAAATTCTGGAAAAAACCCTTGACTTTTCCTGTCAGATCCAGTACGGGGATCTGAGATCCCGGGCACTTTCCCTTGTTGTGCCATATCTGGAAGGCCCAAAAAAGGGAGAGTACATAAAAAAAGTCCTTTATTCTGCCTCAAATATTCATGATGACTCCGAAAGAGCCATGGTCTTTGCTCCATTTTCCCCTCAGATAGGGGGTCCGGGAAAAGAAGAGATTATTGAAGATATCTTTGACTTCTCTCCTCATATTCAATACGATGATGCAAAATTCGAGATACTTTCCCTGATTGTCCCTCATCTGGACAATACCACAAATGAAGCCCTGCTGGAAAAAGCCCTCGAAATGGCAGCCGGAATTCAATCCGAGTTTCTGAGAGTCCAGGCTTTTTCGATGCTTATATCCTGCCTGAGCGGGCAAAGAAAAGAGGAAATCATAGAAGAAGCCCTTCAGCTAGCATCCAATCTTAAGGATAAAGACATGAGGCCGCAGGCCCTTTTGTTTGTTATACCACATCTGGACGAAGCAAGAAAAAAAGAAATTCTGGAAAAAGCCCGTGAGATCGCATACGGGATTGAGTCAGAATCTCGGAGGATACAGGCTCTTTCTTCGCTTGTGCCTTATCCAGAAGAACCTGAAAAAGAAGAAGTCATGGAGAAAAAACTCAGTTCAGGGCCTGTAGCAAAATAACTTTATCGATTCCCGCTAGCAGGACCGAAAACCGGATTAAATTTCATATTTCGGACTAAATTCCATACTTGATAGAGATTAACTATTAATAATCAGATAGTAATATTATTTGAATAATATTAAATTAACATATATTTAGATTTATATGTTAATTTAAACTTCTTTATTTATTAGTTCTTGTCAAATTTCTTTTGCATATTCCGTCAACTGGAATGGTCAAATTACACATGGGGGTTGAAGAACGAAAGTGAAATTGATAGTTTCTCTGTTAGCGATATATCTGGTTTTTTCTCTCGGATTGGCTCAAGCACAGAATGAAGAGAGCGATTGTAAACCTCTAAAATTTATCAATGTTACACCTGACGCTTTTGAGTGCATGAAGAAAAAAATTCAGGACTACGGCATCGATGTCCCGCCGGGAAATGAAGGGGAAATGTCTGAAAAGGGAGTTACCGGGAGCTTCGAATGGGACGGAAAGTCCGTTCTTACCATCACAATTAAGGAAAAACCCTTCTGGGTCAGCTGTGAGACTGCAGATGAGAGAGTGATATTATTCGTAGACGAATGTAAAGGAAAGTGAAGGAAAAACTTGAAGGGAAGTGGAAATTTCCCTGATTTTTCCGAATAATTAAGAAAAAAGGAGATCGGGATCAAAAAAGTATCAAGCTTATTCTCTTATCCCTTTCTTTCCTTTCTCTGTCTTTATTTCTCAAGCAAAACCTCTGCCGTTTTATAATCTCTGCCTTTCTTCCAGCAATCGCAGTCCCTGTCGTTTCTACTTCTGATTTTCAGTTTAACTGCATTTTTAAGTTCAACTCATTTTTAAGTTCAACTGAGCAAGTCCTGTTTCAGTAACTTTTTCCACGGAAGGCTCCATAACCCTCCAGTTTCCTCATAATTCGGATATCCCACTTTTCCCATGAAATGGATACAGTTTGTCTTTCTGTCCTCTATGAAAAACATTGTAGCACCTTCAGCTCCCTCATAACAGATCGCCATGGCAGCAGATATACTATATGGCGAAAAGAAGATGTTATTTTTCTCTCTGCTTTCAAGCTGCACCAGCTTTGAATACATGTTAAAAGCAAAAGCATTGTTTGCAGCTGCGACGTCTTAGTATTCAACTGAGTCCGGATTAATCGTATTTACAGGAGTTATAGCCGTATCTTCAAGGCAGCCTGAGCATATCCTCCGGAGCCTGTTGCTTGTCCGGAAAGGAGTCAGAATGTTGAGTCAGAATGTTATTAGATGGTGCAAGGAATTCAGAGCGAAGTGATAAGGGTGATTAATCCCGGGGATGGGACAATTGAACAAAATGGAAAAAAATAGTAATAAATAAAAAGAAATTCTGAAAATTGAGCACTTTAATTTCATTATGTGTTTATATTTTATATAGAGTTATCTATATTCTTTCCTGCAGTTGCCAGCTGGGGAATTCCATTGTGTTTAAGGCGGTTGTAGACGGGCTGGGTTGGAGCGAGCCATATATGTCCTGTGCCTTCAAATGTCTGGAGCAGGCCTTCTCCACTCGTCATGGAACCGAATAACTGTTTGCTTGACCGTTGAACACTGTAGGCTACCGAACCCGAACGGAGAAGGGCAAAATTCCCATCAACCTGAATTCTTTCGTTATCAAGTTTGTACTTAAGCACTTCTTCCATCGGAATTGGGATTTCAAGAACCACGGTGCCTGTACCGGTAATTTGTGTCTGGAACCAGCCTTCTCCTCCCAGTAACCCGGATGACAGATTTTTCTGTGATGCTACCCCGATTTCCATTCCCTCTTCACAGCAGTAAAAAATCCCTTTGTCCACGACTATTGACTCGTTTTCCAGGTTCATGAGAACGTAGTGACTAAAAGAAGGCTCAAGAAAGATTTCTCCTGTTCCTTTGTATAAGGGTTTAAAGGTAGACTCGTTGGTGAGCTTGCTTTTGATAAGCTTTTTAGCAAGTCCGCCAACCCCTCCTATACCTGAAGCGCATTCAATATGCCCTTTGTGGAAATAGAGAGCCCCTGACTCGGTAATAAGACCGCTATCTTCAAGGGTTACCTTAACCATCTTCAGGGACATCCCTGCATTTTTTATATAAAATAGGTCCTCTGCGAGGGCTGCATCTTTGCTTCCTTTAAGGTGATTACACTCAAGAATTTCGACTTTGAAACCGCCTTTCTCAATGGAATCGAGAATATTTACGTTTGAGTAGAATTTTTCATCCATCAGTAAACCTCTTTAATAATTTCACCATATTAATCTATTTAATATACATATTAATTCTACTTATAAAATTATGGTAGGTTGTATAGTGGATGAAAGAAGGGATCATCACATCCGATATCTTTGATGAGGAGGTTATTGACGGGAAGAGGATAAGGTATGTGCCTTTATGGTACTGGTTACCTGAAGAAGATTAATTTTTTGTTTCAGCCCTTTTACAATGGATTTATTCTTCAGTTCCCGGCGCATTGTGCAGTTTGAGGATACTAGAGGAAAAGGATACACCACAGGAGTGACCGGGGAGGATGAGGGGCTGCATCGGTTGTGTAACTGGTGAATTGGAGAAATTGGTGTTTTTATTTGGATTGCTTTCCAGGTACCGGGGCTTTCACCGGCCACAGAGCGCAGCGGAGTGAATAGCTTTTTCCTAAATAAAGAAGAAAAAGAGATTGGATTCAAAAACAACCAACTGAATTATCTTTTCTTCCCACCCCCCGTCTCTCCTCCTTTATCCTCTCAAACAAAACCTCTGCCGTCTCATAGTCCCCGCCTTCTTTTCTTGCAATCCCAACCTCTGTTTCAACAAGTTCGCCTGAAAATGCTTTTGCAAGAGCGGACTGCCTTAGTTTTTCTGTATTTTCTCTTGCCGCCGTAACTTTTGCTTCAATAGAATAGTCGGCAAAGTGCATGTAAACGCTTCAAAACATCCATTAATACGACTGCAGGATTTAAGAGGCAGTATGATGCATTTCTTCTGCAAAGCTTATGGAAAATGAGGTTTCTTCAAAAGTAACGAAGGTTCCACCATACTGGACATTGTGACGAGAGACACGCATCTTATCGAAGATGTTTATGAGTTTTAGAAGGTAAGGTCTTCATTATATAGATGTTTAAGTGCGATGCCACGACAGGAGGAATGTCTCCGTTCTGTGTGGCCTTTTGAAAATAGTAAAGCCCTAGCACTATGAAATGCGCTGTAGTATGCAGCCAGTTGCACCATCTCATACTCTTCAATTTCCAGGTTTTTTTGTGCTGAATGCAGAAAACGCTCTGCTGTCGATAATGATACGGGTACCCTTCCCCTGGTTCGGGAATCCCGCTTGATCAATTTTTCGGCTTCACAATCCTTCAAGTTCATAGTTCTGCAATCAATCTTTTCCATATCTACGGGGTGCTCCCTGTAATTATTTAATATAATGAGTGATTATTCAGTTTATTGAATGATTATGGACATGATTCAACTTAAGGTATTTTTAATCAATAGTATTTTTAATCAATAGTATTTTTAATCAATAGTATTTTTAATCAATAGTATTTTTAATCAATAGTATTTTTAATCAATAGTATTTTTAATACATCATCGCCTTAATATATTATCAGTTTTTAGTAAAGTATCATCATTCAAGCTAAGTTATTTTCAGTTTAATGATTCAGGGTGAGTGCTTATAATGAAAGAATCTGTTCGAAAACTTGGGCTCATAGGGGCCGGCCTGTGGGCAATGACCGAAGAAAGAGTAAATGAGCTCGTAAAAGACCTGGTCGACAAAGGGGATATCAGCAAGGAAGAAGGAAAAAAAGTTGTTCAGGATGTGCTTGAAGAGAGCAGGAAGCAGAGGTTTGACCTCGAGAAGAAAATATCTGACAAGATGCAGGAAACCATCTCAAAGGCCGATGTTTTTACCAGAAAAGATATGCATGAACTTGAATCAAGGTTAGAGATTCTTGAAGAAGAACTCCAGAAAATTAAAAATAAGGAAAAGATGTTCTTCAAATAAAAATTTTTTTCAAAATTTTGTTTGCATCACTACTTCTTTTCTCTCTGGTTGAATCCATCAGTTCGTTGTAATCAGCAAGTTTTGCTTCAAGTTCTGCAGTCTCAACACCGGTTTCGTATTATTCCAGGTGCCACGTGCCGAATTTGCCGCAATTGAGAGTTCTTCAACATCTGCTGCATTTCCAATAGCTTCTTTTTCTTCCTAAAGCTGGCGTATCCGTTCATCAATGGAGGTAATTCTGGCTTCAGTACCATTGCCGTTTGACTGCTCAAGGATATACCGCATTTTTTCAAGATTGGTTTTTATATAATCAATGCTTGAGTTGAGATACGTCCTTACATTGTCCAGGTCTTCTTCATCGTAATTTCCGGACCTTAGTTTGGCTCTGATCTGTAGGAAAGACAGGAATTCAGAAACTTTTTCATCAAGCTCTTTTGTAACCTCTCATAATGTTGAACACCAGCTCGGAGGATGGCTTCCTCCTCCATTAAAACGTTCAAAAACCACTTAATTAATTGGCTAATTTCATCTTCCTGTCTCCTGTAGGCTTTATCCTGAGATTGTAATTTTCTGTCCTGATAAAGTCTTTACTGTCCATAACCCCACTTTCAACCAGGCTGACAACTCCAGATCTACGAGAGACCTGAAAGGCTCCTGAAGGTAATATGCTAAGTTTTTTTTGCTTGGTGTCATTGCATGCAAAAAGCCTACATAAGCATCCGACCTACAGAATTAATGATTCTCAGGCGCTCAGATTCAAGTAGAGGGTAGTTCTAATTGAGCACATTCATACTAAGAGAAACATTATTTACAAAACATCCCCAACCTTACTAACATGAACTTCGGGTTTTTGATTTTCCCAGACCTGGAAGAACTTGACCTTGTCGGCCCCTGGGAAATAATATCGCTCTGGAGCAAATTTGCTCAGGGACCTGAGAAGTGCCTCATGGTTGCTGAAAATCCCGCCCCCGTGATCTGTAGCAAGGGAATGTACGTAAATCCTCACGTCACCTTTGCAGATTGTCCTCCACTTGATTTCCTTCTTGTGCCGGGCGGCGAAGGCACACAGAGAGAAATTGATAATCCGTCTCTTATCGAATTCGTTGCCGGGCAGGCTGATAACTGCAAATCTGTAATGTCGGTCTGTACCGGCACATTTATCCTTCACCGCGCCGGGCTGCTCTCAAACAAACGAGCTACTACCCACTGGGCTTCCCTGCAGAAGCTGCGGGAATTGGGGGATGTGGAGGTAATAGAAGAAAGAATCGTACGGGATGGAAAAGTCTGGACCTCGGCGGGCATTTCTGCCGGCATCGATCTGGCACTTGCATTTGTTGAATATATGACTGACGAAAAAACAGCGGGCAAAATTCAACTTGGAGCTGAGTATTACCCGTCGGACAGGTCATACGGAATGATGCACAAAATCCCGCAGGCTCCTGAGTATTTGAAGAAAAGGGACTGAAACGTCCCTTCAAAAATTCAAAAAAATTAAATAAATCTAAGAATTTCAAAGATTCCAGGTTCCAGATCTTATTTCCACACAACTTCAAGGGGCTTCCTGCGAGGGATTCCGTATACTTTGTACTTCGGATTGCCAAACATCATTGCATAGGCAAACTTTCGTCCTGGGGGCAGGCTGAGTTCCTTCTGGAGAGGTTCGTAGAACATGGAAGCTGCCGCAACAAAGCCCGCCCAGCATGTCCCTATCCCGAATGCCGGTGCAGCTAGGTCGAAATGGGTGAGGGCGATGATGGCGTCTACAGGTGCAATGGGACTTTCTTCTGGAATGTGGGCGAAAAGCATGTGCGGAGCGTCCCGGCAGATAACATCGTATCCCTGCTCCCATGCCGCAATAAGTGCAGGTACGTACCCGCTCATAGGGTGGGGAGTGTTCACAAGGGTCTTCATCCATTCGATGGTAAGCCTGGCAATCTTTTTTACTTCTTCAGGATCATGGACAACCAGCCACTGCACCGGTTGTCCGTTGGTTCCGGATGCAGCGTAACGGGCAATATCGAGGACTTCAAGGATTTTCTCCTTTGGCACGGGCTCACTGGTAAAATACCGGACAGACCTGCGTTTCTTTAGGTAAAGTGCTATGTCCTCCTGAGAGATATTGCCTGCACCGGCAGGTAGGGGAACCTTTTCATCAGGACGGAGGTTCAAAATGAGAGCTTCGGAAGGGCAAAAAACCTCGCAGTGTCCACAGTAGAGACAGCGTAAAGCATTTGTTTCCTGCACTTGAGGGAGATTAGCCTCGTCAGCCGAATCGATAATACCTGACGGGCACACCTTTGCACAAATGCCGCACCGTGTGCAGCGATCCTGATCAACGATAATTTGAGCCATTATATCAAATCCTATTAAAGGTGAATATATAATCAGCCGGACTTATTACTTTTCTTTGTTTCTTTCGCTTGTGAAGTTTCATTCATTCGATTACCGCATGGGCAAAGAAATAAAGATTGCATCCTTCCTTATATCTATTCATTCCATGGAAGTATCATTTTTTATATTCTTCAGCAGTCACTTTTTGAATTCAGGAAAATCTCCTCTCAAGAAAAAACGTCTCGATCGTTCCCCCCTTAATACCAAACTAGGAGCCCTGTCGTTATGTATAATTCAGGATATTCGTTCCACTTACAGTGCACAAGTTTTCTTTACTGATCTTCGCTCGATCATGTAATACAGATTGTGAATAATCTGTTTATACAGCAAACTGACATAAGAAGGAAGGTAAAACAAACCTTCTGAAGTATCATAGCCGCATATGGAAGATTTTTATCCTCCCTTTCTCATCAGTGTAATCCATGAATTGTCTAACGGATAAACTCAATGAGGGATCTCGTGGAATACCTCTGAATAAAGGAAATTGATCTACAACAGTAATACGGTCATCCCATGCTACCATTTCGCTTGCATCTTCCAGCGGACATTTGCAGGTGAAGCCAAAGAAGAAATCACTCATTGCTTCGCCTTTTTCCTGTGCACTGAGCTGGTCCCACCAAGTTTCGAAATCATCCAACTCTGCACTTTGCGGCCTGGTCGATGTTGTCAGAGCGCCGATCATCATATCTTTTTGAGCCTGTGGGAAAAACATCTTCCACGCGTTCTCAAATGCCTTTATGTACTCCGCTTGCATTGCATCCCTTTTTTCAGGCTCATCATCGTTCCATCCTACGCCATAGGCTCCGCAGCTTTCATCAACGTCAATACTCGATTCTGATTCGGCTTCAAAAACGATTTCGCAACCCGGAAAACGATCTGCCAGCAAAGAAAAGAACTGGCGTACTTCTGTTTCTCCAAAGTAGCGGAAGAGTCCGCCAGCAATCATAAATAAGCCATTTTCAGTGTTAATGTCCTGACACCAGCTAGGATCAAGAAAAGATTTTGCAATGCACGTTGATCTATCCGTTTCCGGAAGCAACTGTTTTCTGACTTCAATGAGTTCGGGAAGGTCCAGGTCGTACCAGCGAATGGTGCCGTTGTCAACGCGGTAAAATTCCGTTTCGAATCCGGCACCAAGATTAATTACCGATACTTGAGGGTGCTCTTTGATGTAAGCCTTTACCTTGTTGTCCAATTGCATTGCGCGTGCCGCATTGGCAAACAATGTAAAGTCAGCACCTGATTTCTCAAGTAAGGAAAAACAGCAATCAATTTTTTCGACGAGTTCAACGGCTTTTACGTCATTGAATAATGAGGCATGGTCTTTACTTAGCTTCGCTCGACTATACAATGTCACGACTATACAATGTCACTAAAGAAGTTAGCGGCATGCCGCTTAAGTTAACCTTTATCTTGGTCTGTTGCAAATCTATCATTCCTCCATTTTGGCATCCTTGAATACATATCCTCACTTTTCTCTCCGGTATTCATGAGCATGTGGTATACAAGATCGCCAATTTCCAGGTAGAGTTGCTGCATAGTAACTCCATGAGTTTCCATGAATTTTCTTAGAAAGGGACTTATGTTCGCGATACCGTCGGTAATAAAGGTGCTTACAACCACCGCAACAGCTGGATTCACATCAGGTCTATAAGTCCCGTCCTCGATGTAGAACTTTATTGCCAGAAATATACTCTCGTAGATCTCTTCAGTAAACTCAATTATCTCTTTTGCATCGCAACTCATACTATTTGCATCCGATAGATCGAACCTTCCTGACCGGAAATAAATACAGGCTCTGGCGTAGTCAGGGTATTCCTGAATAAACTTAATGGATGCCATGCTCAGTTCACCGAACTTGATATCACTAGCCTGCGCACTTTTTTGTTCCTCTGTGATCATAGCGCGGAGAATTTTGATTCCACGATTTACGACAGCAAAAAAAAGCGACTCTTTATCTTTGAAGTAATAATACAATGCAGGCTTACTTAACTCAACTTCACCTGCAATCTCGTCCATTGATACATTATCGTAACCTCGTGAAAAGAAAAGTTTTTCAGCAGCATTAACGATGTCCTCACGTCTCTGCTCTTTTTCTCGCTGCCTTCGTTCTGCTAGTGCCATTTTTACATCACCTTGCTCCCTTGAGATTAATAAACCCGTAAATTTACTGATAGTAGGTAATTTACTCAAGGTCTACTTTTTACTACGAGTCAAATGATGATAATTTTTCCTGTACTTGATTGTTGTTTCATCGGGCTGGAAAGCCATGAAATCGACAAAACCTACAGACTGTCCATTTGGTAGGGAGGTCTCATCAAGTTGAACCACACTTTGAGCATTTATTGAAATATCCAGGTCTGGAGTCGAGATTTCAAGTTTGGAAGGCCTTTTAACAGTACGGTCCTTTATTATCGTGTTCACCCATTCTTCTTCATCGACACTAACCTGGTCCCCGAAGTATTCTGAGATTATTTTACCTTTATGTTTGTTTATAAGGGTCAGGTGCTTGTATGTGTAATTCTCATAGCCGTCATCAATGCTTCTTACACCGTAGAAAATTGTCTGGTATTTATCCGTTGTAACTTCCGATCAGCTCCACCCATGCATTTCCATTTGCCATGTAGCTTGGTCAGGGGTATAGGGGATCATGTGGTCGAAGTACCCGTTAGTCTGCATAACCCTGTATTCCTTGCCGTCAAGCACCACACTGCCTCCGAGCTTTCCGTAAGCGTATTCATATGTGGTAAAATTCACAGGCTCTATGGCACTATCGACCGTTTTTTCGACACGAGGCTTGAAAAACAAATTTAGCGCGAAATAATTTCGGGATAAAACACTGAGATTCTCATCAAAGGCAAATATAATCGTAAGATATCTCATAACAGAATCCATAACTATCTACTTAGCATGAACCTTGCCAAGGAAAACCGGAAAAAGAAACATAGAAGAAAATGGTGTAGATACGAACGTGAACACAGCATGTCTGCTGCACACATCGATTGGCATGAAAACCCTCTGTTAGGGCTGCAAGTCTGTGCCATTCTTGATGATTCATCAAGAATGATAATTGCAGGAGGAGAGTACGTTCATTGCAACACGGAGAACACCATTACAGTGATCGATGAACTCGTCAGAGAGTACGGGGACATATGCCCTTTAAGAGAGCTCATTATGGATCATGGAAGTGAATTTGGAGCTCACAGAATCAATAAGGATGGTTCATGGGATAGTGACTTTAAAAGATGCATTGAAGAACTTGGAATCAAACCAATACTTGCAAGGGTAAGACATCCTCAGACAAACGGAAAATAGAGGAATGGTTCGATACATATCAAAGGTTTAGAGGAGAATTTGAATCATTCGAAGAATTCGTACAGTGGTATAACAAGAGGCCTCATGGAGCTTTGAAACTTGAACAGTTAGAATCGCCACAGGAAGCATTCTGGAATAGATTACCAGTTGAGGCAAAGTTCAGAATAGGAGTGAGATTGTTTGGGTGGTGAAAACATGGACAAAAGGAAAAAAGTTTCAAAGCGAAATTATTTCAGGACAAAACATGCAATTCGCGGGTAAAATCCTATTGATGCAAGGATTGAAACTTATAATTCCTCAGTCATGCCTGCCAAAGTTGCATAATTTTCTGCTACCTGGTCCAGTGGGTTACCGTCCCTGAAACACTGTTTGTCAAGTTGTTTTTCGGGATTGCCTCCGGACCAGATGCGCCAGCTGTCGTTGTCGATGACATCGGCGATTACGATCCTATTATTATCAAGTCGCCTACCTACCTCGATCTTCAAATCCACAAGCTCCATTGGGCCATATGTGGTCATGATCTTGCGCCATGCATCTTCAAGGGCAAGGAACGTAGGCAGCATGATCGCTTGCACTATGTAATCAAGCTCTTCCTGGCTGCATGCAGGTTTCATTGACAAGATGGGCTTTGACTTGGAAAGCTCTTTTTTAGATGGATAGAGAAGCCACTGGTTCTTATCTACCTTAATGTAAGGATCCGTATATACTCCCTCCTGCCAGATTCCATTATGCAAAAATTGTTCCCTTGCTGCTTCCTCATCAATTTGATAAGGTTTATCGGTTACAGGAAAACCCACAACTGACAATTTATGAAAAATTTCCCAGACAGGCTCATCGAACCGGTAAGCTGTACCTTCTTGATTTCCATACTCCGGATGACGCTGCAAATATGAGCCCCATGCATAGCGGCGTACAACCAGTTCAAGAGGAAGCATTTCACACTGGGAGCACAGCAGCGTGTTGGGTGAGGTGCGTTCGATAAATGCAGTCGGCAGCCCCTTCCTGTTCAACAGAGAAAGGATATTGGCTGCCTGAGTTGTCTTGTGGATACCTATACCTGCGATTGTCTCACGCCTGGCAGCATCGCCTCCGGTGAGGACGTCCCGGGTCTCCAGAAAAACTGTGTTTTTCCTGGGGCCAGGCAGTATGACTTTAGTCTTACCCTGGGATATGATCATAAACTACGTGATTGCATGCACTTTATAAAAGGTTATTGGAAAGAAAAGAATTGATATGCCTTTATCGAGCGTCTTGATCTTAAGAAACAAAACATCTGATCGGATACCGGGAGGCCTGAATGGTCTATGGCGCAGACAGGGCATAAAGCGGCACAGTGGCCGCATGAAAAAAACTCAATTTATTCGATCACTGCGTGAGCGAAGAATAAAAGATCGCATACTTCCCTATCTTTATTTATCCCATGGAAGTACATTTTCCTGTACTCCTCAGCAGTCACGTTCTGAACTCCGGAAAATCCCCGTTCGACAAGAAAAGCCTCGACCATTCCTTCCCTGATCCCGAACTGATGGGGTTCTCCCTGTTGTTTCGTATAATTCCGGATGTTTTTCCCCGCTTCCGGTTCGCATGTCCCGTCAACAACGGACTCAGGGTAGTAATCAAACAGGATAGCATTGCCTTTTCCCGAATTTTTTGCGATAAAAGATAATGTCTCATCAACGGCCTCAGGAGGAATATATATAATGAGCCCTTCCAGAAGGAAAAGAGTTTTCAGCGACCTGTCGTATCCCTGCGCAGCAAGCTTTTCGCCAAAGTTGTCGGTTTCGAAATCAACCGGCACATAGATAACGTGATCCGGCAGGGAACCAAAGATTTCTTTGACCTTTTATATTTTTACACTCTGAGTATCTTAGTGGTCCACTTCGAAAACCCTGACTTTCCCTTTCAGCCCTTCAATCCTGTACGCCCTGGTATCATATCCCGCGCCAAGGATGACCAGTTGACGAAGCTCTTCATCGACTGCTGCCCTGACAAAATCGTCAAAGTATCTGACTCTGGCCCGAATAGAATTGCCGAGACCCGGGAAAAGACGCTCCATCTGCTCCACTGCTGCTTTTGCCTGTTCGGGATATTTTGCTGCATATTCCAGGATTGCAGGGTTGACAAAATGAACGGCATACGGATCATAAAATATCCGTTCTTCTTCGGACTTATTTGATTCATCGACTCGGTGGAGGGTAATTCCCTCAGCCATTTTACTGGGTCCTTTTCTCTTTGTGTGCGTTTCATTTGAATTCGTGGAAATTTCCGGTCCTTGCACTGTCTGCTCACCTCTTCTCACATAAACATCAGAAAGATCTAAGCAGGCTGTTTTTTATTCGGTTGTTTTTGATTTACCTGACCACCGCATAGGCAAACGAGATTACGCTACTAACTACACGGCTCTCGTTTTTACCGTGAAAATATGCCTTTTTATAGTCCTCACTGGCCATGTTCAGGATTCTGGAAAATACTCTTTCGGAAAGAAATGTTTCGACTTCCCCGTCTCTGATAAGGAACTTAAGGGGTTCCCCTCGTTTTTTAGTGAAATTTCGGATGTTTTTGCCCGCATCCGGTGCAGTTTCTCCGGCATTTACAGATCCGAGGGTACCATAGTCGAAAATAACGGTACTTCCCTTGCCTGAATTCTGCGCGATAAAAGACAGTATCTTATCCACAGTCTCAGGCCGGAGATACATTACCAGCCCTCCCATGACAAAAAGGATCCTTCCGGTCCGGTTGTATCCACCTTCGGCAAGGCGCTGACCAAGCTTATCAAATTCCAGGTCGAGATAAACGTATGCGACGTGGCCGGGGAGAGAACCGAAGATCTCCCTGACCTTCTCTATTTTCACACGCTGGGTGTCAGGGTGGTCCACCTCGAAAACTTTGATGTTTTTTAGCCCTTCAGTCCTGTAGGCACGGGTGTCGTAACCTGCAACTGTAAAACTTATAGTGAATTCCGTCCCATTATTCCTTTTCAGTTCAAGTTCTTCATTTAGTTGGTCGACAAGAGCAGTTACAAGCTGAAGCCCAAGACTATCGAGATCTTCAATATCGAGATTTCCAGCAATCTCCACGCCGTTATCCGAGACGGATAGAATGAAAGTGATACTATAGTCCTTTTTTTACTGGAAATTGTTCCAATTCTGTTTTCATAATTCCTTTCAGGCTCTTTTTCTTTAAAGGCAAAGCATTATTTTTACTCATTGTTACAATCACTCACAGGAAAAGCGGTAGTTTAGTTTAGAATAACATATAATTAAACTTAGATGTTAATTACTAGTAGGTTATAATAATTATAGGTATCTTTGGCAATAATAGATAAAATATGATTTGTAATCTATTATGTGTCTTAAAATAATTAAGTTATCTTAAATTACGACATGCTTAACATTAAACTAAAAAGCCAAGTTATTTAGACTAAAATTATAAAATAATTTTTATTATCTTGCGTATTGAAATCATAACCCTTAGGATATCAAAAAGAAAATAAAGGAAAAAAGAAAGTTCCTTCAAACAGGAACTCCAGAAATCTTATTCACCGCCTTCTCAGGGCTTATTCGGGAGAAGAGGAGGATATACCCGGATCAGTTACCATATACTCGTAGAATGCGCTTCCCATTTCAAGATTTTTCCTGTACTTGATTGTTGCTTCATCGGGCTGGAAAGCCATGAAATCGACAAATCCTACAGGCTGCCCGCTTGGTAGGGAGGTTTCATCAAGTTGAACCACACTTTGAGCATTCATGGAAATTTCCAGGCCGGGAGTCGAGATTTCAAGTTTTGAAGGTCTTTTCACGGTACGGTCCTTTACTTCAACGTACTCCCAGTTTTTTTCATCGACGTTGACCTGGTCTCCGAAGTATTCTGCTATTATCCTACCTGTATGTTTGTTTATAAGTGTCAAATGCTTGTATGTGTAATTCTCATAGCCGTCATCCATGCTTCTTACACCGTAGAAAATTGTCTGGTATTTATCCGTTGTAACTTCCGACCAGCTCCACCCATGCATTTCCATTTGCCATGTAGCTTGGTCATGGGTATAGGGGATCATGTGGTCGAAGTACCCGTTAGTCTGCATAACCCTGTATTCCTTGCCGTCAATCACCACACTGCCTCTGAGCTTTCCGTAAGCGTATTCATATGTGGTGAAATTCACAGGCTCTATGGCACTATCGACTGTTTTTTTGACACGAGGCTTGAAAAACAAATTTAGTTGCATATTATCAAAGGAGTAATTCAGCATGTATCCTCTGGCTCCTGATCCATAAAATCTCTTTAAGCCATCAGGATAAGTGAAGTTAAGGTAAGGCACATGAAACTCGATGTAATTTTCAATACTGGACCTTGGCACAAGTGTCCGGGTAAAATTGTGAGTAGCGTTTTCTTCATAGGGATAAAGCCCGTAGAATGTAGACAAGTATGACAAATTGGTGCCTGAGGCATCTTTGAGTTCCGGAGACTCCTGATGAGCCATTACGATAAAGAAAGCAAGTTTCTTCTTTTCTCCATCCTTTGCAACAAGCTTCATATCCCCATTCTGATACCACCATTCCGACATAAAGGTAGCATTGAAATCGGTATCATTGTGCCCTCCTTCAGTGTAGTCCAAAAATGCTACATTTTTTGAGTTTTTGCTGCTCGACTCCGCGTCTGCCATACTTGCGGTGCAGAGTGTAAGAAGCAATAAAATCATCATTTTCAAGTATTTTGGGTTCAAATAACTCTCTCCTATTTGATTAACTCATATTCAGTAAGCTATTTTCCTAAATTTCAATACTTTCCAAAATAGAGCATACTTTTCATATAATATTACAATTTTACATGTAAAAAATCTTTCTCTATTAATACGTCTCTCTATGTTATGTTCAATCTTAAATCTGTGAGTTTTGTGGTTTGAAAACTAATCAAAAAAGATCATGTTTCGAGTTGTCTGGCAAGAAAACAGTCCTGAGGTCTGATATTCTGGATCCTCTGGCGCTCTAACCGGAAGTGAGAAAAGGATAGTTACAGGTAAGAAAAGGATAGTTACAGGTAAGAAAAGGATAGTTATAGAACAGTCTGTATTTTTTCAAAAATGAATTAATGATACAAATCTTAAATAAGAAGTTATTTACATCTTTTTTATAAATATATCATTACAAGATAAGAACGTCGTAATATCAATATTTATCTGCTCAGATTTTACTCATAGAAGCTGGTAATATTTAATTGTATGAATGAATCGCAGTATTGGAGAAGTGTTCCTCCCAGCAGAGATCATGTGCAAAGGATAATTTGATGGATATTATATACTTGGAAATTAAAATGGAGAAAATGTATAATTATCTGTGTTTCACCTGCAGGAGGATAAACGTGTGTCTATCTCTGGATTCGATATAAGTGACCAGAAAAATAAGGAAAAACTTCGGGATGGCGAAGAACTTTACAGAGTGCTCTTCGAGAACAGCAATGATGCCGTTCTTCTCACTTCTCCTGATGGAACAGTTTATGCGGCTAATTCCGAAGCCTGCCGGATTTTCGGGATGACCGAGGAGGAAATCATACGGGCTGGGAGATCCGGAGTTGTAGACACATCCGACCCAGGATTCAAGCTCATCCTTGAAAGAGCCAGAACCGGAAAGTTCAAAGGGGAGCTCAATTTTAGGAGGAAAGATGGTACTATCTTTCCTGGAAAGTTATCAACTACGTTTTTCTCCGATAAGGATGGTCAGGTGAAAATGGTCATGATTATCAGGGACATCACAGAGCGCAAGCTGATTGCAGAAGAGATGCGGAAAAGTGAAGAGCGTTACCGGATGCTGTTCACAAATATGACAGATGCCTTCTTCCTTGCAGAAGTAATTTACGATAAGGACGGTACGCCCTGTGATTATCGTTTCCTTGAGCTTAATCCTGCTTATGAGCTTTATACTGGCTTAAAGAAGGAACAGTTATTAGGTAAGACGGTACTTGAAGTGTTTCCTGATGTTGATCCTGTAGGGCTAAGGGAATATGGGAATATGGCACTTTCTGATGTACCGACTTATTATGAAGTCAAGAGTATGGAGGTCAAAGACAGGTCTCTTGATGTCTATGTGTTTAGCCCTGAAAATGGAAAGCTTGCGTTGATTTTCAAAGATATCACTAAAAAAAGGGAGACGAAAGAAGCTCCCGGAAAGACCCACGATAATTTAGAAGAAAAAATTATAGAGCGAACGGCAGAGCTTGAGAAGGCTTACAGTTATTTGAAAGAAAGTGAAGAAAGTCTTGCTGAAGCTCAACAAATGGCTCATATTGGAAACTGGAACTGGAACATTGTAACTAATAAGTTACTCTGGTCTGATGAATTATATCGCATTTTTGGACTTAAGCCTAAGGAATTTGAAGTGAATTATGACCTGTTTTTAACTTATGTGCACCCAAATGACCTTAACTACGTAGATAAAGCCTTTAAAAAAGCCTTAATTGGTGAACCCTTTGACATTAATTATAGAATCATCCTAACTGCCGGGTCTGAGCGTGCAGTCCATGCAAAAACTGAAATTATTTTCGATGAGAATAACACACCTATCCGAATGAGAGGAACGGTTCAGGATATTACCAATCGCAAACAGATGGAAAAGGCATTGCGCGAAAGTGAAGAAAAATATCGTAACATCGTTGAGACAGCAAATGAAGGCATATTCTTGATGGATGCTGAATTCAATATTACTTACGCTAATAAGAGAACTGCGGAGCTAATGAGGTACGCTCAGGAAGAAATTATTGGTAGACAGGTAATGGATTTTATTTGTGAAGAGAGCAAACCTACCGCTAGAAGGAATCTGGAAAAAAGGCGTGACGGTATTAGCGAAATCTATGAATTGAAGTTAATGTGCAAGGACGGCTCACTCTTTTGGGCATTTATAAGCGCTAAACCGTTATTTAATAAGGATGGTGATTTCACCGGCTCTCTTTGTATGTTCACTGATGTCACCAAAAGAAAAGAAGTTGAGACAAAGCTTAAGGAAACTCTTGACAATTTGGAAAACTTAGTAAAAGTACGTACGGAAGAGCTTGAAATAGCTTTTACTTCATTGAAAGAAAGTGAAAGAGGGCTTGCCGAAGCTCAGCAAATGGCTCATATTGGGAACTGGAACTGGGATATTGTAAATAATAAATTGCTCTGGTCTGATGAGTTATATCGTATTTTTGGACTTAAACCTGAAGAACTTGAAGTGACTTATGACCTGTTTTTAACTTATGTGCACCCAAATGACCGGGACTACGTGAATGGTGCCTTTAAAAAAGCTTTAAACGGGGAACCCTTCAACATTAATTATATAATCGTCCTGGCTGACGGGTCTGAGCGGGCAGTCCATGCAAAAACTGAAGTTATTTTTGATGAAAGTAACATCCCTATTCGAATGAGGGGAACAGTTCAGGATATTACTGAACGTAAAAGAGCGGAAGAACAACTCCGTGAAAGTGAGGAAAAGTACCGCAACATCGTTGAGACAGCAAATGAAGGTATATTCTTGATGGATTCTGAATTTAAGATTACTTTTGCTAATAAAAGAACTATAGAGCTGATGGGGTACACTCATGAAGAAACTATCGGTAGACCGGTAATGGATTTTATTTGTGAAGAAAGCAAGCCTATCGCCGGAAGGAACCTGGAAAAAAGGCGATGTGGTGTCAGTGAGGGCTATGAATTGAAGTTAATGTGTAAGGACGGTTCACTTTTTTGGGCACTTATAAACGCGAAGCCGTTATTTGATAAAGACGATGATTTCATTGGTTCACTGTGCATGTACACCGATATCACCAAACGAAAAGAAGCTGAGGAAGCCCTGGTAAATATTGAGAGTGCTCGTAAAAAAGAGATTCACCATCGCATTAAGAATAATTTGCAAGTAATCTCATCCCTGCTGGATTTACAGGCTGAAAAGTTCAAAGACAGAGAGGATATTAGGGATTCGGAAGTTCTTGAAGCCTTCAGGGAAAGCCAGGATCGTGTAATTTCAATGGCTCTTATCCATGAAGAATTGCATAGAAATGAAGGGCTTGATAAACTTAATTTTTCACAGTATATTAAGGAACTTGCGGATAATCTCTTCCTTACATATAGTCTTGGAAATGACGGCACCAGATTTTATAAAGATATAGAAGAAAACATTTTCTTCGACATGGACACTTCGGTTCCATTAGGCATTATCATCAATGAACTTATTTCAAACTCTCTCAAATACGCATTTCAGGGAAGAAATCATGGAGAAATCCAAGTTAAATTGCATAGAGCAGAGGATAGAAAATACGGAATAGAGGAACGTAATAGTACCGCTTATGTTCTGTTTGTCTCAGACAACGGCATTGGCGTTCCCAAAGATCTGGATATTGAAGATCTTGATAGTCTAGGACTTCAGCTTGTAATTTCTCTTGTTGAACAGTTGAACGGAGAACTTGAGCTAAAAAGGAATAATGGAACAGAGTTCACTATAAGGTTTACAGTAACAGAAAAGAAGTAACAGAAAAGAATAATCAAGCATCAGTTCCAGCTCAACAATAACTAATTCAATAAGCAACTATCCAAAAAATCAATAATACATATTGTAAAATGTGATAGGAGTATGCCGATATGCGCTTCCCTCATTCTGCGCATAAATCTTCATTAATTGAGATCCTTGTATTAATTCTCAAACTCTTTTATCTCACTTCATCACGGTAATCCGCACAAGTGCGATTGCTGTCGCCGGTGTCATGGCACAGGTGATGCTTGCTATAGATGATGTAATGCTTGAAAAAGCTCTGCTTATTCGATTACTGCATGGGCAAAAGAACAAAGGGGTGGGAGAAACCCACCTTTTAAAAAGTTAAACACGTGTACCTTAAACACGTGTACCGTTCCAGTTTCCGGACCAGTCTCCCTCAGAACCGTATTTCCACTTCCCGCTGAATGATTTACAGTCATCGGCCATGGAAAACTCAAAGGTTCCTTCGGCTTTGCCCGAAGAGTAAGACCAGTTCCCTACAAGCTTTTTGTCAGAGGCAATAGCCTGAATACCCTGATCCTGATAGGGCAGGTTGCCAGTGTATATTCCTGTAACACTGTTGCCTGTCTGCTCCAGGTCCATGAACCCATGGTTAGTATCCCAGATACCACTCCAGCTGCAAGCCTCTTCCTCAGGCTTTTCCATGATATTAACGTTCACTAAAAACGATCCTGTCTCATTTGTGCCCAGATAGTGGAACGAATCCGGAGAGTCAAAGACAAGGGCCGATCCGGAAAATCTAGACCACGGATTTAGTTTTCTGGTCCCGTCTACCACGATGAATTGCGCCTTTCCTCCATCATTAGCGGTATAGACCACTTTGCCGTCCGGGCTGAATACCGGACCGTACAGTATTCCCTGATGATGCCGATCATGAAGATACTGCTCCATTTCCTTTCCGTCGGCCACGACAAATTGCATATCTTTACCGTCTCGGGTGTCTCTGGCTGCATATGCCAGATGTTTGCTGTCAGGGCTAAAAGTAAGGCCCCGGACAGCCGAGTAGTTACTGCCCTCATTCCCGTCCAGCACCACATGCCAGCCGTCATCTTTGAGGGCAGCGTAAGCTGTGTGATTCGAATCCGGGCTGAATATCGGCTCTCTCACATCACTGTAGTTCTTCTTTCCTTCAATCCCGTCAAGCACTACAAAATAACCTTCTTCCTCGCTCTTTGCCCGGTAAGCCACATGCCGGCTGTCCGGGCTGAAAACGACTTCTCCAATCCCACGATACTCTTTTCCATATACTTCATCAACAACTATCCTGTGAGGGTCATAAAAAGAGGAGCCATTTTGCATCTCGAAGGCAAATCTCTGGCTGTCAGGGCTGAAGTATAAACCATATATAGCTCCATTATTTCCCAGTTCCAGGATTTTGTTATTTAGTACTGTGTAGACCGGAGAACCTTTGTAGAGATTATGGCTGGAGTAGGCCCATCTATTGCTGTCAGGGCTGAAAACAAAGCCTCCACCGTTAGGCTTTAGCTCCTTACCGTCCAGAATAATATAAGAAGAATCAAACCCTCCATCTTCGTCGATAGCATATGCCAGATGTTTGCTGTCCGGACTAAATCTGGGAACACCGGCAGCATGGTATAGATTTTCCTTCCCGTCTACAACTACTGCTGTTTGATTTCCGCTTAGAGCCAGGTATGTAACCCGCTTGCTGTCCGGGCTGAAGATAACGGTAGTCAACATACCATCGTACTGCTTACCCTCTGAATCATCAACGACCGCAATCCATTTGCCATCGGTTCTGGCAAAATAAGCTACTCGTGTACTGTCCGGGCTGAAAACAATATCTCTGATAAAATCATAGCTTTTCCCTTCGGTTTTACCCTCCGGACCGGCAACAATTAACGAAACACCCTTTTCGCTCTGATTCACGTATGCAACCCTGGTGCTGTCAGGGCTTATGACGTTGTTCCACGTGTTGTCGGTTATCTTCTGCCCTGAGAAAAGCAGTGTCCATGAGTCATTTCCATCGGCTATTTCTTCCGATGCGGCCTGGCAGCTTGCTACTGAAATCAACAAGAGTAAAGTTCCTAATAAAACGTACTTAACCTTCATAGATTAACCCCCACTTTCAAGCAATATCACGTACAAATATATATAGGACAGGATATATAAAAAACAGTCTATTTTGACGATATATATCAGTATATTTATACTAATATTGATCAAGATCAATAATTTTGAGCTAAGAAAACAGATTAACTATTTTCATCCTCTCCGAATAATTTGAAAAAACAGAAGTTTTTTCCTTTGTGCTGCGAAGTCCCGGACATTTTTTGCTTCCAGTTTGCATGTCCGTTCCGAACTCAAAATTTGTCTCTTAATGAAGAAAAATTAAATAGGCTTCGAGATTCAAACTCTTAGGAGGGTTATGAAAATGGATGATAAAGGGGATATAAATGTGGATGCTGAAATGGATGCTGAAAAAATTCTGGCGATCTTCAGGTTTTCAACCCTGGAAAAAAATATGATTTCAAGTTTTGGAATCCAGGGAGATCTGTTTCTTCCTTTTCTGCTTTCGCTGAAATCGGGGGGCTCGTGGAGTTACGCCGCCGAAGAGGCAAAAAGCATTGCAGTAAAGGACGTGATCACCTATTACGATGAAGATAACATGGCCGGCTATACTCTGGAAAAGATATACCTCTTTATCGATCCCGAAATCATAAAAGAGGAAGGAGTAGTCTTCAGGCTGGAAAAATGTGGGGAAAGGGAAGAAAGAGAACTGGTCGAACGGCCCTACCGCATAACCCTCCGGGCAAAAAGGGTGATATTTGCAGAGGTAAATCCGGGCCTGAAGGAGATCAGAATCAGGGAACTGCACAAAAAAACGATATTATTGAAAGGCACCCCGGCATATAGTGCAGCTCATGAGCTGGAACATCTTGAAAAGGGTGAGGTAAAAGGAACTCCTATATGGAAGTTTGAATATGTTAAAGACCAGTAAAAATAACAGAAGGAGATTAAGGGGACATCAAAAGTACAGGACCTGCACGGGTGGATTTTTGTTCCCAATTCTTTAAAATCGCAATAAAAGTAGCTCAATAGTAGTCAGTTCTGGTTATCTGAGCTTCTGATCCCCCGGTGAATTTTATCTTTAACAAGATAGAAGAGGCCTCCGTAGGAGAAAGCTGTGAGTATCGGGAATATAAAGAGTCCTCCTTTTGCTGTCTCGATCGCAGTTATTCCAATTATGTACCAGGGAATTAAGTATTCATGTGTTTTTTCGCTTCATGTTTCACATGGAATATTAAGAAAAGAAGTCAATGTTTTATAATACAAATCTACATACTAATATAATCCTGTCTTTTTTTCATTCTTGCTAAAATACTATCCTTCTTCCAATTTAGCTTTTCTTTGATTTTATTCAACCAATCCGGCTCATTATCCAGTATCTCGCTTGTGGAATGAATGATTCTTGTATAGCTATACAAATCAATAAATCTTCTGAACACAGGTAAAAGTGCTAGCATATTACTTGAGATCTCAAACTCTGTACAATAACCATTCAAAAATATTTTTCTGGCTACGGCAACTCTTTCCTCATCCATGAATTCTGCTAAAGAATCGAATACCTGCTCTATATCCAGAGCAAACCAGTGATATACTCCATCTTCAAAATCAATAACGTTACATGTCTCAGTTTTCACGTCATAAAAAACATTATCCGGCTCAAAATCGTAATGTACTAATCCAAAATTTTTCTGGTTTTTCGGAAGTGTTTCAAGAAGGTTTTTTACTTCTATGTATTCGTTCATCGCGGCAGTCTGTGCACCATATAAACCAAGTTCTTTTTCTATCCATTCCAGAACATCTTCATAAGTCCACTTTTTTACGGATGGTCTGAAATCTGAAGCCAGCCTGTGAAAAGTTCCCAGTGTCTTGCCATATACAAAAATGATATTGTCATTTAAGTCTGTATCTTCTATCGGAACTCCTTCTACTCTTTCAAATACACTTGCAAAATACATCCCCCACTCAGTTTTGATAATTTCGATCAGTTCATCGTTCAGTGAAGGCAATGGTTTTAATGCAGGAAAATTATGTTCTCTCAAATATTGAATAAACTCTATTTCTCCATATTCGTTATCTTTCATTTTTTCTTCAACAGGTGCCAAACGCAGGAAGCAAACATTATCATTATTCCTAAAGGGATAGATTGCATTCGATGAAATCCTAAAATATGGAAGTAATTCCTCTGCATTGTTTATCTCAGTTTTCCATTTTCTAATTCCTTCCACTGCCAGACTCTTGTTAAAAAATAAATATTTTAATTTTAACATAAGTTCAACCTATTTTTCATAATTTCTTCTGTTTAACTCTATCTGGTTCATTATACACAGATTTCAAAATTCACCAATCATTTTGCTGCTGTCTTATCTCTTCCGCTTTTTGGGAAGGGCCACCAGACAAGCTGGCGGAGGCGCCTATTACCTGTAGATTAAAAAACGGTTTTCCGGGGTCAAATAATATAAACCGATTGATCAAGGGTCATCAGATTACTTCTGCCTGATTATATTCTTGACCCGCCTGTCCCATTCCGTGGACTCGAAAAGCTCCTTCAGTTCCGGTGAATCGTCAATAAAGCAGAAGCCCCAGTAAACCGCAGGCAAAAACTCTCTTTTCCATTGGTCTTTCTTCTTTTTGTCAAGGAACTGGTAGGTCTCGGAAGATGAGAGGCGGCTTACGAAGCCGAGAACCTTGACGAGGTCAGGAATGGTCTTCTGGGCAGAGCCTATTTTCAAGCATTTAAGCCGGTTGCTGTCTATCTTTTTCATATCGGGTTCAAAGCCCAGGGTCTTAAGAATTTTATTTTTCTCGGGCATCGAAATGCGTTTTCCTGCATATTTCAGAGAATTCAGAGCCTGAAGTTTGAGGAGCCATTCGACTTCTCCGAAGACCTTGGGCTTGTGCTGCCTTGAAACATCCCCTAATCTGCGGTCTTCGTAGGCTTCCCTCTTGAGTTTATTTACCAGGTCACAGAGTGTGGAGAGCTCTTCGGCATCTCTCTGTTCCCGGACCCTGAATCTCAGGGCTCCTCGCATAAGTTCCCGTTTTTCTCGTTCAAAGGCACCTATGTCCTTTTCCTCGGTGATGGCGAGAAGGCGCGAGAAATATTTTGCCCTTAGAGCGGTCGGGGGGAGTCGGACAGGGACTTCTACTGCCCGTGCACCCTTTCTTCCCTTTCCCCTTCCCTTCTTTAAATTACTGAGGTCTACCTTGCTGATTTCGATTTTTCCTTCTTCAATTGCCAGGGCTGCATCTCCCTCGGAAAAAAGCTCTTCGAGGCGAATTTCAGGCTGGAGCATCTGCACCTGATCAACCTTTTCCCCGTTAAAAACCCCTTCTCCGAAACGCTGATAGAGTGAATCGATGCTGTCCGCGATCTCAAAAATTTTCCCCCTGTTCTTCCCGGAAACCGGGGAAAGCCTCGTAACCCTTCCCACCTGCTGTTCAAAGAGCCGCATGCTCAGGGTCGGGCGCAGCAGGATCAGAGTTTCAAGGCCCGGAAAGTCAAAGCCTTCAATCAGCATCCCGACCGTGCACAGGACGTAAGGCGGCTTTTTTATGTCCCTGAAAGCTGCAAGCAGGGCACTCTGTTCGTCCTTGGGCAGTTCGGAAGTTATGAAAGCAGCATCTTTGAACTCTCCTTCGGGAGTGTAATTGTCAAAATCGAGAGGTAAAACAGGGTCAGAGGCCTTTTCCAGCATTGAGGCAGAAATTTCTCCGTTGAAAACCGAGGCTGTGAGTTTGGCATGGAAAGCGTTGATTTCCTCTCCGTCCGCCCCGGCTCCGTAGACACGCTTCCGGACAGGGGCGCAGAAGACAAGGGTCTTTGCATTCTTCTGCTTTACCATCGAATCGTAGACATCTTTTGCGAGCTGGGTTCTGCGGACTACTTTTTTCAATTTGTCTGCGGTACTGCAGTCAAGGAAAAGGTCCTGCTTATCAAGTTCTTCCAACCCTTTTTCAAAGTCAAAGATCTCAAAGATATCTTCCGAACTTTCGGCAATCGTATACTTAAGGGGAGCGAGTTCTTCGTCCAGAATACACTCTGGAAGGGTCTTTGCGTAGACCTCACGCATATCTCCGGCGATCTCGTCTACGAATTTGACATTTCCGACCACGCCCTGGAAAGGAGTTGCAGTCATGCCCAGGATTTTTGTCCGTTCTCCGAACTCATTGAGAAAGTCATTTCCCCTGTTGTTGATGAAATTATGGATCTCGTCCACGATTGTAAGATCGGTATGTTTGAGAATCAGGTCTTTGATCTCGGCTCCCTGCTTTCCGAGTACTGTCTGCAGGGAGGCAAAAAGCACAAAACCTTTACCCTTTCCCTTTCCTATTACTTTCAAAATTTTAGCAAGTTCTTTTCTATCCGCCTTATTCTCGGAAGAGAGAAGAGCGCTATTGGGAAAGAGAGGTTGGTTTTTCTTCCTGTCATAATAAGTCTGGCTAAGAAGAGGGTTATTTTTTGAGACCAGGAAAAGCACGAGTTTTCCGTCGTCATAATATTTTTTCATTATATGCTTCGAAAGAAAAGTCTTGCCCCAGCCCGTAGGAACCTTGATGTAGCCTCTCTGATCGGTTTCGAAGTACTTCAGTATATCCTCAAAGATTTTCTTCTTATCTTCCCTCAAGGGCTCGAGCTCGACGGTTTCCATATCGGCTGCTGCTTCATTTGAAATTGTCATCAGTAAGCGATCCTTAAACTTTTAACTAGATAAATTTTTTAATGCCATCTCAAAACCAGAAAGTACCTTTCAAAGAGGTTTTTGGGAAAGCGGCATAGTCCATGCAACAGGATATTGCATGCAACTGTAAGCATTATAAGAAGTAACTCCCCGTAACTTACAAACAACCTGTAAAAAACTTCAGTCCAGGAAACTTCAAGCGGTATCTCTCAGCTAAATAGCGGAAAAGAATAAACCTCGAACTGCTTTTATTTAAAAGGAATCCCTTTTCATAATAAGAATTACGTCAATATATATGTTATGCCAATAAGCCAAAGGGAAAGGGCAAATAAGAAGTTTATATATCCTTCAGCCCTCTCCGATAACTTGTGTAAAAACTTAGAAGAATTTTGGCCTTGCGGAAAGATACTTTGCAAGGGGTAGTTTCCTGTAAGGTTTGCCAGCTATTTCGCCTCTGACGCGCGTATTGAGTTCTTCCGGAGTTATCTGCACTTTTAAAGGCTTATTCTGTTCGGACTCAGCCCGGACAGTTACATTAATCGTGCCTTCCTCTATTTCCTTATCGCCAATGACCACCACATACGGCACCCATTCTCTGCCCGCTTCCCTTACTTTCTTTCCTATGGACAGGTCGCGGTCGTCGATGTCAACCCTGCAGTCAAGTTTCTGCGAGACCTCTTCGGCAAAGGTGATATGTTTTTCGGAAATCGGCACAATCCGGACCTGGGTGGGTGAAAGCCAGACAGGCAGCATCGGGACTTTTCCTTCTTCGGTTTCCATTGCAGCCTTTTCAAGGAGGGCATAGATACAGCGCTCGATTGCCCCGCTCGGGGAGCAGTGGAGAACGGTAGGTCTTTCCAGTTTGCCGTCAGCGTTCACATAAGAGATATCATACCTTTCGGCATTTTCCACATCGATCTGGACCGTAGAGAGGGCGCTTGCCTTGGCAAGGGCGTCTACGAAGTTAAACTCGAATTTGAGCACGAAGTAGAAGAAACGGGTGTCCCACATCTCCACAAGCACGGGCTTGTTTACGGTTTTTGCCATGTTTACTACAAGCTCTTTATTCGACTCGTAGAAGTCCCTGGTGAAACGGATGGCAACCTCATAATCATTGATATGGATTCCTATGTTTTCAAGCACATCGATGCAGAGGTCGTACTGTTCCTTGAACTGGCTTACAGCCTGGTCCATGTCCTCGCAAAGGGTGTGCATATCCGGCATGGTAAAGGCCCTGAGCCTCCTTAGGCCCACGAGTTCCCCGCGCTGTTCTTTTCTGAAACTGTAGCGGGTCATTTCGATCATCCTGAGAGGCAGGTTCTTGTAGGAGATCGTCATGTCGTGGTTCATAAGGAACTGCCCGAAACAGGCTGCAAAGCGCAGGAACATCTGCCTTTTGTCCGATTCGATAGAGTACTGTCTTGCAGGGAACCTGTCAAGGTATTTCTTGAGGGTCGGATGGTTCATGTCGTACATCAGGGGAGTTTCGACTTCCATTGCCCCGAAATCGGTTGCGACATCAAGCACGTAGTTTTCAAGGAGGGACTTTACAAGCCTTCCCTTGGGGTAATAGCGCATATTCCCTGAGTCCGACCCTGGCTCGTAGTCTGCAAGCTCAAGCCTCCGCATGAGTTCAACGTGAGGAGGAGCCCGCTCAACCGCCCTGCTCTTGGAGATTTCATAATTTACAAACTGCTGGAGTTTGGGATAGGGGGTGAGGTCAAAGTTTTCGATTTCATGGAGTTCCCCTTCCGGAGTAAGGATGCGCCAGTAAGACCTGGCAGTACCTTCGGCCTTCAGGGCTTCGGAAACGACTTCTTCTTTTTCTCCGGATGCTTCGGGTTTTGCTGCCGCTTTTGTCGTACCTTCGGGGCGGATGCTCCGGGAAAGTTCGGAAAGAGGATGACCCTTGCAGCTTACGGTAAAAGCCTTGTACCAGCCAAAAGGAGACCTCTTGACTTCGTATTTTCCAGAAAGAGCGGTTTCAATGCCTTTTAAAACCTGCACCGCAATTTTCGGAGAGGAGAGGTCAGAACTCAGGTGAGCGTAAGGATAAAGCATTATGCGGTTTGTTTTGACCTGGGCTGCAACCTTCTCAATTTCGGAAGCGGCTTTTTCTATGGCTTCTTCCGGATTGGCTTCGTCCACGCTTTCTACAGCCGTAAAAACGGTGAGGGCTTCTTCTAGCCTGCCCGACTTTAAGGAATCTTCTATTTTTTCAGCAACTGGTGTTTGTTTTTTGGTTTCGTATTCAATGTAATCAGAGTGAATGAGCAATAACTGCATTCTATCACCTGTGTTTTCTAAACCAGATATGGGTTCCGAATTCACTTCGGTTCTTAATCAAACAGATCAAACAGTATCAGGGTCCGGTATTATGGCTATGACCTTGTATTATGACTTAATACTTGACCTGATTTAAGGACTGTTTGAGGCCTGTACCCGTCAGTAGATCCTGATTAAAGGATGTAAGGAAGAATATATGACAGTCCTAACATCCTGCAATGATATAAAGCAATCCCTTTCGCCTCATTGAAAGCTATTTTTCTCGTCAGTCCTGCAGGCTTTTGCCGGATCTTTGAGGTATACGTCAGCTTGCGCTACCAGTTCTGGATGGACCTGTTCCTGATAAACCCTGTATGCCGCAACGAGAGCTCCCAGCAGGATGGGAGCCGCAAAAAAACCTGCAACACCTCCTACAAAAGCTCCTCCCAGGAAGGCGAGCATGAGTAGCATCGGGTGGATCTTTGACTTCAGGCTGGTAAGGAAAGGCCTGAGGATCAGTTCGGGAGGTCCGTAAATTACAAGGGATGAGACCACAAAAAAAAGTGCTGCGCTTTGAGACCCCTGTTCGAAATAACGGATCAAAGCCATGGGCACGAGCACCATATACCCTGCAAAAAGGGGAATAACCGATGCTATGAAGATAAGGGTTGCAAGTGCCAGAACATGGGGAAATCCGAAAGCATGAAAAACGAATACCGAAGTCACGCTTACTATGAGGGCAGAGTAGGCGTTGCCTATGAAGACCCCCTTCAGGATCATGTCCAGATGAGCAGCATAACGGTTCGCAATGCTCTGGTAATCTGAAGGTATAATGCCAATAAAAGCACAGTAAAGCCTGTCCCCGTCGGCAAGCAGGAAATAACAGAAAAAAATCGAAACTATGAAATTAATAACAAAAAGGCCTATGCTCCGGGCATATGAGATCAACCCCACGCTCCCGACAGCAGGGAGCAGAGAGGTAAAAAGGTTCCAGATAGCATTATTTATCCTATCAACGTAAGTAGTCGGAATTTCCAGCCCGTGTATAAAATCTAAAATTCCACTCATGACCGAAGTTTGGTTTTCAATAATCCAGGAGATCTGGTTTAGGATCTCAACAACTCCGGCTCCTACAATGAATACTATGGGAATGAAAATAAAAAGACTGGCTATCATGGCTCCGATTTTCCTGTACTTTCCAAACTTCACCTGGACAGGTCTTGCAATATAAGCAAAGACTATTCCAAGTACGATTCCGTCTGCAAGGGGCAGCAGGATCAGGAAAGCAAAGAACAGAAGCACAGCTACTGCAAGGGCTACGCCGATTTTCCAGCGGCTCTCAATGAGCTGGCTTACTCCGTCAGGTGGGTAATTAAATCTCATTCTTCAGTTCCGTTATGATAAATAGATGATAGTAATTCTAACTGGTATTCAATTTACAATTTAATTTAGCAATTTAATTTAGCAATTCAATTTAGCAATTCAATTTAGCAATATAATTTAGTAACTCAGTCAGTCAAGTTAATTAATGATTCAAGCTGGTAATTCAGGTTAGTAATTAAGCTTCTAATTCAATCAGTTGCTTGGAAGCACAGGTAATCAAATTCAGAAACCAGAAACAAAAATATCAAATGATTCTGGCTGTTAACATTGTTTAACTCAAAGTTAGATCTAAACGTAATCTGATTCAAACAGAGTCAAACGTAATCTGATTCAAACAGAGTCAAACGTAATCTGATTCAAACAGAGTCGATTCATTATCTTAAAGTTTAGTCAGTTTGTTGAGAGCCTTATCGGGTGAATAACAGGATAATCAGGTATTGTCGGGAAGTTCCCGGATGTTTTACCTGAAAAGGCAGGGTAAGATTTCAACTATAATATGGAAATATAATTAGGAACTATTTAAAAATTTCATTGAATTCTAAATATAATCACAAATTTAGATATAAAGGTTTAATTTTGGTCACATCTGTTTTTAAATAGTCGCTACTGGTGTTTGCCCGACAGTAATCCGCTGGTTTTTGATACTTCATTTTTCCATCCAGGTTGAAGATTGCTTATCGATAGCTTAAAAACGAGGGTCTAAGCCGCGCAGGAAGTGGCCGGTACCATTCAAACCTTTAGTTTTTCATCCAGCCCCGGAACAATTTTTTCAAAATACCTGGTTACCACACAGGACTCCGTACATTTTCCACACCTAATACAGGTTTCACTTACATGAGGCTTTCCGTCCTTAATTTTGATCGCACCGACCGGACAGGCTTTTTCACAGATTCCGCAACCTGTACAGCGGGAAAGCCTTACGAACTGTTTTGCAGTCTCTTTAAAAAGGCTGACTGCTTTTTCCTTTGTTTCCGAGCTTACGAGCAGGTTTCCATTTGAGAAATACTTCACGGTCCCGTTTTTGGTTCTGACAAACAGCATGCCCAGCTCTTCCGCATAAACAGCTTTTCCCAGCACGTTGATGAATTCCGCAGCTTCTTTTTCCCTGATCCCCTTAACTCCTGCCTCAACAGAAAAGCCTCCTGCTTTGCAGGGGGAAATTCCTCCCACAACCTCAATTTCAAAGGCTTCGGCTCTTTCTTCTGCAAGAACCGAAATTCCAAGCTCCTCTGCAAGCCTCAACATTTTCGGGGGCAGCTCCTTCCAGCGCCAGAACCCGTGTTCCACAAACTTTTCCGAAAGCCCGCGATTTTTCGTCCACTCGAGCAGGAAGGCGTTCCACCGGTCATGCATCTCGGGGTGCAGCACTTTTACCCGCGCATATTCGGCAGCAAGGGCGGAAGGACAGAGCCAGCAGCCAACCCTTTCAAAGCCCTGGTCGTAAAGGGGATTGTAGGAAAGCCCCCTCCAGTGGATGTAGATCCAGACTTCAAGTGCTCTCCAGTCCCGGATGGGAAAAATGTTGAGCTGCGCAGGCACAAAGGGGTTTGTCTCACTTGCCGCAATCCTTGCCCTGGAAAAGGACTCATGCTTTCGTTTCCCATCTATTGTCAGGTAGGCAATTTTGTTCCCTTGCTTCTGCCCTCCCTTCTCTTCGGGCAGGGCACATGCGTCTTTTCCCGTTTTCAGGTCTCCTGCCGAAGCAAGCTTGCAGACCTTGCAGCACCAGCGGAAGTCCTTTGCAGGAGGCCCGAATTTTTCCACCTGGTCCCAGAAAGCGGAGCCTGAACTCATTTCTTCAAGCGGGACCTTCATTTCGCGGCATAAGTCCCGGGCAAACTCCACAGTTTCCGGAAATTCGATTCCCGTATTCAGGAAAAAAGCCTTAAACTCCCTCTGCTTGAGGGCAGCCCCTGTAAGGTCGAGCACCACAAGACTGTCTTTTCCCCCGCTGAAAGATACATACACAGGCAGATCCCGGTACTCATTTCTGGAAACAATCCCCCGGATGGTATTGATGGCATTTTTTCCCAGGACCTGCAGGTGTTTTTTGTTCGCTTCTATGCATGCCCTCAAATCCGGGGTTTCGGGATGCAGGGAGACTTCACTTTTGTCAACCTTTCTGACCCTGAGGACTTTTGTGCCGGTTTCGGGTTTTTCCGGGTTCAGGGCTGCAAAATCCACGCCGCCAATGTAAGAAACTCCGTATCCGCTCAGGTTGCCTGCAGTCACGAGGACAAAATTCCCTGCTTTAATGTTTCCTGCAAAAGATTCTATAAGCCCGGATTCCACATTTTTCCCGTTAAGATGCCGGTTTGTTTTCTTGAGCTCGACTTTTCTGCCTTCAGCCAACTTGAGGAGGATCTTTGCCCCCTGAAGGGAAGGTTCAAAGCTGTAGTCCATCTTTGAAAGTTCAAAGCGTAACACTCCGAAGATGAAACCATCTACAAGAACCTCATCGGTTTTGTCTTCTCCGGGGATTTTGTTAAGGAGCACAAGCCGGTTTCCCAGAGGATCGCAGCCGAAGGCTGAAATTAACTGATCTGCCAGGACTTCGCGCTCGTAAGGAGAACAGAACCTGACGTCTGCCGGCTGGGCAAGGTATACTATCTCACCTTTTCCGCCACAGAGCCCGCACTTTTCTCCTATAAGAGGCAGGTTGCATTTCCTGCACCAGAAAATATAGTCATCTTCATACTCAAAACGCGGAGAGGATTTTTCTTTAAAACTCCGTTTTTCTTTAAAATCCCGGGTCTTGTGTTCTGTCCTTTTTTCCCTGGAATGCTGCCCTTTTCTGTTAGAACCGTTTCTTTTTTGGTTTTGTGAAGTGGAATTCTGGTATCTTTCTTTTTTCTGCTGCATGGAAGCCCTGACCGGTGATTCGAAGAAATGGTTAAGTATTATATCGTTAAGTTTTCAGCAAGGATGCGTTTATCGATATATTAATATTTTGAAAGAAAGGAAATCCGATATAAGAAAAAAATATATTACTTTCAAAATTTCATTTAAAAGAACTTGAATCTCATTGACATGACTAAAACGGTGTAATATGACTAAAATCTTATATTTTTATTGTTATTTAAGTCCGGTATATGAATCACAAATATATTAAACTTCCTGAGAAGACATAAAAATTCCTGCAAAGGTAAACCTCTTATTCGAATGTGATAAGCCATGAAGTACGACGTTGTTGTGGTAGGAGCCGGCCCTGTGGGCTCCACCGCCGCCCGCTATGCAGCAATGAATGGGGCAAAGGTCCTCCTGCTTGAAGAACACTCCTCTATAGGTTCTCCTGTCGGCTGTACAGGACTTCTGAGCACAAGAGCCGTGGAAGAGTGCGAACTCAGGCCCTCGGACGAATTCACGTTCAATTCCGTGCGCGGGGCTTTTGTGCACGCCCCTGACGGGCAGTGCCTTCCGATTGATGGAAAGAAGACAAAGGCGTACGTTGTTTCCCGGAAAAACTTTGACCGCAATCTTGCAATAATGGCTGTGGAAGAAGGAGTCGAGCTCTCCCTGAAAACAAGGGCTGTAGGACTCGAAAAAGAGAACTCAGATACAGGGGCCGGGGTGAAAGGAAATGGGAGTGGAAACGAAAACAGAAAGAACTACCCTGTAAAGCTCAAATTACTCAGTAACGGAAAGCCCGAAACCATATCCACATCCGTAGTTATCGGGACAGACGGGGTAAAAAGCCGGATAGCCAGTTATGCAGGACTTGGAAAACCTGCGCGCATACTCCCCGGCATTCAGATCGAAGCTCCCTATGCCTCGGATGACAGCGACTTTGTTGAACTGTTCCCGGGCTCTTCGGCCCCCGGGCTATTTGCCTGGACCGTACCTCTTAACGAAAAAGTCTCACGAATAGGGCTTGCGCTTGATCCTGTACTCGCCTGCAAAAGCGGGCCTGGAGAAAACTCTCCGCTTTTCTATCTTGAAAAACTCCTGTGTTCAAACCCTCACATAAAAGCAAGGTACTCAGGAGGCATGTTGGATTTTGTTTTGGGAGGGATTCCCGTCGGCCCTCAGGGAAGAACCTTTTCTGATGGCATCCTGCTTGCAGGAGATGCCGCCGGGCAGGCTAAACCAACGTCCGGAGGCGGCGTATATACCGGGGCTTTCGCAGCAAAAATTGCCGGAAAAATTGCAGCTGAAGCAGCCCTTGAGGGAGACAACTCTGCCCGCAGGCTCTCGGAATACGACCGGCTCTGGCGGAAGGGCCTGGCAAGAGAGCTCGAAATAGGCATGAAAATCCATGATTACATGGGAAAGCTGGAAGACAACCAGTTGAACGAACTCATAGGCTCGTTAAACACCCCCTCCATTCTAAATACGATCACGGAGTACGGGGACATGGATCACCCCTCTGTTCTTATGAGGAAACTGATATTTTCAGGAAACTCCCTCAGGCTCATGAAAGCCTTCGGAACATTTCTAAAGACCCTTTTTTAAGGGAATGATGTCCAGTGTAATACGAATGTTTCACTCAGGTGGACTAACCTTCCGATGAAAACAATAGGGTCTCTGGCCCGTGCAACACCAATAGCTGCATTATGTCTTCATTTTAAATGTGATTTTCAAAGGCGCAGGACGTTTAATAGAATGGGGATATGTGAGTATAAGCGTCACCGATAGGCCATTTCCAGTTCATTCAGCCGGTTTCTTTCGAAGTTCAGGATTTTCCTGATAACTATCTTTTTTGACCCGAGTGCAAGGGCCTCGTTTTCGGGATATTTTTCTCTTGCATACTCGTAAAGTTCCGGTACACTCATTGCATCGAGTTTCCTTTTGAGCTGGTTAAAGTCCTCCATAAGTTTACGATCCTCCGTAAAAGAAATCCGCTTAAACAAAAAGCGAAGTAATATTTATTATTTTCATGTGGTGGATTTATGTTTTTACGTGATGGTCAGTACATTCGTAAACTTTTTTGATGACTGGTTGCAGTTGCTGGCATGTCTTCATACTCCTAACAACGTGTCTTTTATATACTCATGTTCAGAAAAAATTGATAATGGCATCAGACATCACATCAACTTATCTAATTTTCTTTAAAAATATTTCCAAAATATTAATATGTCAATAACCTTATCATACATGTGATTATCGGAAGGGATTTCATAAAAATGAACTCTGCCAACCCGGAACTTTAGACAGCAAACTCAAAATATTGGGAATGGGATGAGAAAGAGCAGAGTAATCATTTAAGACAGGGCGCTTAAGTCCAGGCACTTAAAGGCGGGGGGTTATAACATTAACGTTATTCAGAGCAAATGCGAATCCGAAGAAAACTGGATGGAAGAATTTCTTTTAAACAACCCCAGCCCTGTTCTGAGGATAGAAAAAGAGGGAGTCATTCTCTACGCCAACAGAGCAGGAAAATTATTGCTTGAAGCATGGGGAAGTGGGGTCGGAGAAAAAATTTCCGAAAAAATACGGGAAACCGTTTGGAAAGTAGCTCTAAAGAAGAAGCCGCGATTCATGGAACTTGAAGCAGGCGAAAAAACATATTCAGCCACTTTCATTCCTTCCTCGGACGGAAAATATATAACTCTCCAGGCCCTGGATGTCACTTCTTCTAAAAAGGCTGAAAAAAAACTGTATTCCATAGACAGATATCACGAATCCCTTGTCCGGATTGCCGAACTCGCCCTCAAAACCCCAAGCCTGAGAACCCTGATGGACAAATCCTTAATTGTTATTGCTGCTACACTCGACGTAGAATACTGCAAGATTTTGAAACTTTTGCCTGATGATGACTTTCTGTTCGAAACCGGAATTGGATGGAAGATTGAAGATATAGGCAGAGTTATTAAAAAAGATGCGGCATCGACTGCCGGGTACACGGTGCTATCGAAAAATCCTCTCCTGATAGACGAGTTAAACAAAAAGGGCTCCATTGAAGGAATGGGACTCAAAGGATATCAGGGAATCAGGGCCGGAATAAGCGTCTTGATCGGAACTGTTGAAAAGCCCTATGGAGTGCTGGCAGTCCACAGCACAAAAAAAGAGAAATTTACAAAAGAAGAGGCTTATTTTTTGAATGCCGTTGCATTCCTGATTTTGTTAAATATTGAACGAGATAGGATAGAAGGCACCCTTCGGGATAAGATACATTTTCTTGAAATGCTGCTTGATGCCATTCCTGCCCCCGTCTTTTATACGGACAAAGAAAGGGTCTACCGCGGCTGTAACGAGCTCTTTGCCAGGATGATTCTCGGGAGCTCAAAAGAAAATGTAACGGGACGCTCTACGGACGAAATTTCCGAAGGGATTCACCCTGAACCTGGAAACGCCTTCAGGAGAGTGGACCGACAGCTCCTCCAGAGAGGAGGAAGCCAGGTTTACGAGTCAAAAGTCATGTGCTCTGACGGGATCATCCGGCAGTTTCTTTTTAATAAAGCCGTATACAGGAACCTGAATGGGACTGTGGAAGGGCTTGTAGGAGTAATGCTTGATATAACAGGGCGCAAACGTACCGAAGAGAACCTGGTAAAGAGTGAAGAAAGGTACAGGCTGGCTGCCGAACAGACAGGGCAGCTGATATACGAATTCGACCTGCAGGACGGACATGGTGAATGGGCAGGGGCAGTCACGGAACTCACAGGGTACAGCTACAACGAGATGCAGGATTTTACTTACTACGACTGGCTTGATCACATTCACCCCGAAGAGCGCAGAAGGGTGCAGCAGGAATTTAAGAAGTGCTGGAACACAGGAGAAAAGTTCAATGAAGAATTCAGGTTTCAGCGGAAAGACGGAACTTATTTTTTCGTGGAAAACAAAGGGGTCTATCTGAGAGATGAAGACGGTTGCGTCTGCAAAGTCCTCGGAGTGATGAAAGACATTACTGAAATCAAAATTTCCTCGGAAAAACTGAAAGAAAGCGAAGAACTCTACCGCTCATTCTTACAGAACTTTAAGGGAATCTCATTCAAGATGGACAGAGATTTCAATACTCTCTTCCTGGAAGGTGCTGTTGAGGAAATAACCGGTTACATTGAAGAAGACTTTACCACCGGCAGAACAAGTTTGTATGAGCTCATTGATCCCGATGACAGGAAAATCCTCGACGTAAGCTGGGAAAAAATGAATTGTTTCCCGAACTCCATTATGGAGCATGAGTACAGGCTCAGGCGGAAGGACGGGACTGTAAGGTGGGTTCATGAGTTAATCCACAACATCTGTGACGATTCAGGAGAAGCCGAATTTATCCAGGGCTATGTCTACGATATTACTCAGAAGAAAAAAGCCGAGGAAACTCTTGCAAAAGTAGAAGCTATCGGCATGAGGGAAATTCACCACCGGATCAAGAACAACCTCCAGATAGTATCGTCCCTGCTCAGCCTGCAGGCTGATAAGTTCAAAGACAAAGAAGTTATTGACGCATTCCAAGAAAGCGAAAACCGCGTCATATCCATGTCCATAATCCATGAGGAGCTTCATAAGTCCGAGGACACGACAAACATAGATTTTGCAGCCTATCTCAGGAAACTGACTTCCGAACTCCTTTACTCTTACAGGATCGGAAACGAGAAAGTCCGGTTTTTCCTCGATGTTGATCATGTGTTCCTCGGAATCGACACGGCAATTCCCCTCGGAATCATAATTAACGAACTTTTTTCAAACTCCCTTAAATATGCATTCTCCAAAGGTACTGAGGGGGAGATCAGGATCTCTCTTTACAGACAGCCTGTCCCTTGCAGCCTGCCTTCCTGGAATCAAAAAGCAGATTCGGGTGTGTATTCCAGTTTTACACTGGTTTATTCGGATAACGGGGGAAGTTTCCCTGAAAGTATCAATTTTAAAAGCCCCGAAACCCTTGGCCTGCAACTCGTAAATGCCCTTGTTGAACAACTTGATGGGACAATTGCGCTTGAGAAGGGAAGAAAAACAAAATTTACTATCAGGTTCGATGATAAGGGCCTTTCGGGGAAGAGCTGAAAAAGCTGTTAAACCCGTCGAGGGTACAAATGGAACAGAATTAAATAGTATTGAGAATCACTCTTTTTAGAGTCTTTTTCTTCCTTGTCAGCTGGGTAATAATTATTGTCTGGCAAATGAGAGTCCGTCATTCATACGTAAAACCGGATACCAAACCGCCCTGACGGAGTTATGTGCGGAGTACCGGCGCGTTAGTCGAAACAAAGCACACAATTATTTCTATGTCGAGATCATTTGAAACTGGGAATCAATTAAGCCCAGCTACAAATACTGAAAAAGTACGAAATAAATTGAAAGATGAATTCATTCATGTGAGGATAGGCGAATTGTGAATGCTTATAGGAATTGATGTAGGGGGCACCACCACGGATGCGGTGCTTATCCGGAACGGAGAAGTATACAGTACAGCCAAGGTTTCAACCGAGAGGGAGAACCTGCTGAAGTCTCTGCTCAGGGCTCTTGATGATGTCAGCAGAGGAGTTCCCCCCGAAGAGCTTGAAAGGGTGGTTTTCAGCACAACCGTAATCACAAATCTTATTGCCGAGGGCAAAACTGACCGTGTGGCTCTGTTGCTCATTCCGGGTCCGGGGGTTAACCCTGAAAGTTATATTTTTCCGGACAGTTTCTACCTTAAAGGAGCTATGGATTACAGGGGAAGGGAAATCCAGCATCTTGACGAAGACGAGGTTCGGGAAAAGGTGAGCCTAATCCTGGAACAGGGATTTTCCAGAGCTGCTATTGTAAGCAAGTTCGGGCAGAGAAACCCTTCCCATGAATTCAGGATCGAAGAAATACTCAGGGAAATGCATCCCGGCTGCAAAGTAGAACTCGGGCATAGGGTTTCGGGAAAGCTGAACTTCCCGAGAAGGATTGCAACTTCCATGCTGGCTTCTGCAACAGGGGAACGCTACCGGGAGTTTGTTGCCGAGATCAAAAAAGCCCTTGAGGAAAGGGGGATCATGGCTCCTGTATACATCCTTAAGGCGGACGGAGGGACTCTCCCGATTGAAAAATCCGTAGAGGTCCCTGTGGAAACTATTTTTTCGGGGCCCGCAGCAAGTACGATAGGCGCTCTTGCCCTCACGCCTGAGGGACATACATCTGTTGTGGTGGATATAGGCGGGACAACTACCGACCTTGCCCTTATCCTTTCGGGAAAACCGCTTCTGGCATCCAAAGGCGCAAAACTCGGAAGCTTCCTTACCCATGTCCGGGCTTTTGCCGTCCGCTCGATAGCTGTAGGAGGGGACAGCATTGTAAGGGTCAGGGAAACAGAGAGCGGGACCAAAATAACCATTGGTCCGGAAAGGGCAGGTCCTGCTTACTGTATGGGAGGAAAAGAACCGACCCCTACGGATGCCCTGAGAGTGCTCGGGCTTGTTGAGGTAGGAGATCCCGAACGTGCAAAAGAGGTTATTGCATCTGTCGCTTCCAGTTTCGGAAAATCCGAGACTGAAACCGCTTCCCTGATAGTGGACATAACTGCAGGGATGATTGAAAAAGCCGTCAGGGAAATGTTTCTCGAATGGGAACAGGAACCTGCTTACAGGATATGGGAAGTACTGCAGAAGAAAAAAGAAAGGCCCGAAAATGTGGTCGGAATCGGGGGAGGTGCAAGAGGCCTGATTTCGGCAGTTGCAGAAAAACTGAATGCAAAACCGATTATCCCCGAACATTCGGAAGTAGGAAATGCTATAGGGGCAGCTGTTGCAAGGCCTACACTTACCCTTAACCTGCGCATCGATACACAGCAGAAGGTCTATTCGGTAGCAGAAGATGGAGAGATCGTAAGTCTTAACTCAACGGATATCGGGAATTTCAATAAAATGCGCTCGGAGGAAGCCGAAGCCCTTGCAAAAGAACTTCTCAGAGACCGCGCAAAAAGGTTTGGGATTTCGGATTATGCAGATGAAGCCGAAATTTCGAACAGTGAGGTCTTTAACGTGGTTGAGGGCTGGTTTACCGCAGGGCGGCTTTTTGATGTGAGCATGCAGATCCCTGCAGGCCTGATCCCTGAATGGAGGAGGGAAAAAGTATGAAACTCGGGCTTGGGAAAATTAAAGATGCCCTCAAAGGCGGAGCAGAAAAAAATGCCGAAACGGAGAAAAATGAACTAAAAGAAGAGACAATTAAGCCTGATAAAGTAGAGGAAGTTGCAATGAAAACAAAAACTTCAGAGCATAAATCTGAAGATGTATTGAAAAATGAACCGGAAAATGAGCCCATGGTTCCGGCAGACCGGTCAGGAGCAAAAAAGACAGGCCTTATTTTCTTCCCGGCTTTTGACTGGGCAATTTCTCCAACCCACCCGGAAAGAGAGGAGCGCCTACTCTATACACGGGACCAGATCTTTGAAGAAGGCCTGATGGATCTCCCGCAAATTGCGGAGTATAAACCCCGACTTGCTGATTTTAAGGACATTGCAAGAGTACATTTCTGTGTCCCTGACATAAAAGCCCAGGCTACAACTCCTCACCTGATTGCATCAGGTAGCTGCCTGGTCCTTGCTGACGCGCTCATGCGGGGAGAAGTAAAAAATGCTTTTGCCCTTGTCCGCCCTCCGGGCCACCATGCAATGACAGTATCCCATGGAAACCGCGGCTTTTGCAATATCAATAATGAAGCAATCCTTGTCGAGTACCTGAGAAAGAAGTATGGAATCCGCAGAATCGCAATCGTGGACACGGATGTCCACCACGGGGACGGGACGCAGGATATTTTTTACAACGACCCTGACGTGCTTTTTATCTCATTCCATCAGGACGGAAGGACGATATTTCCGGGGTCGGGTTTCACGAATGAACTGGGAGGCCCTAAAGCTCTCTGCAGGACAATCAATATTCCTCTACCGCCCGGGACGCCGGATGAGGGTATCCACTACGTGCTCGATACCCTGGTATTTCCCATCCTTGAGGATTTTAAACCAGAACTTGTCCTCAATTCTGCAGGGCAGGACAACCATTATACGGACCCGCTTGCAAACATGCGCTTTTCCACACAGGGATATGCAAAATTGAACGAGAAACTTGCCCCTGATATGGCAGTGCTTGAAGGAGGCTATGCTATCCAGAGTGCGCTGCCCTATGTGAATACTGGAATAATACTTGCTATGGCCGGACTTGACTATTCATGTGTAAAGGAGCCTGACTTCAGGCCAGGGATGTTTGTGCAGGCTGCAAGGGACAGGCGGGTCCTGGAAGAAGTTGTTGCAACCCAGCTTGAAAACTGGAAAAATCGGGACAGGCTTGTAGCGGCAGAGGTGGCAAAACACGGAGAGTTCTACCGCCGGAAAAAACAGATCTTCTACGACACCGATATGATACAGGAATTCCAGGAGGAAACGGTCAGGATGTGCCCTAACTGCCATGGTTATGTGACCATAGACTCCCACGCGCACAGGAGCATAAACGATACCAGAATATTCGGGGTTTCTGTTCCCATCTATGCCTGTGACCGCTGTCAGGCTGAAGCCAGAGCAGAGTACAGAAAAAGGCTCAATTATCCTGAGTATGAATACGTGTACCTTCAGGATAAAAAAGCGGATGAATACAAAGAATTCGATAAAAGGACAAAAAAGGAAACCTCATATTGAAATCCAGGAAAACGAGTATTGAGAGAGGGAATCAGTTTACTATCCGGAAACCGAGGTTTTTTGACAGTTCCGGTTCATTTAAGGATGTCAAGGATAAAAGATTCTGTGAACAGGTGATTATGGGTTTCTTTTCTCATTTGCTTCTTTTTTCTTTCCCATTTTTAATATGTCCGACTCCTCCTCAGTTCATTTATTTTTTGAGTATTTTTTCCTTCCAGTGTTTTTTCTTAACTTTTGTTTCTTCCCTTTTATTTTTTTCATTTATAATTTCCGGAATATGTGAGCCGTGCTGATATTATATTTTAGATAAGATATCACTTATTTCCGGGGTAAACAGTGTAAATATATTAACTTTTCTCTCCGACATTATAATAGTTATGTCTCTAAAGAAAATCGATTCTACAGTTTGAAAAATACTATCTAAATATATATAAAATATTATAAACATGAAACGGAATGGATTCTAAATGGACAAAATAAAAAAATAATGCTTTTGTGGCATAATAAACCTGAATTTTATACGGATAATGCTGGAAAATGAGCTAATTTTGGTAGAAATTTTCTAAAATAAATTTCAATAAACATAGCTATTATTTGTCCCGATTTTGCTGAAAATATTACCTTTGAAAAATATTAAATAGAACCAGTACATTTATATTGTACACGTTGTTAATTTCTAATTAATTGTAGAATGTACAATTCTAAATTTCTTCTACTTGTAGAGGGAGGGATACGAATAAACATATTAAGGATTTTACTATTAACCACTCTCATACTCACCCTAAGTTCCTTTGTAGGGGCAGCGGATGTAATTCATGCTAATTCTACGCTTTCAATACAGGATGCAGTGGACAGTGCAGATCCAGGCGATGAAATTCTCGTCGCACCCGGAACTTATACGGAAAACATCTTCATAAACAAAGATAACCTGGTAATCAAGTCTTCCGGGGACTCCGGGGACACGACAATTGTTGCGGACGACTCGTCCACATACGTGATCAATATACAGGGGGATAATGTAACAATTCAGGGACTGAGTGTTTCCGGAGGACTCCACGGTATAGTTCTGGAAAATTCAAAAGATAGCACTTTAAAAAATAATGTGGTATATTCAAACCTGTTTTTCGGTATCTATCTGTCAAATTCAAATAACATCACTCTGGAAAACAATACGATTTACAACAATACCAACGGAATCAACCTGGTATTTTCTTCAGGAAACCAAATTTCGGGCAACAAGGTTTTTAATGACACTCTGGGTTCGAGCACTCATAACATTTTCCTGAATAATTCTCACAATAATAAGCTTCAAAGAAATACAGTTTCAAACGGTGACTATGGAATCGCCATGCGGTATTCCAACAATAATAACCTTACAAGCAATAATGCTTATGCAAATAACAGAGGCATTTACCTTACCTTAACGTCCGGCAAAAACACGCTTTTAGATAACCAGGTAAATTCGAATTTAATGAGCGGCATAATTCTGGATAACGCCGGCAGCGGAAACAACCTTATCAACAATACTGTCAGGTTGAACACTGCTACTGGCATCTGGCTTGCAAATTCTAGCAACAATAACCTGAACATTAACAATGCATCTGAAAATAGTAAAGGAATATATCTACAGTCTTCTGCCAGTGAAAATACACTTTCAGGCAATATTGTGAATTCAAACACTGGTAGTGGGATTGTACTTGAAAACGCTGGCAGTAATAATAACCTTACCGGCAACATTGTAGATTCTAATGTTAATTACGGGATCTATCTGGTAAGGTCCAGCAATAATTACCTGCTCAGCAATAACGCCTCGCGCAATTCTAAAGGTATCTACATAGTGGATTCATCCGGGAACAAGGTTTCTAGCAATATACTATCGGATACCATTACCGAAGGGATAATGCTCTCAATTTCTAACGGTAACACTCTTTCAAGAAATAGAGCTTTTAACAACAGCTTTGGAATATATTTGAACTCCTCGGATAGCAACAACATATCAAGTAATACTGTAACCTCAAGCCGTAGATTCAGTATTGGTCTGTGCGCCGCTAGTAATGGTAACCAAATTTTTGATAACCACTTCAATAGCACATATAATACAAGGGTTAGAAACGCTTCAAATGACTGGAACGAAACCAAAACCAAAGGTACAAGTATTGCCGGCGGGCCGTACATTGGAGGTAACTTCTGGGAAAAACCTGATGGAACCGGGCATTCTCAAATCTACAATGACACAGACGGGGACGGCATTACAGACGAGGACGGTATTATTAAAGTATTTACCACAGAGAACGTTATGGACTACCTCCCGCTTGTAGCTGTTGCTCCACCTGTAGTTCCTGCTGCAAACTTCAGTACCAACGTTAGCAGCGGATATGCTCCCCTTACAGTTCAGTTTACCGACCTTTCAGAGGATGCAACATCAAGGAACTGGGACTTTGGAGATGGGAACAATTCAAGTGAACAGAACCCAATCCACTCTTATCCGATAGTAGGAAGTTATACTGTTAACCTGACCGTGTACAACCCGGACGGTACGGATTCAAAAACTGCGGTTATAACCGTGCTGGAAGAAGGGGGAAATGAAGGCAATGAAACTGAAATTCTTCCCACAGCAAATTTCACAGTGAATAAGACCGGCGGTTATTACCCTCTTACAGTCCTCTTTACCGACACTTCACAGAATGCAACAGGAAGAAGCTGGGACGTTGATGGTGACGGAGTCGAGGACTCTAATGAGGCAAGCTTTGCTTACACATACACTTCCAGAGGGACTTACGAAGCTAAACTGACTGCAATCAATGCAAACGGCACGAATATAAAAACTACCACAATAACTGTGGAGAAAAAGAGCAGCGGCGGAAGCAGCAGTGGTGGCGGTGGAGGCGGTTCTCCCGAATCTGCACAGAATGTGGAAGTAAAGGAACTTTCCCAGGTCTTCATCACGAATGACAAGACTATAAAGTTTAATTTTGTGAAGAATGCAACCTGTGTTGTATATGTGGAATTTGATGCAAAGAAGACCGCAGGTAAGACTACAACCATTGTTGAGCAGTTAAAAAATACATCTACCCTAGTTTCAGGGGTGCCTTCGGATGAGATATATAAGTTCTTTAATATCTGGGTTGGAAACAGCGGGTATGCAACTGAAAAGAACATCGAAAACCCTGTAATCGGTTTCAAGGTTGAAAAGGCCTGGGTTCAGGATGAAAAGATCGACCAGTCTTCCATTACCCTGAACAGATACAGCAACAAAACATGGGAGCAGTTGCCAGCCAGTCTGTCAGGGGAGGATAACAAATACCTGTATTTCACAGCCGAAACTCCGGGTTTCTCTTCCTTTGCAATAACAGGAAAGGCAAGTGCCTCTCAGGAAAAAACTGCAACTGAAATACAGTCAGAAGATGAACCTGACAACTCTGAAGAGAATACGGGGGATACAGGATCGGAAGCTGAGCAAGAAACTGAACCGGAAAAAAATATGGGCATGCCGGGCTTTGAGATGATTTATGGTGTGGCTGGTCTGCTTGCAGTATTCCTGTATAAGAAGAAATAAGCAGTAGATTAAAGACAAGAATAGTGAGTTTAAGTTCAGAAATGGGATGAGGGAGGTTTAATACCTTCATCCTGCTTTTCTTTTTGTTTTTCTCTTTTCCTTTTGTTTTCTTTTTTCCTTTTATTTTTTCTGCCTTATTCTTTTTCCTGAACAGCTTTCTTCTTAATTTTTAACTTATTTTCTTGAGTTTGGCTCAACGGATTTGTATTGATACTCTTCCCCGCGTACTTTTACATATATTATTCTGACATTATTTTCTAATAGATTTATATTATTTCATGTTTATTTTATATTGGGAAATGTAAATTGAAAATAAAGAAATATTGGCGTGGGGGATTTATATCCAAAGGTTTATCACTCTATTTTTAGCCTTAGTCATCTTTACGTTAAGTTCGGGGATCGGAGCTGCAACTGAGATTATTGTCCAGCCAGGAGAATCAATACAGGATGCAGTTAACAACACTGTTCCGGGAGATGAGGTCGTCGTGAGTCCCGGAAGCTATACTGAAAATCTCAGGATAACAACAGGGAACCTGATAATAAGGTCAGCTTCCGGGGACCCTGAAGATACTACAATTATAGCGAACAGTCAATATGAGGATGTATTTTATGTCGAAGCAAATAACGTAAAAATTACGGGATTCAGTATTAATGGTCCCGGGACAGATCGTGCAGGAGTTTACCTTGTAAGGTCCAGTAACTGTATCATCGAAAATAACAGGTTAGCAAATGGCACCCTGGGAATATACCTTAAACAGTCAAATTACAACCTTATCCTCAATAATACGGCAGTAAATGGTAAGAGGGCAATTAATATTGAGAGATCGAATTATAATAAGGCTTCAGGAAACACAGTTTCGAATCAGAGGTTCGGAATATATTCTCTCTTCTCCGAAGGGAACATACTCTCGGATAACACAGTAAGTATGAGCGCCGACCATGGCATTGTCCTGGAAAGCTCCAGTAACACCAGCCTTGAAAACAACATTGTAAGTTCAAATGGAGATTATGGTATTTACCTTGCGAGTTCGGGTAACAGCAACCTGACCGGAAATACGGCAGATTCCAATACAGTCTATGGTATCTATCTGAAGGATTCCAGTGGGAACAACCTGGTAAATAACAAAGTATTGAACAGCAGTAGAGGTATTTTCCTGTTAAGGACGGGGGATAGTATGCTCTCGGGGAATCTGGCTTCAAATAATGAAAGAGGTATTCAGATCACATCCGCAGGAAACAACAATGTCTTGAAGAATTCGGTTTCGGATAATTCCTTCTCCGGAATTTCATTATTGAATTCTACTCAATGTAATATAAGTGAGAACATACTATCGAACAACACTATTGGAATTAACCTGGCTTTTTCCAGCAACGGTACCGTTTTTAATAACACTGTACAGAACGGAGGAAGAGGGCTTAACTTGCAGGACTCCAATTACAATGCGCTTTTAAACAACAATGTTGTAAAAAACAGGTACGGAGCTTACCTGCTGCGCTCGGGATGGAACGTCCTCTCGAACAACGATCTGAGCGAAGGTGAGGATCATGGTATTGTCCTGGAAAACTCAAGCAATTATAATGACCTGACCGGCAACATAGCAAGCTATAACCGCGTTTACGGGATCTACCTCAAAGATTCGAGTAACAATAACTTAAATAGCAACGAAGCGGCTGGCAATAATAGGGGAGTTTTCCTTACGAAATCAAACGGGAACACGCTTTTGAACAATACTATTCTGGACAACAGCGAATACGCAATCCTGCTGACTTACTCCTCAGAAAACAACATCTCAGAAAACGACGCTTCCAACAGCAATCGGGGCATCCACCTGAGCACTTCCAGTGATAATACGATTTCAGGTAATAATATTGCTTCAAACGGCGTTTCAGGCCTTTATATGACTTCCACAAGCAACAACAATACCGTATTCAATAATTACCTGAACAACAACGTTAACGCAAATATTAAACCTGCAAGCTTTGGAAATGTCTGGAACACAACAAAAACCTCAGGCACGAATATTGCGGGCGGACCTTATATAGGAGGAAACCTCTGGGCAAAACCTGATGGTACCGGCTTTTCTCAGACTGCAACGGATGCGGATGGAGACGGCATTGCAGACGGAGTGTACAATATAGGAACCAGTGGCTATACGGATTATCTCCCGCTTGTAGCTGTTTCTAAAACCGAACAATCCACACCTCAAGTAGATGTAACAGAGGAACAGACGGAAACACCTGCAGAGGAATCTGAGACCTCCACTGATGACCAGATAGGAGCACCCACGGATGAATCTGAGACCTCCACTGATGACCGCTCTGAATACGATGATCAATCTGAATACGATGATCAATCTGGGTCCGATGATCAATCTGGGTTCGATGATCAATCTGGGTTCGATGATCAATCTGGGTTCGATGATCAATCTGGGTTCGATGATCAATCTGGGTTCGATGATCAATCTGAATACAGATGAATCAGAAAGATTTATGGACTAATCAGAGACAGCTGCAAACTAACAATAATATTACTTCCTATTCAATAAAAAGAAGCTGACATAAAAGGAGCTGACATAAAAGGAGCTGACATAAAAGGAGCTGACATAAAAGAAGCTGACATAAAAGGAGCTGACATAAAGCTTGGTTTCATAAAGGTCATAACCGAATAACTGAACCAGCACGAAGAAACCGGGTGGAGGAATGACCCCTTCATCCTGTTTATTTCTTTATTATTTCTTTATTTTATGTGTACGAAGTTTCGGGAATCTATACTGTTAATCTGACTGCAAGCAATGCAAACGGCACGGTTGCAAAAATTCTCGAAGTCAAGATACTGAGGTACAAGCTCGAAAACAGCCATTATATCGATTATTTGCCACTTGTGGTTTACAATCCCCTGAATCCGCTTATTCCCACCGCAAACCTGATCATCAGTATCCCTGGGGGTTATGCCCTGTTTTCTTACAGCTTCCGGGACCTATATCGTCAATTTGACCGCAACCAGTGGGAACGGAACAAATTCAAAACTCATTATAATAAATGTTGAGGAAAATACCGTAGTTGAGATACATCCTGGATCAGAATCCGGGAGAAAAATATGGACATTCCGGGATCACAGGCCGGGCAGAATACAGAGCAGGAAGGTATCAGCAGCATACCTGGATTTGAAATTATTTGCGGAGTCTTGGGGTTTCTTACAGTATTCCTTTATATATAATCCGGATAATGAGCAGCAAGTGAAACAGAAAAGTGAAACAGAAAAGTGAAACAGAAAAGTGAAACAGAAAAGTGAAATAGGAAAGGGAAATAGAAAAGGGAAAACAGAAGCTTCATCAGGAAGAAACCGCACACTAAGGAAGCATCATAAGGTGAATTTTCATCCGGAGGGACCTTAATAAAACCCTGGGAAGCCTTTGAAAGATATGCAGAAGAATACGATTCCTGGTATGAGAAATATAAGCCTGCATACGAATCCGAGCTTCTTGCCCTGAAAACATTCTTCCCGGAAAATCCGGGAAATCTCAGAACCCTTGAAATCGGAGCCGGGACAGGCAGGTTTTCAGCTCCTTTCGGGATTGTGTACGGGCTTGAACCTGCAAGGCCAATGGCAAAGATAGCAGAAAAAAGAGGTATGCGAGCCGTTCTTGGAGTTGCCGAGTCCCTGCCTTTCAAAAGACATAGTTTTGATCTTATTTTGATAGTAGCTGCCCTTTCTCTTTTCAAAGACCCGGTACATGCACTCCATGAAGCTGCGAGAGTCCTTAAACCTGGTGGGCAAATCGTCATAGGGATACTTGACAGAAACAGCCTTTATGGAGATTTTTATGAATCGAGAAAAAAAGAGGGCAGTTTTTCTTCGGAGGCAAAATTTCTCTCGACTGCAGAAGTGTCAGGCTGGCTTATACAACTTGGATTTGAAGAAATTAAGACCTGCCAGACCCTTTTCAAGCAGCCCGAGAAAATAGAGCGGATAGAACTCCCACAAAAAGGATCAGGAACAGGGAGTTTTGCTGTGATCTCAGCTAGAAAAACATTTTGTGGATTCGTTGATTGAAAGATTAATATCCAGGATTAATATAATAATGAATGAAAAAACAGAGTATTTTCACTCATATTTTTAAAGGGAATAATAAACCTAGGGGGTTAAGACCCATGTCTATGGAAAAAATTCCGGGTTACACCTATGGAGAAACCGAAAACAGGGCTCCTTTCAACCTGGAAGACCTGAAACTTTTAAAAGAAGCCGTAATGTTTACAGCAGAGGATGAAGAGTACCTCCGGAAAGCCGGAGAAGTGCTGGAAGACCAGGTCGAGGAGATCCTTGATACCTGGTATGGATTTGTGGGCTCACATCCTCATTTACTGTATTATTTTACCAGTCCGGACGGCACACCTGATGAAAAATATCTTGCTGCTGTTCGAAAACGTTTCTCCAAGTGGATTCTTGATGCCTGCAACCGTAGCTATGACCAGGCATGGCTGGACTATCAATATGAGATCGGGCTGCGGCATCATCGAACCAAGAAGAACCAGACCGATAATGTAGAGTCTGTTCCAAACATCGGCTACCGCTACCTTGTAGCTTTTATCTACCCGATAACAGCAACGATAAAACCTTTCCTTACCAGGAAGGGGCATACTCCCGAGGAAGTAGAAAAAATGCATCAGGCCTGGTTTAAAGCAACTACACTCCAGGTAGCTTTATGGAGTTATCCCTATGTGAAATATGGTGATTTCTGAGGGATTTAAAAGCTCGAAATTTTTATTATCACGATACTGCCTGGGAAACTTTTTCAAAAAATAGAGATGTGCCTTAATTAAATTAAGGCTCTTTTGTTTTTTCTTTCTTTATCCTCCTCTCTTTGTCTGCATTTCCTGCCTTACAACTATCTTAAATCCTGGCATTATCTCAAAAACTTTGAGACAAAAGGAGAAGTTTCTCCTCTGCGCAGGAAATGTCCGGAAGGCTCTTCTCCGAGGAATTCGGAGAACCATGACTCATGTTCGATTTCTTCGTTAAGGATCGCTTGGGACAGGTCATAGGTGCGGTGGTCTTTACCGGCAGTTAAGTTGCAGATTTCGGTGTATCCGCGCACTGCACATCTTTCTGCTTCAACAAGCACTTGCAGCATTGCCCGGATGTCTGTCGGGTCTTCCGGGAGATATGCCGGAGAGCAGGCAGAAATATCGTGGAAGTCATTCATGTTTCTGGGAAGTTTCCCGCCCAGTTCGTAAATCCTGGGTACAAGAGCTTCAAAGTGGTTCCTGTCTTCGACCCGGGCCGTTTCTGCAATCTCTTTTATCCCTTCCCCTTCCAGGCCAATTAAATTAAACCTCAGTATGGTATAGTAGTAGTAAGTTGTGAGCTCGGCAGAAGCATTTTTGATCAAAAGTTCTAACAGCTTTTCAATATCAACTCCTGCCTTCTCTACAACTTCTCTTGCCACTTTTGCCACAGTAATCACCCCTGTTGTAGTTATCGATTTTGATCTATTGTTCTATTGTTATGTTTTTATTAAATTATTAATATATTCTATTTGGCCTTATATATCCATTTTGAAACAATCTTACCTCTATAATCTTAAATCTAAAAAAGAAAGCAAGCAACATGAAAGCAAGTAACCTTATTCTGTCTTTTCTCTTTGATTCTCAGGGAGACTTGGGCCAGAAAAATATGTCACAGATCTGAGAAAAATCCGAAACCTCCGTGAGAAGTTAATCACACGGAGATTGTTTGAGATAAATTGTCAGCCAAAAGCCACATCAAGAACCATCATTACCGAGAAGCCTATCATTGTACCTATTGTTGCAAGGGGAGCATTCCCTCCGTGCTGGGACTCGGGGATTATTTCTTCGACCACAACAAAGATCATGGCACCTGCGGCAAAGGCAAGAGCATATGGCAGGATAGGCCGTACCAGAATAACTGCTGCTACCCCGACCACACTTGCAATAGGTTCGACTATTGCGGAAGCCTGGCCGTAATTGAAGCTTTTAAAACAGGACATACCTTCACGCCGAAGAGGAACGGAAACCACAAGCCCTTCCGGAAAATTCTGGATCCCGATCCCTGTAGTCAGGGCAATGGCGGCCGGCAGGCTATACATGTAACCTGAAGCTGCAGCTCCAAAGGCAACCCCGACGGCAAGTCCTTCCGGGATATTGTGCAGTGTTACGGCAAGAACCAGCAGGGTGTTTCGCCTCCAGGATGTTTTTAAGCCTTCGGTAGCTTCAGTCGCCGAACCAAATTGAAGGTGAGGAAGTATTTTGTCTATCCCTCTGAGGAAAAGGCCTCCGAGGAGGAAGCCCATTACGGCAGGAAGCCATGCTGGAACATCCCTTCCTTCCGACATTTCAATAGCTGGAGCGAGCAGGGACCAGTAACTAGCAGCGATCATTACCCCAGCTGTAAAACCCAGCATCAAATCAAGCACTCTCCTGCTAACCCCGCTGGTAAGAAATACGGATGCTGCTCCGAGCGCAGTCATTCCCCATGTGAAAATTCCTGCAAGTAGTGCCTGTTCCAGTGGGTGCAACTGCTGCAAAAAATAAATAATATCTCCAACCCCCTTATATACATCCGGGATAAGTAACCCTTCTAAAGTATTCGCAGCCACATTTTTTGAATACAAACATTTCCAAAGTTCACATTAAAAGCCTGAGAAGCATGACACTCGGGAACTAAAATTAAATCTGACTAACATTGAAAACCTAAAATTAAGATCTGTAAATGAATATGTTACGGTAATATTATATAAGAATAGAAAATATTGTTTCGAATTTGAGATTCATCATTTCTGAAGCTACATTTTTTTTCGGTACGTTTTTTTCGGTACGCTTCCGTCAAATCTTCATTTTAGCTTGTATTTCTCTCAGTCTTTTTTTCCCGAGCTCAACAATTTTCATCAGCTCTTTATGCTCGCTTTCTGAGATCAAGCTTCCTGGAGGTAAAGTTTTTACAGCATCCCCGTTAGAGTAAAGCAAAATTCCATTCCAGGCCGCAAAATGAGAGCCAGACAGGTATTCACAGGGGAGTTCCCATCTGGGTTTTATATTTTCAAACCCTTCAAAATTATAGAAAACTTTTCCGTTTTTCAAGATCATGGTAAATTTCAGGAGTACATCAGCCATACTCTCATCCGGTTTGGTTTTATGAAAAAACTGAAAAGGAGAAAAATAGTACAGAAAAAGTAAATTTCCATTTTTAAGATTTTTTGGAAATCCTCTTTTGTAAGTTATCTTTTGCAAGCTATCCTTTGAAGGCTGTTAACGTTCATCCTTTAAAGTTTCTTTTATCCCTCTTAGCCTTCTAAAGACAGTTAAAGCCCTATTTCGGTTACTTTTTCTCCTTTTGCGTTGGTAACGGTTACGGAAATGTCTTTAAATTTAGGGATCCCGGTGCCACCCGTTTCATCCGAGACCAGCATATTTGACCAGGGGCTGGCGGGCATATACGCAATTCCCCTGTGAGGGTTTTCATATCCGGACTCCTCAGCTTTGACCACAATAGTTCCGAAGGAGTTTTTCAGGACTACGGTGTCGCCTTTTTTCACGTTCAACTGCTTGAGGTCGGCAGGATCCATTTTTATTACGGCAGAAAGGTTCCTGTACTCTTCTCCAAAACGGTTTTCAACCATCGCTTTGTCCTGAAAGATATCACTGTAGGTTATGACCCTTACGTTTATTTCAGGGGCTTTAAGAAAAGATCCGAAATCCATCAGAGAGCCTCCATTATCTTTTTGAGAACAGCTTCATCCGAGAGCCGCTTTGTTTCAACAACAGGTTTAAAGTCTACCTTTACCCCGTCCATACGCGTGGCAGTCCCTCCGGACTCAACTCCGCTGATTGCAGTGTTAATATAGACTTTCGCGTTTCTGGAAGTCAGGGTTTCGCAGGGATTCAGCGAGATGACAGGAATTTCAAGCAGGTTCTTTACAATGGACCTGGGAAGGCTTGAAAGCGGGTCTGAGCCGATGATAAGGGCCGCATCCGGGGTTTTTGCTTTAAGAGATTCAACGATCGAAAATTCGGGTCCGTGTTTCACGGCGCCGTCTTCAAACTTTACACTGTTTACGTGCCCTGTTTCCTCAAAGAGGTTTTCATTAAAGCCCCGTGTGTTGGAGTGCCCCACCATGGGTATCAGGTGGAAATTTGCTTTTTCGTTCAGGGCATCCATGAGCCGGAAAAGAGGTTCCAGGTTTTCCAGGGAGTAAACCAGGCCAAGCCCTGCAAAGACCACTCCGAACTTTGCCCCCTTAAGGATGTTTGCCAGTTCAAGGATTCTTTTTGGGGGGAAGTTGTAGGAGGTTTTCGGAAGCTTTCCGGAAAGGGCTGCAATCAGAGCATCTATGAACTCGGCATCTCCTCCCGGCGGGATCTCAAAGAAATAGTTTCCGCAGATCTTTGCGGTATGGGACTTCCGGACATCTATTGCAATTGCAGTCCTCTCTTCTTCCCAGCCCCGCTGTTTTTCCTTGCCTCTGGGGAAATAGGAATGTTTCGAAAGGTGGCGGGGATGAGAGTCCGAAGGGTTCGTCCCCCAGAAAATAGTAACATCGGCTTTATTCCTCACATCATCAAGCGTACAGGTCTTAAACCTGTTTTGAAGGAGGGCTTCAACAACACTCCCCAGGAGGAAGGAAGAAGGATCATCAAGAGTTGCACTGGTTTTTTTTGCAATCTCGATTGCAAGTTTCTGCGCTTCATTGCTGGAAGTCCCAAGCCCGAATATCAGGGGGTTTTTTGCATTCTTCAGGATAGCTGCAGCCTCACCGATTGCAGTTGCTTCATCAACAGGCTTGTCGTCAACCCGGAAAACTGCACTATCCCTGCCTTCTTTCATGTGGGCTACCCCAACTCTGCAGGCGGTATAGACTTTGTTTACGATATTCTTTTCAGCCTCGACCTCGATATCGTCGCAGAGCATTCCACAGCCTGTGCATACGTAGTAATTTTTTTCCATCCTCTCTGCCTCACACAAACTCTATTGCCTCTACCGGGCAGGTTACTATACAACCGTTACAGAGGATCTTGTTCTTCCCGAATCTGCGGCACTCCCCCAGGTTCTGGGCTTTGACAACCCCGTCTTCTACGGTCAGGACCAGCTTATTAGGATTCGTAGGGGCATTTCCCGAGCCTACCCCGTAGGGATCGTTTGCTACATTAGGAGGGCAGGCAACGACGCAGTTTCCGCAACCGAAACAGAGGTCTTCATGCACTATGAGCCCTGTTTCGGTTGCGCCTTCCGACGGCTTGAAAAGGCCGCTGATCTTTTCGTAGTTTTCTTTATATTTGGTTTCTTCTTTCAGGGGCGGGCAGTCCTCAGGCGTCAGCTCATGGGCCATAAGGGCAACTGCAAACGCCATACAGGAGGTTTTTCCACATTTTTTGCAGTTAGTCTTTGGAAGCATCTGGTAGAGTTCCATTGCATTTGTCATTTCAGGTCACCCTTGAATCAAATTTATCCTATAAATTAAAGAAATGGCAGGTCAATACACACCATGGAAATAGTATCCTTAAAGGCCAGTAGTGTGAACCGGAAATTACTCCTTAGAATATCCGATTTGAAGGAAATGCGATCTAAGAATATTGAATGTCTAAGAGCATTGGAATACAATGTTAATAGATTTATTAAAGATGAATTTAATCCACCTTAAACTATTGCTTTTTAATTCTCAATGTTAATTTTGAGTTTCAGTGTTAACAGGCTTCATGTTCCCAGATAAGGTTTTTGCTTTCTGCAGGCTGAAGGACATGAATTTCAATTTAACTGCTCATCCGGAAAGAAAAAAATAAGAATTTACGTTTTTATAATAATTCACGTTTTTTAATTTATCGGTATCGGGCTTCAAATGGTACAAGATATACGCCATCGGCTCTTTTTTGGCCTTTTACCAGCTCACAATGTCTCAGGAGAGCAAACTGGTTTTCGGCTTCGCGGGAGGATATCTCGAATTTTTCGACAACTTCTTCCTTTTTTACTCCTCCCCTGGAGACGATGAATTCATAAATGGCTTTTTGCAGTTCGGTCAGGCCTTCAGTCCCCTCAAGTCCGGCTTCTTCCCTGAAAATCTTTTTCGAACGGACAGCCCAGGGATCACATGCCTGGATTTTATGGTGGCTCTCTATATAACAGTCCTCACAAAGAACCTTGCCATTTTCTTCGTAAATGTCTTCTTTTTCCAGTTTGCATCCGCAGACCGAACACTCGGTTTTTTCTTCTGTAATCTTTTATCCCTCCTAAGTTTCAAACATTCATTTCATCAAGAATTTTGAGAACAACCATTGACCCGTAAGCTACCGAAGGCCCTCCTCCCATTACTATTGCAGTGCTGACAGCTTCCATAATCTCTTCTCGGGTTGCTCCAAGGTTTATGGCTTCGGGAACATGCTTCCAGAGGCAGGGTTCACAGCGCAGGGCAACTGCAATCCCTACCATCATCAGCTCTTTTGTTCGGGCACTTAAAGCTCCGTCTTTGACGACTTCGGAATGAAGCCCCATCATAGAGTTCATCACTCCCGGGAGTTCTCCGGCGATTTCTTTCATCCTTTCGTTCATTTCGGTTATATCTATCAACTTCTCACCTCAGAAAACTTCAGAGTACACATATACATATAAGAAATATTAGGAATCGAAAGGTACCATATACATTTCTTCTCCCATTTTTCTCCACTTCAAAAGTTCGCAGTGCCGCAATATTGCCAGCTGGTTCCTGGTCTCCTGCGGAGTAAGCTTGAAAAGCTTCGATATCTTTTCGGGGGTTACTCCTCCCTCCTCCAGGATAAAGTCATAGATCTCTTTTTGCAGTTCGGTCAGGCCTTCAGCCCCTTCAAACCCGTGCTGTTTTCTGAAGAGTTTTTTAGAACGCACTGCCACGGGGTCTGCAAACTTTATTTTCTGGTGCCCTTCCAGGTAACAGTCTTCACATACCTGCTTTCCGTTTTCTTTGAAGTATTCGTTTCCCGGAATTTCCTTCCCGCATCCAAGACACGTTACAAAATAAGCTATTGACTCGTCAATTTCCCTGTTCCCGGCTTTATTAGTCTTTATAAGGCCGTGAAACTCCAGATAGCCCACTATTTCGTAAACTGTCGACCTTGATAATCCATATCCGTTTTTAGCTTTCTTTATAACGTCTCGAATGTGAAATCCCTTGTCTATATGGGCTTCTTTTATGCATTCAAGAACCCATATCTCTTCTTTATCCAGCACAAGAGCCATTGAAATTTAAGTCCTTTGAAGTTCATTAGATTCTTATTCGGTCCGGAGTAGTATTTTGAATACTCACTGTCTTGATACCTTACTTTTTCATTCCCTTGCTTCTTATATTGTTCATTAACAGCTTTTCTCACTATATCCGTTTTGTCTCTCTATCTCTGTCATCATTATATTAATAACTATCGATAACAATATATACAATATTTTGCAAAATCGACTCCTTGATAAAATTAAGAAATTTCTCAAATATTGGATGTTCTTCGAAAAAATTCGGAGTTTATGGGTTTTATGTGGACTCGCGATTTTCTGGAAACTTCCGGTCAGATCCGGCATTCGCGTCCTCTTTCTTTGAGGATCCGGACCTGCTTTTCATAAGAATCAACAAACTCGTCCTGCACGGCTTTTCCTGTAGTAAGGGCAGGGTCAAGAGGGGTATGGTGATTATATCCTCTTCTTCCCATTTCTTCCACAAGAGCCTCATGCCTCAGGTAGAGAGGATCTTACTTGGACTGATCGTCCCTGTCGGGGAAGAAAGCCGGGATTTTACTCCGGACCCGATCCTTATGGGTCCCGGACTTGCTGAGGAAGGAGAAGTGTCGGAGACTTTAGAATTACCTGATGGATAAGGGGCAAAGGTCTTTTCGGGAGAGATGCCTGAAAGCGCAACATACGAAGGCTCTACTCCGGCTGCTTTCTACCCCCTTGCTCGGGCAGATCTCCAGGCGCCGGAAAGCGGCACATACTATGTAGCGGTGATTTCTATTGAGGAGAGAGGCAATTATGGGATTAGTCTGGGATACCAGGAAAAATTTTCCCTTCTTGAGCGGCTGTTAATTCCTCTGAACCAAATAAAACCTTACCTCTGGGGAGGACAGAACCTGCCTTTCATTTTCTTTCCGTTGGGATTAACGCTTGCTGCAGGGATTCTGGTAATTTCACTTAAAAAAGAAGCTGCATCCGGGTTTAATCCGGCACGCTGGGCAGAAGCTCGACTTCGCCCGAAGTAAATCACTGTCCTTTCAGAGCGGCAGGACTTTTCGGATAGGATCTAAGTGAAAAACTTTGAGAGGCTGGAAGGACAAAAAGTATTTATAGAAATTGTCCTCCCCCACCTTCGCTGATAACATTTAAAGCCCGTTTTTGGGGCAGGTCTGGCAGAACAAAGTCCTATCAGGAGGGCTTGAAGAAAAGTTCACAGTGGCAGTTTCCGTCTTTTTCAATTTCATCTTTATGATAGATGCAGGGGCAAACTATCTTTTTATCCTCATCCTCATCCCCGGTTACTATCCTGCAGGGACAGTAGCGCCTCCCAAACTTTTCAATCCTTGAAGCAAGCCCGTCAAGAACATAATCAAGAGCCTCTCTATCCGGGTTAAGCCTGTAGCCTGCCTTGTTTGCGTATTTTTCTGTCCATTCATACATCTTATTTTTTAATTCATCATGTTCACTCATTAGAGTTCCCTCCTGTTTTTGTAAGAGTGATACTGGTTATTCGTGAGAAGATAGTACACGGAAATATTGGATCGGGAGTCAGAAGCGCTCTTATTCCGGCATAATTGTCTGAGATAATTACCTGAGAACTGTATTATTCAGGTTTTTGACAATTATTTTTGAGAATTATTTTTGAAAATTTTATTATACCCCTGCTCACAGGAAAATTCCCGCATACATAATAAATAACAATTCGACATTGACTGGTAGATTACGAGTTAAGTTCTCAAACTATAAATTAATTGGTGAGCCCAAAAAACCTTCGATCAGTCTAACTGAGATTACTCTCTCAAATTAATCAGTATCTTTTCAGGGAACTTAAACACAGGCCTTGGTAAAAATCTAAAACTTAATATATATGAAATTAGTATAACTCTGATATAAATATTTATTATAATATATATAATATGTGTAAATATTTTTTCCTATATATAGTCTACGGATTACGCATGATGAATTGCAGCTGCCTTGAATATTTGTTTATACTACTAATAAAACTAAGGAAGGGTAATATGAAAGCCGCTGGAAAAACTAAAAAGGTTATTGTTTCAGGCCAGTGATTTTGAATTTGATAGAATTTATCAGGAAAAAGCTGCAGGACAGAGGCTTTGAAAACCTTTACAAAATAAAGGTTTTGATTTTGTATAAAACGGCTACATTTTTATCCTGTTTGAGGGAAAATTTATATTGAGATTTATAAAACACAGAGTCCACAGGTACCCGGAAAGTCTGAAGGAAAGCCTGAGTGGATAACTAAAGGATAACTAAAGGAAGTTTTACTAAAGGAAGTTTTTTCAAGCTCTTGCAAAAAATAAGCCGAACCGGGACCATACAGGACCTTACTTTTACTGCACAGGCGTGAATGATGTGTAGAAAAGTGTTCTGAATTATAATTTTCAAAATTTTAACTTATATATTATATATAAGATCACATCAAAAGATATATCAAAACTCAATTCGAAGAATATTTGTAAATATAAGGAGTCAACAAGCATGCGAATCGGAGTCTACATTTGCCATTGCGGACTGAACATTGCAGGAGTAATTGACGTTTCAGCCCTTGAGGCAATGGCAAACGAACTGGAAGATGTGGTGCTTGCCCGGGAAGTACAGTTTCTATGTTCCGATTCCGGACAGGAAGGCATCATTAAGGACATAAAAGATAACAAACTTGACAGGGTTGTGGTAGCTGCCTGTTCCCCAAGGCTGCACGAAAAGACCTTCAGGCACGTCATGGAAAAAGCTGGCCTTAACCCTTACCTAATGGAAATGGTAAACATAAGAGAGCAGTGCTCCTGGGTGCATGCGGATGACCCGCAGATGGCAACCCAGAAAGCTTTTGACCTGATAAGGATGGGGGTTGCAAAAGCCCGGTTCCTAAGGGAATTGAGTGCAACAAACTCAAAAGCCAGCCGAAATGTTCTTATCATAGGGGGAGGGGTTGCAGGAATCGAAGCCGCCTTAAACCTTGCAGAAGCCGGTTTTCCCGTAACCATGGTCGAGAAGGAATCTACAATCGGAGGCAAAATGGCCCTGATGAATGAAGTATTCCCGACAAACGACTGCTCGATCTGTGTGCTTGCTCCCAAAATGACAGAAGTTCAGAACCATCCCAACATCACTCTTTATACATATTCCGAGGTTACCGATATCTCAGGGTCCGTCGGAAAATTCCACGTCAAAGTCAAACGCAAACCAAGGTTTGTACTTGAAGACAAATGCAAGGGCTGCGTTGACCTCTGTTCCGGGGTCTGCCCCGTTGAAATCGAAAACCCCATGAACTACGGGATCGGAAAGACCCGGGCTATTTATATGCCAATCCCCCAGTCCGTTCCGCAGGTTGTACTTATCGACCCTGACCACTGTGTAGGCTGCGGACTCTGCCAGCTGGCCTGTCCTGCAGAAGCTGTGGATTACGAACAGAAGCCGGAGGAAATCGAATTCGAAGCCGGGGCCATAATTGTTTCTACAGGTTATCAGCTCTTTGACGCTTCCCGGAAAAAGGAGTACGGGTTTGGAAAATATCCTGACGTCATAACGAATATGCAGCTTGAAAGGATGCTGAACTCTGCAGGCCCGACAGGAGGGAGAGTCCTAGTACCTTCCACGGATCAGCCCCCGAAAAGCGTTGCATTTATCCAGTGTGTAGGGTCAAGGGACAAAACCGTAGGCAATGAATACTGTTCAAGAGTCTGCTGTATGGCAGCCCTTAAAAATTCCCAGATGGTAAAGGAGCGCTATCCTGATACTGATGTTACGATCCATTATATCGATATCCGGGCTGCCGGAGAGATGTACGAAGAATATTACACAAGGACACAGGAAATGGGTGTTGACTTCATCCGCGGAAAGGTTGCCGAGGTCTATGCCGGTGAAGACGGAAGGCCGGTTGTCCGTTACGAAAATACCCTGGAATCCAGTGTTGAAGAAGAAGCCCACGACCTTGTTGTGCTCTCCACAGGCTATGAGCCGACCAAGGCAGCAGAGGGAATAGGCAGGATGCTTAACCTTGCCCGGCGCCCGGACCGTTTCTTTGCAAGTGCCCATCCGAAAATGCGCCCTGTAGATGCCCCGGTAAGCGGAGTTTTCCTTGCAGGCTGTGCTTCGGGGCCCAAAGAAATCCAGGTCTCCATAGCTCAGGGCAGTGCCTGTGCCTCCAAAGTTATGCAGCTTCTCGGGACAGGAGAACTTGAAGCCGATCCTATGGGAGCCCATGTTGATCCTGATAAGTGCATTGGCTGCAGGACATGTGTGGAAGTCTGCAAATTCGGAAAGATCAGCATTGAGAATAAAAAAGCTGTTGTGGACGAAGTCTCCTGTTACGGCTGCGGGGACTGCAGTGCCGCATGCCCTGTTGGGGCAATTCAGATGCGTAACTTTGAAAACGAGCAGATCCTTGCCCAGGTCAGGGAGGCAACTGCTCATAAGTCCCAGTGCCCCTTTATTGTGGCTTTCCTCTGCAACTGGTGCAGTTATGCCTGTGCCGACCTTACAGGGATGTCAAGGATCCGTTATCCGACAAACATCAGGGTAATCCGTACCATGTGTTCGGCAAGGGTAAACCCCGAATTCGTGCTTGAAGCCCTCAAAGGCGGAGCGGACGGCGTGCTTGTTGCGGGCTGCAGGATGGACGAGTGCCACTATATTCACGGAAACTTCGACGCTAAACAGCGTATGGACGTCTTAAAGGAGATCATAAAGGAAATCGGGCTTGACCCGAAAAGACTCCGGACTCTCTGGATCTCGGCTGCCGAAGGAGAGCGTTTCTCAAATACGATTAACGAGTTTGTAAAGGAACTCGAAGAAATAGGGCCCATAGGAAGCGAGTTCAAGCAGGAATGTGCTGTTCCCGGGGTTGAGGAGGTGACACAGTGAGCGAGAATGAACCCGAAGAGTGCCCTGAACAGGAAACTCAGGCATGCGATGGGTGCTGCTGCGGAGCCGGAGAAAATGAAGAGCCCGAAAAAGGAGAAAATGAAACTGAGGATCTCGAATCCGAAGATTTTGAGGAGCCGGAAGAGGCAGAACCCGAAGAAGAAAATCAGGAAAAGCTCACGGTTACGACCAGCATGGACCTGCAGGGAAGCCATTTCCTCTATACGCAGGCAACCGAAAAGTCCCTCAAGACCCTCGATTACGATTACAAGCGCTGCAACGGCTGCGGGATCTGTGTGGATATCTGCCCCACAAAAGCTCTTGAACTGGGCCCCATGCATGAGATCGCAACCGGACTTGATGCTCCTCCTGTAATGATGGACCTTGATAAATGCACCTTCTGCAGGATGTGCTCAAACCTCTGCCCTGTGCACGCCATAACCTTAGAATCCTTAGGAGATGTTCCTGATAAAAAACAGTATCCAAAATACGATGCGTTTGTGAATATCAATGAGAAATGCCTCCCATGTGCCCTCTGTGAGGGAGCCTGCCCGCAGGACGCAATCGAAGTCGAGTTCACTTTCCCGAAAAAAGAAGAGATCGCTCCCTTTAAGGAAGGAGCGGAGGGCGAAATCGAAATTGATCCCGACAAATGCAACTTCTGCGGAATATGCGCCCGTTTTTGTGACGCTTTCATCCTGCTTGAACGCGAACCTACCCCCGATAACCCTGTGCCTTTTGAGCAGCTCCTTGTTGACGAGGACAAATGCGACTACTGTGTGCTCTGCCAGGATCTCTGCCCGGAAGAAGCGATAAAGGTTAAAGGGGAGCGCCCCTGCGAAGCCCCTAAAGTGGAAGGCAAGGTAACAGTTGACGACATGAAATGCACACAGTGCGCTCGCTGTCAGGCTGTCTGTCCCTACGAAGCTGTGGACCTGCAAAAGCCCATGGAAGGGAAACTGAGTCTTATTGAGCTTAACCTGAAAGAGTGCGACCCTCAGGGCTGTCGCGGCTGCTTTAATGTCTGCCCATCGGAACTCTGGTACGTGCCTACAGATCCCAAAGACCCGCGAAAGATTGCCTTTGCCGAGGATTTCTGTATGTACTGCGGGGCCTGTGTGAAAGCCTGCCACCTCGGAGCCATAAAAGTGGAAAGAACCGATGTCCACCATACCGAGATCCCGGATACCCCATGGGCTTCCCAGTGGAAAGATGCAATCGAGTCCCTGAAGACCGGAGTCCGGAAAGGAGTTGATCGTGCCGTCTTCAGAGAAACGGAAACCCTCAAAGCCCAGAAGTTTATGGGCATAGAGCTTCCATGTACTGATGAAGAGGCGCTTGCAGCCGTACAGGAAAAAATCGATTCTCTAATGCCTGTCCTTAAGAGTGCAAAGGTCAGGAAACTCTGGGAAACCGATTCTCCGGAAAGCACTGCTGTAGCCGTGAAAAAGAAGATCGAAGGCTGAATTGAAAACTAATTGAAAGCTGATTAAAAGCTGGATTGAAGTCAGATTGAAGTCAGATTGAAGTCAGATTGAAGCCGGATCTAAGTTAAAACGAAATCGTCTGCCAGGTTAAAGAAGAAAGTAAAAGAAGGACTGCTGAATAGAAATAGATTGATGAAGATGCAGAAAACAGAAACCTGAGGCTGAACGTTATTTTTTGGGGTCTTCAGCCTCGGTATTTGCATTTTTCGCTTATAACCATTACCGGTACCTTGGAGTGCCGGACAACTTTTTCTGCCACACTGCCGAGCAGCAGCCTGTCAAGCCCGGTCTTGCCGAGGGTTCCCATAATAACGACGTCCATTTCGTTGTCTTCAGCATAACGGATCAATTCTTCTGCCGGATGTCCTTCAAGCAGGATTGGGTCCACATTGACCCTTTCCATTTCTCCTGCCCTTTTTACATAATTGACGGCAGAATGTCCCTCTTTTTTCAGGGCTTCGTTCATCCTTTCCCAGTCAAAATCCACAGCCATAGAAGAGAAATAATCCGTAGACACAACATATACCGCATAAATAGTGCCTCCGCTCAAACGGGCAAGCTCTATCGCATAGTTCGCAGCTATCCTGGAACAGACAGAACCATCGGTTGCGATCATTATTTTCCTGAAATTGACAATTCCCATTCAGTAACCCCAATTACTTTATTCACCTGCAAGAAATATAATTGCATCGGATTTAAAAGATCTAAAAAGGAAGAGAAATTTAATTTCTGGAAGGGTGAAAGGGCAGAGAACTGAACAAAGGTCATCCCAGTGCAGCATAACTTATTGTCCTTGATCATACGAATACAAACTATGAAGATAGAAGACGAAAACTACAGGTTGCTGGAAGATAAGGCAAAAGAGTTGGGCGCAAAAAGTCTCAGACTCTTGCCCGCAGAAAACATCGTGGTAGAAGACCGAACCGTCCTGAAGTGCATTTTCGGCTGCAATGGCTATGGAAGCCGTGTCTGTCCCCCCTTTATTCCGACAGTGGAAGAATTCAAAAAAATACTTGCAGACTACGAATGGGCCCTTCTCGTTGAATGGAACTCCAATAATGTCTTTTCCCGGGAAGTCAGCGAGAATTTCATAAAATACGGCTTCGAGCCTCCTGAAGACGAAGCTGTAAAACAGCATTTCCAGAATAACCTGAAAACAATAATGAAAGACCGAAAAGAAATAATTCAGCCCGGAGTTCTGGAAATCGAAAAATTCGCCTGGACCCTGGGATATAACACCGCCCTTGCCACCTTTCCAGGCATGTGTACCTGGTGTGCCACAAAAGACTACTCCGACGTAAAGTGCGCGGGAGCAGGCGGACCCTGCCATCACCCGACTCTCCGCAGGCCGTGTCTTATGGGGCTCGGGGTAAGGATGGACAAAACCCTGGAAAAAATCGGCACTCCGCTTCAAAAGTTCCCGATGGATGATACGGCTCCTGTACCGTATACATTGATTCTGCTGGATTGAAAAGGTTTCAGTTTTCCCTTTTCTACAAAAACGGGAAAGTTCAACGCAGTGACTTTCCCAGGCAAAAAGCACAGTTGTCATAACCCTCCCAGTGAGCCTGAGCGAGAGTGTCTTTTGCAAACACAAGCGCATGTCCGTTTCGGATTATTTTATCTATCTGGCACTGTGCTTTTTCATTGTTCAGGTCATGGACCTCCCGACTGTTAGAATTCGCAAGGAAGCGCTTATCATCCGGCCTGGATTTTGCAGGGATAACCGTGATTTTACGGGCTTCCTCCCAGCGCTTTCTGGACTGTTTCATGGTAAATTCGTGTTCAATACGTCGCACAGTCCGGCTGTACAGGCGCACGTGGTTGCCGTCGGATTCTATAGCAAAAGCCCTGCGACTTTTCAGTAGGAGCTGCCTTTCTGCACATGCTCCGAAGTAGTGAACAAGTTCTTTTGGCCTGGAGGGATCCTTGAGTGAGAGTTCCAGGCTTTCGCCGTTTGTGGCGTGCAGGAAAAGTCGGGTTCCGTTTAACCTCACGGAATCACAGGCTGGCATGTCCGGCAGCCGGGAGACCAGTTCGAAACCTTCTTCTTTTCGGGAAAATAGGGATATTTCACAGGTTTCAGGAGTGCCGGAGGCGCCCGGAAGTTCTGAAGTGGCAGTGGTGATAAGCCATTTATCGGTCAGGGCAGATTTTTCGAGAGGTTTCGACTCAAATGTTGAAATGGTACTCTCTTCCTGAACAACTCCCGGAGTTTCGTTAGCTTTTTGGGGTACATTGAAGGTCCGCAGTAGCTTGCTGTCCGCAGTGGCGAATAAACGCTGCCCTTTCACTGTCACAGTGTAGAGGGTACGGACCCGGGAATCGAAAACTGTCCTCCCCATGAAAACCGGGGTTTGAAGTTCATGGACATCATAAAAATCCACATTTTTCCCGTTGGCGATAGCCAGGGTATGCCCGGCAAAAACCAGCTTCGAGACGGGGGAGTCAAACGCCAGTTCTGCTTCATATAGCAAAACGTCTCGTTTGACAAAAAAGTGAGGTTCACCGATCCCTTTTACCGGAACCGCCTTAATATCGTAAGATGAAGAGGCATTTCCTGACAGGGTAAGGGACTTTGTCTGGCTGCCTGTCGCAAAGGCAAGGATATTGCCTTTCTCATCAAATACCTGTAGCTGTTCTACGGCAGGGTCGATGGCGCTGACACAGAGTAAGTCAAGGTCATTAGGACCGGGCAGGTCTTTCCAGAAATCTGGAAATAGTTCAAATTCGGCAGCCGCCTGGAACATATCATCCGGGGTGTATAACTCAACCCACGGGTCAAAACGCATCGGGTCTTTTAAGGACATGGATAGACTGGAAGTTATCTTTCCCTTCAGGTCAAAGTACTGCCGGTGATTTTCCCAGGCCCCGTTTGTGCCCCGGATCTTGTAGTTTACCTGCAGGCGTGCACTGAATTCTTCTCCGCAAGCCGGATGAAGGGGTGCCCATAAAGCAGGTTCGCCATCCAGGCCGCCTGTTAAACGGGCAAAGTGGGGGCCAAAGGTAACCGTTACAGGAACAGTATTTTGCGGGGAGACAAGCTTGCTGCCCTTCAGGGTCGGAAGCTCAACATCTTCGGGCACCGCATCTTCCAGGGGTAGGGCAGGGTAGTCAACTACGGAGAAACAATGGTTGTTGTCGTCGACAATCTTCCAGCCACAGATGGCTACAAGTGCATTATCTTCTTTTTTCAGGTGGAATACCTTACTATCGAAGCCAGTGCTCACTTCCATCTGGTCTATTTCGAAAGCGAGAGCTCCGAGAAGTTCTTCTACCAGGTTCCCGGAAAAAGAGGCTTCCTGATCCCCGCTTTCCTCAGGTTCGGCGTCCTGATCTCCGTAGAGTACAACCCTGCCTTCGCTGTCAAGTGAAATTTCAACCAGCCTGAGAGGCCAGCCCAGACCCCCGTACAGGCCCAGTGCCTCGACCGGTGTTACGCGAATACGCCAGGTTTTGTCCCCGGCCCGCCACATCTTAAGGCCAGGCTCGTGCCAATTGTCCAGGTTGATCTTACGGGCTACCATATCGTCAAGAACACTATCGGAAAGGGCTGCAGCAATGGGAGTACAGAGGAGTGTTACCATTGGGGTCATCAGAAGGGCCATTGGGAGAGGAATGCTGTCAAAGAGCATGGAGAGCACTCCGCAGATCTCGGCCTGGCCCTCTTCCACATAGTTAGCATAATCGAGGTCGATATCCAGCTGGATATCGAGCACTCCCCCGGAAATCCGGAAGGTCGCTTTAATTTCATAATCCAGGTCAATGTCCACACTCACAAGGCCACATGAACCGGTGTAACTGACCCCGCCCGTAACCTTCAGGCAATTTTCAGAAAATTCTATGTTTCTTCGGGAAAGGGGTGAAAAAGAGATGTTTTCAAGCTCTATTTCCTCAACTGCAGAAAAAGCATCCAGAATCCTGTCTTTCAGGTACTCCTGGTCCACCGCAACCGCGAAACGGTTATGAGCTGCAATATTGCCCTCGATGATCCCATGGTTGTTTTCTGCAAATTCCGACGCGCTCGGGTAAACATCGGTTGTCAGAGCAAAAAGGGCATGTCCTGCCTCAGTTACCTTAACATAATAACGATATACGTTTCCGAACAAATTATTTTCAACAGGAAGGCGATAAATTACGGGCTTCAGGTGTTTCAGATACGCGAGAACCATGTTGAATTCCCAGAACATTTCCCAATCAAGCAGGCCCGTAGATTCCTCTTCCGTTTCCTCTTCCGGTTCATCCGCAGACTCGCCCATCAATTCTTTCATCAATTCATCCATTGATCCGGCCTTTATAAACTCCAGTTTGACCTCTTCATTATGTTCTCCGTCAAGGAAGAGCCTGAGCAAAATGTTTTCTCCAGTATGGGCCCCACCCAACCCGATACCGAAGCACAAATAGAGACTGTCCGTACCAGAATCTTCCGAAGGTTCCGGAAAATTAAGGTTCTGAACAGTCCATTCCACACAGACATTATTTATGCAAAGAGCTTTCTCACAAATAAAAAATCGGTTGATAGCATTTTCAATAACTTTTGGATCTAATTGCAGTTCAAGTTGTGCTCTTCCCGTTTCTACTGGCATCCTAATCTCTCCCAACTGTTGAATTTAATTATTCAACTTACAAAAGTATGGAATCTGTATGTAAAATAAGTTTTAGCCAGGCGTAAAAAATAATACCTTCTACGCTCTTAGACTCTATAATACTTTTATTTATTGTTTTGTCCCGGAAATGTTTCTCATCAAAATGTTTCTCATCAACTATGTTGATATGCCTAATTTCCACTGAAAGCAATCAAGCTCTTCTAACTCATTTTATGTCGTGAAAAGAATCAATAATTACTTTACTTTATATACAGAGATACCTTTATACATTCTACCGCACCTTTTACATTCAGTTTCTTTATGACAATTCCCTATAACTGCTAATGCAGCACCTAACAGAGCTAAGAGAGGAAACAAGCGCAGAAAGAGGGTTTAAAAAGAAGAGGAATTAATAGCGAGCCGATGGGCTTAAAAGAGAAGGAAGAGCAAAAAGAGCTGGATTTGCAAGAAAAATTAACGGAAAACTAAAAAATAACTAAAGGGAAGACTAAGGAAAAATTAGAGAGATTTAAAAAGGATTAAGGCGCCTCCTGCTTAGATTCGGGTGAAAATATGGAAAAATACGACTACAGTGAACTTGGGCTGAAAGCCGGGCTTGAAATTCACCAGCAGCTTGACTCAAAAAAGAAATTGTTCTGCAGGTGTCCTACCCTGATCAGGGACATCGGGGATTCGGACTTCGAGTTTTTCAGGTATCTCAGGGCTACGGAAAGCGAGATGGGAGAAAAGGACAGGGCTGCGGTGGAGCAGACAAAGATCAGGAGGAAGTACATTTACAAAGCTTATGACACTACCTGCCTTATAGAAAACGATGAGGAACCTCCAAGGGAACTCAATAAGGAAGCCCTGGACATTTCCCTCGGGGTTGCCAAGCTTTTCAACATGAAGCCTGTAGACCAGATGCATGTGATGAGGAAGATCGTTGTGGACGGGTCAAATACCAGCGGCTTTCAGAGGACTGCATTTCTGGCAAGCGACGGGTATATTGAGACTTCGGAAGGGCACTGCGGAATTGACAGCCTCTGTGTGGAAGAAGAAGCCGCCCAGAAAATCGAGGAAAAAGGAGACTCAATAGTCTATTCCCTGGATAGACTAGGGATTCCGCTTGTCGAAATTGCAACTGCGCCTGACATAAAGTCCCCAAGGCATGCCCGGGAGGTTGCAGAGTATATAGGAATGGTGCTCAGGTCCACAGGGAAGGTAAAAAGAGGACTTGGCACTATAAGGCAGGACGTTAACATCTCAATTGCCAGAGGGGCAAGGGTTGAAATCAAAGGAGTGCAGGCTCTTGACCTTATAGAAGACATCGTCCGCAGGGAAGTTGAACGGCAGTTAAACCTTCTTTTTATCAGGCAGGAAATCCTTGAAAGAAAAGCCTTTGTTTGCGAGGAGATCTATGATGTAACAGGGCTTTTCATGGACACAAAGTCCAAAGTCCTGCAAAAGGGCGTAAAGAAAGGCTCAATCCTTGCTGCCCTCCTGAAAAAATTTAATGGGCTTGTGGGCAGGGAAGTCCAGCCCGGAAGAAGGCTGGGAACCGAGTTTTCGGATAGGGCAAAGACTGCAGGTGTTGGAGGCCTTTTCCACACGGATGAGCTTCCGAACTACGGGATAACCGAAAAGGAAGTCCAGGCTGTAAAGAACGCAATCGGCGCAGGTCCTGAAGACGCCTTCGTTATGGTTGCGGATGAACCCGAAAAGGCCAGGCTTGCAATTGAGGCAGTAATTATCAGGGCAAAGGAAGCCTTTGAGGGAATTCCTGAGGAGACCCGAAAAGCTCTTCCCGACGGAAACACCGCTTATATGCGCCCTCTCCCGGGCGCGGCAAGGATGTACCCTGAAACCGATGTTCCCCAGATAGAAATCTCACAGGAATATTTCGATTCCATAGAGCGTCCGGAACTTCTGACCGAAAGGGCAAAGCGGTTTGCCTCTGAAAGCGGCCTGAATAAAGAACTTGCCGAAAAAGTGGCCTATTCAAGGTATTTGCCCCTATTCGAGGCTCTTCTCGAGACCTACATGAAAAACAAAAATGTTAACTCGACCCTTATTGCCAGAACCCTTGTAGGAATTGTGCCTGAAATCCGGAGAAATGGGGTTGAGACAGACCACCTCACAGATGAACACTTCGAAGGGCTTTTTGCAGCCATTTCAAACCAGGAAATTGCAAAAGAAGCCATTCAGGACCTTCTGACTGCTCTTGCAAAAGAGCCTGAACTGACAGTCCAGCAGGCAATCTCAAAGCTCGGCCTGAGCGCCTTTGACCCCGAGGAAGTAGAAAATTTCATAAAACAGATGGTTTTGGAAAAAGGAGATTTCATTAAAGACAAAGGGCCTTCTGCCCTTGGTCCTCTCATGGGTATTGTCATGAAGGAATATAGAGGGACAGTTGACGGAAAGATCCTGAGCCATATGCTGAAAAAGGAGATTGATAACTTTATCAATCAGGGATAAAACCCTGATTTTTTTCAGGTTCGGCTTTTTCAGTTATTTTATTTTTTTATCGCTCCTACCTTACTTGCCTTAATTCTTTCGCATCTTCCTGAACTTTTTTTAATAATAATAAGTATTTTTTGTAAAAAACAAATAAAATTGTTATAATATCCGAGCATCTTGTGAAATAACTTATTTACGTAAGATAACTTTTTATATTAATTAAAAGATCTTCTTACATATAGCATAAAAACTCAGTTGGGAAATATGCTCTAATGGTATTTCAAAACCATACAATATCAGATGACTTAATTCCTGTCTGTTGGGGTTGAGCTTGCAAAAGGGGGATAGAAGTATGAAATTATACCTTAGCTTGGCATATATGAGTTCCATGCAGGAACTACTAAAAATGCAACTGAACTGCAAAACCTCTTAACGGGAACATGGTGTTCCTTTTATATTGCAAATCGTAATGTTGCGGAGAAAACCCCCATGAAAGTACTGCTTGTAGACGACGACCCAGTATTTCTGGAGCTGTCAAAAACGTTCTTAGAGGTATTCCACGACATAAACTCCGATACCGTGGAATCCGCAAGACAGGCTCTTGAGAAATTAGATGAGCTCTCCTATGACGTAGTGGTTTCGGATTATGATATGCCTTATATGGACGGCATTTCGTTTCTGAGAACTATCCGTGATAAGAGAATTAATATCCCGTTCATCCTGTTTACGGGAGTGGGCAAAGAAGAAATTAAGAGTCAGGCTATCGAAAACGGCGTAGACTCCTTTATTCAGAAAAGAGGAGATCCTAAAGCCCAGTACTCTGAACTGTCACAGCGGATCTGGCAAATAGTTAAAAATGGTTCAGGTTAATAAGATTACAAATATGGATTGGATATCCTTGAGCATTTTTAACTAACCATTTTTAACTAACCATTTTTAACTAACCATTTTTAACTAACCATTTTTTAATTAACCATTTTTAATTAACCATTTTTAATTAACCATTTTTAATTCGTCCCTGTCACTCCTTTAGGAAAGTTATAAACAATAACAGTAGAATACTCTGAAAATATTTCAGTTAATCCGAAATCGTTTTCAGGATATCTATAAGTGGTATTATACTCATTGTTTCAGGGGGAATTGTGTGGTTCAGGAGTATAAATTGCATATAGGTGGGGAGTCAAAAGACTCAGCAACCGGAGAAACCTTTGATGATATCAATCCTGCTACTCTTGAAAACCTTGCCACTATACAGGTAGCCGGAAGCGTGGACGTTGACAGGGCAGTTGAGGCGGCAGAAGAGGGGTTCAGGGCATGGGGTGAAGTTCCGGTACCCAGAAGGGCTGAAGTGCTTTTCAGGGCAGCTCGCATTTTACAGGAGAGAAAGGAAGACCTTGCCAGGTTCATGACGGAAGAAATGGGAAAGGTGCTGCCAGAAACAAGGGGAGATGTGCAGGAAGCAATAGATATTGCCATTTATGCCGCCGGGGAAGGTAGGCGGATGTTCGGGGAGACAACGACCTCCGAACTCAAGGACAAGTTCTGTATGACCGTGCTCAGGCCTATAGGAGTTGTGGGCATGATAACTCCCTGGAACTTTCCTATGGCGATTCCCGGCTGGAAGATAATGCCGGCTCTTATAGCAGGAAATTCGATCGTGTTCAAACCTGCAAGCGATACGCCTCTGCTTGCAATTAAACTTGTGGAAATCCTTTTGGAAGCCGGCCTGCCTCCGGGGGTTGTAAATATTGTTACGGGGCCCGGTGGAAGCACTGGAAAAGCCATAGTCCAGCACCCCCGGATAAAAGCAATTTCCTTTACAGGAAGTCTTGAAACCGGGAAATGGATTATGGAAGAATGTGCAAAAACCATGAAGCGAGTCTCACTGGAACTGGGAGGAAAAAACCCGGTAATTATCATGGACGATGCCGACCTTGAACTTGCCCTGGAAGGTGTGCTCTGGGGGGCTTTCGGGACAACAGGCCAGCGCTGCACGGCAACAAGCAGGCTGATCCTGCATGAAAAAATAAAAGACGAATTTACAGCAAGGCTGCTTGCAAAAACAAAACTTCTCAGGATAGGAAACGGGCTTCTGCCTGAAACGGACATTGGACCCGTAATCAATAAAGCTCAGCTTGAAAAAATAGAAAGGTATGTCAGGATAGGAATAGAAGAAGGTGCAACTCTCCTGCTAGGAGGAAAAACCATAGATTCCGGGCTTCCGGGATATTTTTTTGAGCCGACTGTTTTTACGGATGTAAAGCCTGATATGAAGATTGCCCAGGAAGAGATCTTCGGACCTGTGCTCAGCATTATTACGGTTTCAGGGCTTGAGGAAGCAATTGAAGTTGCCAATAACACCAGATACGGGCTTTCCTCGGCAATTTACACCGAAAGCGTTGGAAAAGCCTTCAGGGCGGTTAATAAAATAGAAGCAGGAATCACATACGTCAATGCCCCTACAATAGGGGCTGAAGTCCACCTTCCTTTCGGAGGCGTAAAAGGGACCGGAAACGGTTTCAGGGAAGCAGGGACAGAAGCAGTCAAAGAATTCACAGAGGTAAAAGCCGTGTATATAGACTACAGCGGTAGGCTGCAACGAGCCCAGATAGATACGGAATGAAATATGGGGAGAGGGGGGAAGCATTCTGAATTACGACGATTCCGAAACTCTTGATAAACGGGATAATTCGGAAAAACCAGAAAGTTCAGAAAAAACAGAAGGATCAAAGGATCCTATGAGAAAACAGGAAACAGAACTTGACTTTTTCGGACAGGAAATCGGATTGCCTGATGTGGTCGGTCCAAGAGCCATGGAGATCATAGGGCAGGACTGTAAGGTAATGTCCGCATGTGTATCCCGCCCTTATCCACTTGTTGTTGACAGGGCAAAAGGTTCCATAATAAAAGACATAGACGGAAAAGAGTACATCGATTTCATCGCAGGGATTGCGGTCATGAATGAAGGTCACTCAAACCCGGAGGTTAATGCCGCCATCTCAGCCCAGCTGGAGAAAATGGTCCACTGCGGGTACGGGGACTTTTTTGCCGAGCCTCCGTTAAAGCTTGCCAAAAAACTAAGGGAACTTTCAGGCTACTCAAAGGTCTTTTACTGCAACAGCGGAGCCGAAGCGGTGGAAGCTGCAATGAAACTTGCTCTCTGGAAGACAAAACGCCCGAACTTCATCGCCTTTTATAACGCTTTTCACGGCCGGACCCTGGGTGCTCTTTCCCTGACCTGTTCCAAAGTCCTGCAAAAAGAACACTTTCCAACCATACGTACGGTTCACACCCACTATGCTTACTGTTATCGCTGCCCTCTGGGCCTTGAGTACCCTTCCTGCGGAGTCGAATGTGCAAAGCAGATCGAAAACCTGATTTTCCGAAAAGAACTGAGCCCCGAAGATACGGCTGCCGTTTTTATCGAGCCAGTCCAGGGAGAAGGGGGGTACATAGTCCCTCCCCCGGAGTTCCACAAAGAAGTGCAAAGAATCTGCAAGGATAATGATGTCCTGCTTGTAGCCGATGAAGTCCAGACAGGCTGTTTCAGGACAGGCCCCTTTCTGGCCATGGAAAACTTTGAGGTAAGGGCTGACATTACCTGCCTTGCAAAAGCCCTTGGTGCAGGTCTCCCCATAGGCGCAATGCTTGCAGATAGCACCCTCATGGACTGGCCACCCGGAGTCCACTCAAACACCTTCGGGGGAAATCTCCTCTCCTCAGCTTCGGCCCTCGCTTCCCTTGAATTCCTGGAAAAGGAAAATATGGAAAACCACGTAAGAGAAATGGGAGCACATATTCGGCAGCGTCTGAGGGAGTTACAGGAAAATTTCCCCTGCATAGGAGACTTGCGCGGGCTAGGCCTTATGATAGGGGCAGAAATCGTAAAATCCGACAAATCCGTAGATCCTATCCGAAGGGACAGGATCGTCAGGGAAGCGTTTAAAGAAGGAGTCCTGCTCCTCCCCTGCGGAGACTCCGTAATCCGCTTTTCCCCTCCCCTCGTCATGACCGAAGAAGAAGCCGACATTGGCCTTGACAAATTCGAAAAAGCGATGAGAAGAGAAGCGAAGTAAAAAAGTTTCAGTCTTTTTCGAAAAACTCCGGAAGCCGAGAAATTTTCCGGGAAAAGCCGTGGTAGAGAAAAAGCCTGAGGGGGAATAATCCAATAGAGAAATAGCTTGTTCAGCGAAATAGCTGTCTCAGAAGGTTAGGTGTTCCTGGAGAGAAAAAAAGATAATGGGAGTCCAATAGAATTCTTACGGGCTAACCACCCAATTGAGGAGAAGGCATTTGAAGCCCCGTTTTATTCAATGCCTTCCCCACTCAGTATTCCTTTTTTATGTTTTTTTCAGTTCCGGCATGTATGCAGGGAAGGGTTCGTCCTGCATCCATTTACCAATCATTTCCAGGCTTATCTCAGGTTTGTAATACGGGACCTGGTGTCCGGAATTGGGCAATTCGATTTGGGTCAGGTTTTTGTACTGTTTAATAAACCCTTTCACTTTGTCAGAAGGTTGTGCCCAGATTTTTCTGGGTAGGTTTTTCCAGGCTTCATTGTCTGCCGGATTATTCCATTTATTTAATTCGTACAGAATTAACTCCGTACTTAAGGAGCCACAGGCAGTATCAAAAGTTCCCGTGTACATCAGGATCTTATATAAATTTTCATTCCCGATAAATTCGGAATATACCGGGGCCGAATCTTCCATGTTGTCTTCGATGAGATTGTCGGCTACAGGGCCTTTGTTATCCGCACAATTCCATTTTTGGGCTTCAGGGACATGAAGTTTTTCTTTTACCGCAGGCATTTCCATATAGGCCTTAACCTGTTTCATCGAAATTTCTGAAAATCTCCGAATGTTGTAAACATTAAAGTTTCCACCCAGTGCAGATACGTTATTAACGATATTGTTCGATATGTTGTAGGCATCTTCATAGTTTTTGTTATCCAGGGCAGCACAGAAATTTTCGTAATCGCTCATCATCTGGAGTTGCTGGTTTGTGTCCAGATATCCCATCGTATAGGCATAATCGATGTACACTTTCATCTGTAAACGGGCGTCGATCCACCCATCTCCGACAGAAATTCCCTTCAAATTGATTTTCTTGGTTTCATTGGTTTCGGCGCTATTTTTGGTATGGATTTTCAGTGCGATATTGGGAACATATTTGCCCCCATAACTTTCTCCTGCAACGTAAACCGGACAGGAACGGTATTCGGGATGTTTGGAAAGAAAGTCCTGGAACGTAAGATAGAACATTTCGCTAAGTTCATCCTCATTTTTGGCAAAGGTTGTCTGCGTGTCCTCTTCCTTTACTCTGCTGTATCCTGTGCCTATCGGCTGGTCCCAGTATATAATGTGAGCATCTTTATTCCAGCTGTAAGGGTTTTCAAGCAGTTTTCCACCTGCGCCGTCCTGAATTCGGTAGGGGCCGTTTTCAAGAAAGAGTCCTAATGTAGAAGGCGCTCCCGGACCGCCATTTAACCAGACAAGTAGTGATGTTTTCCCTATTTCTTCATCATTTCTTGATTGGGTGGGATGGAATTTCTGGCTTTCAAAAAACCAGTAAAATAATTAAATCTCTTTACTGTTATATTGGGCATCTGCGTATCCGGCATAAGAAAGTACATTTAAGACGATTGTTCCTGAATTCTGGATATCTGCAGGAATCGTTTCTATTAAATCCTCAGCAGAAGCAGTACTGTTCATACTAATCCTCTTCATTTAATTTTTCAACCAAGCTTCAGTCACACCGATCTTCAGTTCACATGATCTTCAGTTCACATGATCTTCAGTTTACACCAATCACTGGATTCCGGACCAGGATCAGAATGAGAACTGGAGTTTCGGTTTATCCGCTGTTTCTTTTTCCTCAAGTGTTCCAATAATTTGTCCCTGGGGGATTCTTATCGCAGGGAAGCAACCTTTTTCAAACAGGAGAATATTCAACGAACCGCCGTACTGGAAATATCCAACTTCATCCCCTTTGCGAATTTCCACGGCATTTTCAGGGGTTACTTTTTTGAATTTTTCCTCAAAAATCACGGACCCGATGGTGTTAAGCCCGACAGGAATCATGGCTACGTAACCGTATTTTTCGGTTTTGATGATCATGTAACCTCTTCGGAAGTGTTCGAACACACTATAATCATAACCGTAACCGACATTTCCCCCATTGATTAATTCTGGAAAATTATCAATTCCAAAATAATTTCCTGCAACATCTTCATCAGATTCTACCACAAGGCCTGAGACAGGAGCATGATAGCGGTGATACACATTGGGCATTAGGATGCAGGAGACTGCCGTACCTCCTTCGAAATGCACCGCGAGTTCGGATTGGTTCAGCAACTGGCGAACATTCAGTTTCTGGGTTTTCACATTTATTGGAGTGTCAATTGACAGGTTATCTTCGATCATATTGATCACTGCATCTGCCGGAGACACCACAACAGAATCATCATCAACACCACTGATTGGTCTTTTTCCTTCCTTCAATTCCCGGGTAAAAAATTGATTAAACGATACATAACCTCCTTCGGGGATAATGTAGTCATCCATTTTACTGCCCAGTTCATTCATCCATTTTGCAACCAGTTCTTTTGAAGCAGGGGAATCCATTTTTTGCCCGTCTAATTCCACATAATAAAAAGTCATCAAATTGCCCGGGTCAGTAGAAACAAACTCCAATCCTGCTTCATTTTTATAATACAACCAGCTAAACTTTTGAATATATTCCAGACCAGTGGTTAAATCCGGATTCCAGGCATACCAGGCCTGAAAAAAATTACATAAATCTTCAATCGTAGCATCTTTCCAGTCATACATTACATCAGGGTCTGTGTCCGGAGGGATGGGCTGAATATTTTTTACTGCGGCTTTATATTTGTCTGCAAACCCATGATAATTTTCTTCGTACCATGCAGCGATCAATTCGGTAAACTGGTCGATTGAGTTAATTTCTACTTTTTCCTGATTCATAATACCACCAACGTTTTAATTCTTAAGCACATTAACTATAAAAAAAGGGAATCTGTTTATCATGCCTCTCTTATAAAAAGTTTTTTGACTATTTTCCGGTGTTTTTGATGGTTATTGAAGCTTCAAAGCTTTATTCTGGATCATTCCTGATTCAAAAAAAATCAGAAATTTACTCTATGCTGGGTACCTTACTCTCATTCCCTGAAATCCTGTTCATTTCCTGGAAAAATTTTCATCCATCCTTCCAGTAATGAAAAAGCCTCCTTATGTAGAAAATAAGGGTAGTCAAACAAGGGGTCAGGTAGCTCCCATACTTAACGCGGACCTTCAGCGTGCATTAGGGGTTCTGAAAAATCTAAGTAAAAATATTTAACTAGTTATGGTAAGTAAACAAGTACATTTTTCGGTAATAAAAGGTGAAAAAAGGCTAATGATTGCTATTTTTAAAAAACCAGCTTCCGCGAACTAACAAAAGTTTTTTAACTATTGCTGCATATTTAATAGTATGGAGTATGAGGGTAATAACCGGTTGGAAAACAACAGTTCAGCTTTGCTTGTTTTTATAATTGTAATTGCAGTGGCTGTCAGCCTTTTGGGGATAATGGTTGCTATGAAGTAACTCATTTTATAAATCAACTTTTTTTATTAAGTAATCATTTATCTAACCTATTTTCTGCTGCAATATGTAAAGACAGTTATTTTTCACTTAAGGGATAATCGGAAATTTAGGTGGTCCATCATTACATGGTTGATATTTTTGAAAAAACAACGTCTAACTCAAACTCTTGGATTCTGACCCACCCGAGTTCCGCCAGCAGAGTTGCGGCTCTGCAGCCCGAGTTTCGCTTCGGGAGCACGAGATCTGTTTCGGCAGAGTTGCGGCTCTGCAGTGCGCGGTCTGTTTCGCTGTGCTCAAGCAGACTACTTTATAGATTAGAGACAGGCGCTTCACTCAGCCGAACTAAATTAAGATTTCTTCCCCATGCAATGTTACTCTCTATATCGAGTCGTTCTTGTCCCGCTCGACGCAGGAGGGCGGTCTTTCCCAAGATAACAAAAAAGAAGAAATAAACGCTAGCAAATAAAAAAATTAATGGAACGTAAAAAACTAACATGTAAATATGATCGGAAGGCCCTATAATTTCTGTTTTTGCCTTTTCTGCTTTTTGTTAAGGGCCGCCAGACAAGCTGGCGGAGGCGATTATACTTATCTATAAATTTCAATGAGAGCCCTGGGGCAAGATATGAATTGTCTGTTCCTTTTTTTGCGTTGCAGAAGAGAAAAGTTCGACCCTGCAAGGGGCATCAATAAAACAAAAAATCCTTTCGGATATCCGGATAATATCAACCGGTTAATACAGGATCACCGAAATTTAGAAAAAATCAGAAATTTAGAAAATTTTCCTTCCAGGCTCAAAAGGAAAGACCAAACACTGGAGAAAGGTTAAACACTGAAGAGACATGAAACTAGCCCTGATTTTCGAACCTATGTTTCCCAAATTTACGGACTACTAAAAGAAAAGAGAAGTAAGAGCAGTATTACTGCCCCTGAATGAAAATGCCAACGATTTTTACTTCCGGCTTTTACTTTTCTTTCTTTTCCTCTTCAGCCGGTCTGAGGGTAATCAACCTGCTCTCAATAAGCCCCATCGGCAGGTCTGCACCAAGGGTGAGCGAACCGACATTCTCTCCTGCAAGAGTCCTCCCGGGTATGTCAGGCGTGATCTCAAGCTCCTTGCCGACCGGTAATTCAGGATTTTCGGGTTTGAGCCCGGTAAGCGGACCGGGAAGAGTACCTACAAGTCCGAGGGAAGAGTCGGAAACAAGCCTTGGGCGGGTTTCGGGGCTCAGGCGGGAGTTCCCCAGGGGAGAAAGTCCCAGGTCTCGCGCAGGAGAGAGCCGGTTGTTAAAGCCAGGTAAAAGCCCCCTGAACTGGTCAAGAGTAGGGCTTGAATAAGTAGAAGATTCATAGGTAGAAGTAGACTGCCGGGCGGGTTGCCTTTCATGGTTTTCACGGTCAGAATGGTGAGAAGGTAAAACGGAATCTTCGGATTTGCTGCTATTCATGGCTATAAGGATTGTCACGATGGTATATCAATTATACGAGGACTTTTATTCGAGGGCTTTTCCTGTTCTGTTCAGCCACATTTTTCAGATTCAACCACGAACTACGTAGAGATGTTAAAGTTAAACTGGAATTTGAGCTTAAATCGAATTTTAAACTTAAACCGAAGCTAATTGAAAACATTTAGAATGGGGTTTAGTCAAAAAATTCAGAAACTATATCAATACAACTTTCCATACCAGTAAAAATATGGACTTTCCGACCGGAATAATCGTCTTCCGACAAACGTTTGAGTTGAATTCTTTTTTATAATATATATTGCATAATACTGAATGGAGGGTGGGCAACGTTAAGGGGAAAGCAATTGCTACCCAAATCCTGAACTCAAATATTCAGATAGGAACACTTAGACAGAAAAAATCGAGTTAAATACTGAATTTATTCGATAGTTTATGGATTATTTACGAGAACAAATCCAGTAAAGGTCCAGAATGTATTCAAAGGTATCAGTTGTCCTGCAACGGGATTAATCCGGTTAAAGAATCCGGTTAAAACTCCAGAAACGATGTAAACAGTGGAGTTGTATACGTTCTGAAATAACCTTTTCTAACAAAAAGCAGATCAACGCTGTTCATGTCAATGAAAGTTTCAAGAGAAAATAAATCATATGGGGGAATTTTATGCAAACAAGTCCTATCGAAGTTCAAAAAGCTTTAAAGAATATGGATTATCCTGCGAAGAAACAGCAGCTTATCGAACACGCTAAAAAGCACAAAGCTGACAGTAAGGTGATGGAGGTTCTCGAAGACCTTCCGGAAAAGGAGTACACTAACGCTGCCGATGTCAGCAAGGCATTTTCAGGTAAATAATTTTGCTCAGAGTGAACCAGCCCTCAGGTGGGAGGCAGCTTAAATTATGACACCTGCTTGGCTTCAGGGAGCTTTAAATTGTCTTGGAATCTCACAGAGAGGGTAACCTGATAGCAATCCGAATCAGAAAATAAGAAAAGACCCGGATTCAAGAAATTTCCGGTATTAAGATATTGCGTGGAAGAAGCTCGCAACCTCACATCTGAGGCAAGAAAAGAATAAGGAAGCTTTTAGCTCCCCTTTTTTTCAAATTGTTTTTTGAGATTTATTAAGCGGTTTTATTAGCCTTTATTATTCTACATTTATCAGACACTATGACCCGTTTTTTGGTCCGTTATGTCTCATTGACTAGTCTCATTGACTAATTTTTAGTTAGGACGCCAGTTATTTTATTGATTCAGGTTACGGACTCAAGTTAATGAAGACGGTTATTAATTCAGGTTACAGACTCAGGTAACTGACTCAATTTCTCTTTCTAACTTTGTGATATCGAACCATACCCTGAAAAGTTCGTTTTTTCCTGTATCCCTTATGTCAATTTCTACGGGTTGAACCAGGGTAGCTTTAACGGTTTTCCATTCTTCCCTGCGGACTTCGACAATTTCCCATGAGCCTGCAGAACTGTCTTTTGTCCTGTCCCTGGAAAGTTGTAACAGCAAATGTTTCTTTTCAACAGGTGTAAGCTCTTCAATACCCCTGATTTCAGTCTCGTTCACGGTAGCTTTCCCCATTTTGGACTTTACAACTATTGGTTCACCGGGTTCTTCCTTAAGACTTCGTTCCATGAATTTGCCTCCTTTCCGGCCTTTAAGAGACTCAAGGTGTGGGCCTGAAAGTCCTCGGGTCAAGGGAAATGGTTCTCTGGCAGTAGCTGCAGATGGTCTCAAGGTGTTTTCCTGCAAGAAGCGCTCTTTCAACTTCTTCTTCGGGAGAGATATACTGGGTCATTTCCTCCCCGCAGTAAGGGCACTTTATCTTCAACCAATCCAGTTTCGTAAGTTGCCTCATGTTCTGTATGAGTTTTCCCAGAGCATCCTCATAGGCTTCGGGAGAAAAATTAATTGGCGGAAGATGACGTATAAGGATAGGCAGTTCGACTCCTGCCTCTACAAGAGGAATTATTAACTGGTCGACTCCCACTGCCAGCCCGATCTCCTGATTCACCTCAGGGGATATCACTCCTTCCTGGGTGATAATAGGGATAATGCAGTCTGACTGGCGGATGCCGAAACGTATCCTTTCGGACAGGGAAAGAATCCGGGCTTTTCTGTACAGGGCCGAAAAGCTCTCCAGTTCCACTGTCCAAAGAGCCCTTGCAAGTTCCTGGGCTAGCGGTTCGTCTTGCTCGCAGTGCGAAATGTAAACTTTTGTTATCATGTCTGCTATATTTGACCTGTATTATCTTTTATCCTATTTTTTCGGACTTATGTTCAGTCTCAGGTTCAGGTTCAGGTATCGGTTCGGGTGAAGGAACCGGTTGTGGCTCCGGAGCAGGTACCGGCTCAGGTTGAAATGACGGTTTTCTATCTTCTTTTCCCAAAATTAACTCCCCCTCTTTCAATAATATTGGTCCATACTATTTTCAGAAAAAATTGTTTTCATGCTTGCTTTATTACGCTGTCATGAATTCAAGCTGCTAGTTTATCCTGTTAAAAACAAGTCCTATAGGACCTTTTAACGGTCAGTCAGAGGTAACATCACGCCTGTGGTTTTAATTCCTGTGTAGACTGCGCGTTCTTCTTCCAAATCCGTATGTTCGGTTGATTTTTTAATGATAATGAAAGTGATTAGTTTCCACGGCACCCGGAAGTTCGACTACGATTTCCGAATTAACCATTTCGTGAGCTACTTTTTTGACTTTAGTTCAGAACATTGCATGCACTTATTTTCGTACCTATTCCCAATTCGGGTTTTTTGTTAATCAATAAAGGTTGGTCTTGTGAATTAAAGAAGCATAGGAATCTGGCTTTCTGAACTTAGTTACTTAACTTTAAGGCTTCATTTTCGAGCTTTACGGATTGGCTCCCCTCCCCCCGGGAAGAATACATCTCTCCGGCAAAATTCCCCTGGTTGGAAAAGGAAAATTAAATGAGCATCCGGTTCGATCTCTCCAGAGCGAAGACCTGAATAACGAAATCTATTATCTGGGAAAAATCTGGGAAAAAAGGTGCAAAATTTATTGAAAAATGGCCTGTCCCAGGACCCGGAGGCAACTTTTCCGTACTCGATGATCCCCCGGAGCAACAGTATTCAGCTGTTTAATAGGGAAAAGGAAATACGAAAAAGGAAAAATATGAACCTGCAGATGAGGGGCAATTAATCGGAAAAATCGTGAGATTATGATTTCTGATTTATAGCTGTCATTAGTGGGTGAGTTCTGTTTAGAATGTTCTCGAACCTATTGAAAAAATATATTCGGATGGCTGCAAATCAAACCATAACTAAGACAAAGGATATATTTGAATGACGCATCATTTCATATACTCAATTTGTATTGGGAATATCAATGGGGGATATGATGAAACTGAAAGTTGCATCAATTGGTTTGGTTTTGCTCCTTACTATGGGGGGATTAGCCCTGTTCTCCTTCTCTCTCGGCTGCACTGAGCAGGAAGAGGCTCCTGCTGAACCGGGAGAGAATGCTATTGTTGAACCTACTATTGCTGAACCTGTAGCAAACACTACTCCGGAATTCGAACCGGTTTCTGCTGAGAATATTACCGGTATTGAATGGCAGTGGACCAGTTTCCAGAGTTTTGAAACGCCTGAATACCAGATAATGGTACCCGATCCTGAAAACTATACACTTGCCTTCTTCCCTGACGGCACGTATCGTATTAAAGCCGACTGTAACAACGGCAGTGGGAACTACACCCTGGAAGAAAACAACTTAACCCTTGGCCCGGCTGCTATTACGCTTATGGCCTGCGGACCCGAGTCTATGGACAGCGAATATCTGTCGATTTTATCCCGTGTGGAGACAGCAGCTTTTGAGGACGGACAGCTTGTTCTTTATCCCGGAACCGAAGGGGACAAGATGTTCTTTACAAATGGAGGAGAGGTTGAGCAGTAAAGTTTGATATGAATTATGAATTCGGTAGTCTGAGGCTCGAAAAGTTGTAACAGCTTCAATGTGATTTTTTACTATATCTTGGGATCTTCAATTCGCTATAGCAAGTCACTGTAATGTGAATTCATAAGTAAGTACTGATATAGCGATGTTGAAGAGCCCAACAAAAAATAAATTTTTTGACAATCTGTTTTTCTCCTTGCGCTCTTCATATTCATCCTCATAATTTGCCCTTACACGATCCCCACTAGCAAAAGAACCTGACAAAACTCCTGCTATTACAAAAAAAATCAAACCTGTTAAGCCTATTATGTCTATAATAAACCCGGGGTCTCTCTTCAAGAAGGCTGTGACAGCTGCAATAATAAAAATTCCCGCATCGATAAAAAGTAAACTCTTCATCCTTTCCACCGCTTCATTTATTTTGTGAGGCGGATATAATAATATATTGGTAGGTTTTGCTCTCTCCGCGGGAAGCAGGTCATTTATTGTGGAAATAGTCGAGTATCCGGCATGGTTTCAGCAATTGCCTGATCTGAATTTTTCTTTGCGAAGGCCTTATATATTGAGAAGAGCCCTTTTGTGGAAGGACCTTTTGCAAATTACTTTCTTTCTCCATCCGATTCCAACAACTTTAAAAGCAATGCCCGGTATCAAAACGTGAATTATTATGTTACGGATCAGGGTTGACGATTCCCTGATTATTTTCTTAAAATGCCGGGCAGTTTTCCCCGGAGTTTCAACCGTAGAAGCTTTATGAGAGATCAAAATGGAACTTGACGAAGTCATAATCACACGGGCAATATTTGATGAGTATTCCAAAACCTTCCTTGACTACACGGACATCGATGTAGCACTCGTTGGAGGGGGACCTGCAAACCTTGTGGCTGCAAAATACCTGGCTGAAGCCGGGGCAAAGGTCGCTTTGTATGAGCAGAAACTGTCTCTCGGGGGCGGCATGTGGGCTGGAGGCATGATGTTTCCCCGTATCGTCGTGCAGGAGGAAGCCACCCGCATTCTGGACGACTTCGGGATCAGGTATAAAGAGTACGAGTCCGGGTATTATGTGGCAAACTCCGTGGAATCCGTCGGGAAGCTGATTGCAGGGGCAACTTCGGCAGGGGCTGAGGTCTTTAACCTTGTGAGCTTTGAAGACGTCATGATCCGGGAAAATGACAGGGTTAACGGCATAGTCATCAATTGGGGGCCTGTCACGACCCAGCGCCTGCACGTAGACCCGCTCATGATCCGCACAAAACTCGTAATAGACGGAACGGGCCATGATGCAGTTGTCTGTAACACGATTCTAAGGAAGATCCCTAACGCAAAAATCGGAGAACTCGGGCTGCTCGGGGAAAAGCCGATGTGGTCTGAGGTTGGCGAGCGCCTGGCTGTGGATGCAACCCAGGAGATCTATCCCGGGCTGATTGTTGCGGGTATGGCTGCAAATGCCGCAACCCGTGCCCCGAGAATGGGTCCTGTCTTCGGAGGAATGCTCCTTTCCGGAGAAAAGGCTGCAAAACTCGCCCTTGACAGGCTTAAAACAATCTGAAACTTGCCTGAAGCCAGCAGAGACCTGCCAGAAATCTACCTCAAACGCGCTTGAAATGAGCTGAGCTGATCTGAAGAGGGACTTTTATACTCCAAACTGCCGAAAAGCAAAAAATTCCCAGCTTCCTGGAGAGTTCTCCTGCTTTTTCCGGCAAAAACTTTATATAAAAAAACTCCTTCTATAGGTTGCTTCAAATCTGAAGTACCAGACCCTGTGGCCGGGGTAGGGTAGAGGTCCATCCTGTAGCCCTGTGGAGGCTACGACCCGAGTTCGATTCTCGGTCCCGGCCCTAAATATTTTTTTATGTTTTTTTCTCTGGACTTATCTTCGCAGAATTTTACTATTCATCTGAATTTTACTGTTCGTTTTGCTTGTATCCATTCCTCTTGTATTTATTTTGCCTTCATGAGTTTAATCACCTGTTTTATCAGGTTTCAATCCGCCTCTTATTTAATATCCAATGCGTTCTATACTCCACTCTTCAGTTAAGCAAGGAAACGAGAATTGATATGAAAGCACTCATCATAGACGGCTACGTGGATGAACCCGCCTGCCTCGGGGTTCCTCCTTATCTATCTCCTTACTCCCGGTACATAGCAGGAGCTCTGAGGGAGCGCGGGCTTTCCGAAAAAGAAATTCATTACCTCACAATCGATACCCTGCGGGAAAACCCTCCAGGAACTGGCGAGCTTATAGGGAAAGCCGATCTTCTGGTCATTATTGCAGGCATGACCGTGCCGGGAAAATACCTCAGGGCATCCCCTATCACGCCGGGTGAGATAGAGACTATTTTCCGGGTTGCAAACGGGGTAAAAGTTATAGGCGGCCCTGTCAGGCTTGGCTTCAGCAACCAGGGCGGAAGGGCTGCAAAGGGGGCAGAAAATGGGATCAGCCTTGGAGAAGCCGTACTTGCAAAAATGGATCTTGAGGCTTTTGTTTACGATCTTTTTGAGAGAAGGGCTGGTGGGGGAGGAAGTGATAATAGCGGGAGCCTTCCTGCCGGACTGAAAGCCCCGGAATCCGTTGACCACCGTTTCAGGACAACAGCAGAGATCGGACGCTGGGGTCCGAAGGGGGCTTTTTTGATCCGACAGCACCCGGACTACCCTTACTGCATGTGCGAGCTTGAAACCTACAGGGGTTGCGGCAGGCGTGTTCACTGCTCCTTCTGTACCGAACCATTTTATGGGGCTTCGGATTACAGGCCTGTAGAGGACGTTGTTGCCGAAGTCTCTGCACTGTATTCTCACGGAGCCCGCTATTTCAGGATAGGAAGGCAACCGGACCTTTTTTCTTACCACGGGACCGATGCAGGAGGACCTGTCCCGAAACCCATGCCTGAGGTTCTTGAAAAGCTCTACCAGGGAATAAGGAATTCCGCACCAGAACTTTCCGTGCTCCACATGGATAATGCAAACCCTATAACTCTTGCAACATATCCCGAAGAGTCGGAACAAATCCTGAAGACGATTATCAAATATCACACTTCCGGCGATGTAGCCGCCTTCGGCATGGAGACTGCTGACCCGAAGGTGCTTGCAGCAAACTCTCTCAAGGCGACTTCCGAAGAGGTTTTTGATGCTATCAAACTGGTAAACAGGTTGGGGGCCGGGTGCGGAGCAAACGGGCTTCCGGAAATTCTCCCTGGTATCAATTTTGTGCACGGGCTGATGGGGGAGACTAAAAAAACTTTCCAGCTGAACTATGATTTCCTGCTTCAGGTGCTTGATTCCGGACTGTTGCTCCGCAGAATTAATATCCGGCAGGTTATGGCATTTCCCGGTACTCCGATATACGGCAGGGATGAAACCGCAAGGAAGCATAAGAAACTCTTTCTGGTTTATAAGGAACAGGTCCGGAAAAATATTGACCTTCCAATGCTCCGGAGAGTCGTGCCGGAAGGAACGGTACTGAAGGATGTAATGTGCGAGGTGCACTACCGGGGGGTGACTTTCGGGAGACAGCTTGGTTCTTACCCACTGCTTGTAGGAATCCCTGCCCTCATGCCTCTTCGGAAATTCACAGACATTACTGTCACAGGGCATGGAATGCGTTCTATTACCGGAATTCCCCACCCCCTGCAGATAAACACCGCGTCTCCTGCCCTTATCCGGGAAATACCCGGGGTCAGCAGAAAAGCGGCAGATTCCATAGCTTCCGGAGTTCCCTATGCCAGCAGGGAGGATTTTCTCAGGAGAGTAAGTGAGGGAAAAAAGATCATTAGCTTTATCGGAATTTGATGCGCTAAAAGGGTATGAAACTCTGATTCTGGGTATTAGATTCTGAATCCGACGCTTTAAATCTAATACTCTAAATTCGATGCCTTAATCTAACACTCTAAACCCGACACTCTAATTCTTCACTCTGAATCCGAATTATTATTCTTTTTCTTTCTTTTTCCGGTGTCCTATTCTTATTGGTTTTTTTTATTCATCGACTCATGATATCGTAAATTTTATTCAGGGATATCTATTTTCAACCGGAAAACATTTTTAATTTATGGAGTTTAAATCTCCAAATCTTTCAAATAAACAGCTATTTATTCAATCCCGAATCAATTATAAATGGGGTATTCAAGGGGGAGTTGCTTGATCAGAAGCGAAGAAAATATTTGTAGAGTTAAGCTTGCTTTTCAGTTGAGTTTTATTTTGTGGGTCATGCTTGGAATTCTCATTTTTTATGCTACTGTTGAGGTGCAGTCCCGGATGTTTGGGACATTTCTACTTCTCTGTTCGGTTATCCTTTTCACACCTTTTCTTCCTGACGGCACCGACTATAAAGAAATTGAAAATCTGGAAGATTATGAGGGAAAAACTAAGAGAGAACTGTTTGAAGAAGCGTAGTGTTTCGGTACAATGGCCTCAATAAAACAGACCTTCTCCTCATGTCGCGTTCGTTTTTATCTTTAGACTGTTTATTCCTCTCAGGCTTCGGCAACTCCAAGGATCCTGGCAATCTCTGTGCCCTCACCCCCTATGGATGAAAGTTCACCTGAAGCTTCAGACTTCGAAATGTATTTTTCGGTCCGTACGCTTCCTGGCTCCTCCATCTTGATTGTGACCTCCCCTTTGGTATACCCTCTTTCAATGCATTCCCTTACGAGCTTCCCGTATATGCCGGCTATAATCTTCAGGCAGTCAAACACGGCATTCTCTTCAACAGCATTTTTCCCGTCCAGTAGGACCATCTTGAGCCTTCTAAAGTCGACGGATTTTGTAAAAAACTCCTTGAGCTTGCCCATAAACATATAGAGAGCCTCACTATCTATGAGAGCGGCCAGTTTTTCGTCTCCTGTTATATCATGGTCTCCATGCATGATCAGCAGCGCCGTTTCATCTGCAGAGATTTTGAACATGTGCTCTGCATCCTTGTCTTGAAGCACTGTTCGAACATTGTTTTCTTCGTACTCGATGCTCATAATATGGAAACCGGATACATCCATCTTTTTTGCTTTCTCTTCTCTGGATAGGATGCCGCTCTTAACCCACAAGGGCAGGGTAAGTTCCTGAAAGTTCTCAACTTTCAGGGAATCATGAGCAAAATGCAGTTCAAACTCGTACTGCACGCCGTTAACTGAACTGACTTGCCTTCCTTTCATTTCCTTGGCTTCAACTGAAGCGTAATAGACATTCTCAGCTCCGTAGATGCTCGTTTCAAAAAAGGGGCTGAGGGTTGTGAGTATCTGGGTTTCAAGCTGCTGCACTTCCATAAGTGCCTGTCTGTTTTGCCTATCAATGTCTTCAAGCCTTTCATTCTTTTTTAAAAGGGCTGCCGTTGAAGCGGCCTCAATTGTTTTTTCTTTGATCTCAAGAATCTCCGCGGATTCGATTCCCTGCGTACGTTCTTCGATATAACCGGTAACGTCTTTCTGGAACCTGTCTATCTCCTCAAGCTTTTTCTGAGAGATTTCCGTCTCTTCCTTAGTTCCCCGCTTTATCCCTATAATTGATTTTTCGAGAGTTATGGCTTCTTTTGAAATTCTTATGAAGTCCTGCAGATCTTGGATAAAATCTCTCTGGACAGGAAGTTCTGTAGAGTCCTGAAAGGTATATTTCATTTTGAATTCCTCCCCTGTGGCATGAAATGCCTTTTGGTAAAGTATGTTGTTTCACATTTAAATCTGTGAGTATATACTTTTTAGAGGGAGAAGCTTGTTCCTTTAATTTCCAGTATTTTTTCCATTCTTTCTGATGAACTCTTTTCGTTAAGAGTGTTTACTTTTATATATTTTCTATGTGGTTACTTATAAGTATTCCAATTATTTAAAATTAATTTTCAAAAATTCTTCATTATTTAATATCTATTATATCTTTCGGACTATATTTAACATCTAATAATTTTTAGAAAGATTTATATCAAATATTTGCATAAGTTATTTCATATTATCATCCTAGGATAATATAAAAAGACATATGCTATATTAAATGTGAAATATTTATAATCCATAAGGATTTGCCTGGTGGAGAATTTGCATTTTACAATTAATAGGTGTATGTCTGATGGTCGGGCTGATGGGTCAGTTCAGACAATAAAAACGGGGTTGGTTCATAATTCCCCTGCTGTGCAAGACTTAATGGGGTTAAGACTTAATGGGGTTAAGACTTGCCGCTCCAGAGGGAGAAGCTAACACATTCCTGCCTGAAAAAGGCTTTGGAAAGGTGGTAGCTTTTTGATCTACTAATCGAGGCAAAATTGATTCGATTAATTAATTTCAGGAGGTGAGGCGCAAAACAGTTTTATCATTAAAAGCTGTAAATTTCCTACAGTCTTATTTTATTTAATTTTTAACCAATAATTACTTCAAAAATTTCTAGACTGTTCGTATGGTTGTGTTCAAGCTAACTGGAATCTGCTACAACTCGCTACTTTAAAAATTTATTTCATCTAATATAATACTCAATGTTGGACTCAGAATAAAATTGAACATTTGCGGAATCTAGGTGCAGAATATGAAACAAAAAATAATGTTATTTGGTGCACTGCTAATTATGTTCCTTTTAGCAGGAACAGCAAGTGCAATAGGAGATACGGAAAATACAGATACTGTATCGCTTCCAGTTGATCTGTGCGTTGATAATATCGTCTACAGTGACGAAGGTCCTTTCGCGGCGGGAGACGTTGTAGAAGCCACTGTAACCTTCAACAAAGCCGTCAATTATGCGGCTTTCACTGTTTGTGACTATGGTCTGAATCCCACCGTCATTGTAATGACTCCAAAGGATGACAGTGGTACTGTCTGGTGTGGTGAATACTTAGTTCAAGGCGATGTAAACGATGCTGTTGACGTGATAGTATATGGAGCCATTTTGGATAGCGCATATGCTCCTGGAGCCATCTTAGGCGGCGTGCCACCGGAAGGGATACCGGCGGAAGTTGTGATTGAAGGGGTTGAGGAGACTGATTACTACGCCTTTGTGATTGACAACGAAGCTCCGAAGTTTACTATAATTGAACCGGGAATTGGTGTCAATACAAATTGTGTATGCTTCAATATCCAGGCCATCGATAAACTGAGTGATACAGTTGCCTATGCCATCTTTATCAATGATATTGAGAAGAAAACAGGGGTTGTGGATTGTGACGGATATGTCACATATGAGACTGATCTGGATGATGGCTATTATCAATGGAGAATCGAACTCGAAGACGAAGCAGGAAACATTTGTATCTCTGGAGACTTCGACCTGTACGTGGACACCGACTGTCCGAGTGCGGTACTTATTTCCCCGGAAGCCAGCTGCGTCATCAATCCCGATCTCTTTGATCCCGAGGATCCCTTTGATCCATATGATCCGCGCTTTGATCCTCTGAATTCCTCATATGATCCCTCCTATCCCATTCCCTTCATGACATTCAGTTTCACCGCTGATGATGATTTCTCTGACGACTGTGAGCTGGATCTATGTTACCAGGTGTACATCAACGGAGAACCTGCTGAGGGGTACCCGGTGTTCATCAACGGAGAACTTGCTGAGGCAATGTCCGGGTATATGCCCTCCGACAGTCTCGTAACCATAGACGTCCCATATGCTTTCGCGGACGGGGCTTACACATGGTACGTTGAAGTTGAGGATCTTGCAGGAAACTGCTTTACGAGCGAAGTCCAGGAGTTCTATGTCAACTGTGAAGGGCTTGAAGTCTGCCTCAATTTCCCGGATGATGAGTTCGTTTCTGCATGCCCGGAATTTAACTTCAGTGTTTCAGGAGGAGCAGGGCTGCCTTTCGATTACGAACTGCTCATTAACGGCGAGGTAGTGAAGGAGGGCACGTGCGTTGTCGGTGAAGACGAGGTTAACTGTTATTCCGTGAATGTGGAAGTGGATGAAGGCATAGATATGCTCTGGACAGTGTGTATCACTGACTGTGCAGGCAGGGAGTACCAACCTGACCCATGTTCTTTCTCTGTTGACTGTACTGCCCCGGCTGCCGTAGCAAACCTGTGTGTTGTTGACGCGCTGAGCCAATCGGATATGCCTTGGCTCTATACATGTGATGCGCCTAGACTGTACGTTAGCTGGGATAATAACATCGAGGACGATCTTTGCTTCGACCCAACCGATCCTTTATCTACTCCATATGTGGTTTTAATCAGCGAATGCGAGCCCTCATGCATTGAGGAGATGCAACTGGCAGAACCATATTATGACGGATATACATTCGACGCACTTACATCCGAATATGATGAAAACGGCGTGTGTATCCTTGATACAGACATGAATATCGGAGGATTTGGTGGAGAACCTCTTGTCTATGGTCGGGACTACTGGGTAGCTGTTATTGCCCTGGATTGGGCTGGCAACTACAACGATTGCTTTGCCGTTTGCGGGCCTGTCCGGACATACGAAGACATGAGCCTCATGCTTGATGCAGGCTGGAACCTGAAATCCGTGCCCAAGACTCCGGCTACATTCAATGCTGACCCGGACTCGGTCTTTGGAGAATGCACCACAGTCATTTACTGGGACGGTTGTGACTGGGTATTCCCGGACTGCATCGAACCATGTAGGGGCTACTGGGTCTACACTCCGGAAGCCTGCGTGAGCAATGTAAAGTTCAAGCCAATGTCACTTGATAGTTCAACTCCTGATGTGCCTCCGTCTCTGGACCTGGATTGTGGATGGCAGATGATAGGACACACCTCTACAGTACCTGTACACTGGTCCGAGACTCTGGGTTCACTGCAGGGCCTTCTGGGCTTAGAGTATAAGTTCTCCAACATCATCACGTATTCTTGCAATGAAGGTTGGGGGGGTACAATCTCTCTTGGAGTCTTAGACCTGGTCGGTGATGACGGTGTTCCAGAAGGAATGGATCCGTGCCCTGTTGGAACACTTGAATTTGATGGTCTTATGGTCCCAGGACAGGGATACTGGGTATTCATGAAGGAACCCGGTACCTATGCTTCCGTCGAAAACGTGGAGTTCTACGTCGATGGAATCATTCCCGACGATGGAGCCGACGATGGTACCGTGTAAGGGGTGAAATTTCGAAAGCAAGCAACTTTTCAGCCATTCAGGCTGAAGTTTTTTCTTTTTTCTTGTTTGCGTAGCAATCGGAGGTAAATCATGAACAGGATATTAAAAAATAGTTTATTGGGAACAGCTGTACTTATGTTGTTTTTTTTAACAGCGTCTCATACATGTATGGCAGAGGAAGGGGCAGTTCCTTTGCTTCCGATGACAGTGGAGGGGGTCGCCCTGATTGATGGAGATCCGGCTCCTACGGGCACTGTTGTTGCAGCTTACCTTGATGGAGAGCTGGTAAAAGAGGCTATCATAAATAGTTCCTCAGGAAGTTTCTATCTCTTGATTCCCGGAGAATCCGAGGACGAGGGAAAGCCAGTTACTTTTAAGGTAGATGAAGAGGATTCGGGTCTGAATTATGACTGGGAATCCGGAAAGCAGGTCTTATCCATCGAATTGTCGGTAGGGGATGTAGCCGACTCAGGAAGTTCTAAAAAGAGCTCAGCATCAAGTTCAAGTTCCGGATCAGTAGAAACCAGCGAATCGGAAACTTCTGGAGCTGAAGTCATTAATAGTTCAGTCACTCAACCGGAGGTAGAGGTTCAGGAAAGTGCAGCTGCCAATTCAGGTGAAGGTACCGAAACCGAACAGAGTGCGGAATCTTCTGACGAATCTTCTGAAACAAACAGTACTCCAGGTTTTCAGATTATTTATGCGGTTGCAGGCCTCATTATGCTCACTTTCGGCTCAAAGCTTGGGAGGGAAGCAAGAAGGAAACCCTGATGGATTTCTCTAAAAGGATCTGCACGGGTAACGTGAAAAATCTCAAGGTGATAAGATGACCATCAAGGACAAATACTTAAGAACATTAGTGTGCCTGGTTATTCTGACACTGGGCATATCCCTTGTTCCGGTTGCATCTGCCAGCAATACTATTCCTTCGCTTCCAAACGTATTTTCCGGAAAGCTGATTACGGAAGGTGCAGATGTACCCACAGGAACTATAATTTCAGCATATATAGATTCCGAGCTTGCTGGTAGTAGTACTATCGATAAAGCAGGAGAATATGAGCTTGGTGTCTCGGGTACTGAAGAGGATAATGGAAAGGAAATTATCTTCAAACTGGGTCTCGTTGAATCTGAACCTGTTTCTGTGACCTATCAGCATGGTGCTGTTCCAGTAGAGCTCGATCTTACTTTTGAAGGGGAGTTTGTACCTCCCGTCATAGAAAGCTGCTCTGCATCTCCTGTGTACATCCTGAATGACGGAGAGGATTACTCAACTATCAGGGCAAAAGTCTCGGATGAAACTTCCGGGGTTATGTCAGTAACCATCGACCTCACCCCCCTCGGTGGAGAAGTTGTTTCTCTGACGCCCGAAAGCGGAGACATTTACACTTGCGATGTGAGCAGCACTCTGGCAGGAGAGTTTAAACTCGCCCTTACAGCTACGGACTACTTTGGGAATACAGTTACAGACAGCGATAGTATCTCGATTACCGTAGTTTCAGAAAATGAGATTGCGACAATGTTTGGAGGCGCTGATAAGAGTCTCTCTGCCGAAGAAATCAAAAACATTGTAAATAATAATGAAATTTCCAGCAGGCTCAAATATGAAATTCTGGCAATTTATTTTGCTGACGGGTGGGATAGGATATGAAAAGGCCTGAATTTAAAATTGCTTTTGTGCTACTCCTGGGCCTGATATTATGTACGGTACCGGCTTCTGCAGGCAGTGCAGAAAGGACTCTTCCTTCTTCCGTTAGTACCAGTGAGGTATTTGAAGTAACGATAAATGTAGCTGATTATGGGGTAGCCGGGCAGGTTCTGGAAAAGATTCCTGCAGGTTTCACATACGTCAGCTCGACCCTTCCGGAAGAAGCTGTAACTGTAAATGGCAGCAAGATTTCTTTCCTGCTGATTAATGACGAGAGCTTCAGCTACACTCTTAAAGCTCCTGAGTCAACCGGTACATACCAGTTCGTGGGACTTTTAAGAGACGTCAACAAAGCTGAATTCTCTGTTCTTCCGGCCAGTTCTTCTATCAAGGTAGTATCAACCTCAGGAAGTTCAGGCGGCAGTTCACGTAAGAGTTCAGGTAGCAGTTCAAGTGGCGGAGCTGGAGGTTCCCCCGAACTCCAGAGCAATGTAGAGGCTAAAGAGCTTTCTCAGGCGTTTGTCACCAACGGAACACATGTAAGGTTTGATTTTCCAAATGGGGTAACCTGCATAAGGTATGTGGAGTTTGATGCCAAGAAAACTCTTGGAAAAATCACTACCATTGCCGAAATGCTGAAAGGCCAATCCAATCTGGTTCCGAATCTGCCCGAGGGCACGGTCTATAAGAACGTGAACATCTGGGTGGGTTCAGGAGGAATTGCAAACTCTGATAACATCGAGAACGCAGTTGTCGGTTTCAGAGTCGAAAAGGCCTGGCTTGAGGAAAACGAGATTGATGCAGATTCGTTAAACCTCTGGTACTATGACGATTCATGGAGCAAACTTGATACAGAGAAATTAGACGAGGAAAGCGACACTTACGTCTATTTCGAAGCCGAGACTCCAGGTTTCGGGTCCTTTGTAATTGTTGCTGGAGACGATTCTGGTTCGATAGAAGTCGAGCCTGTTCCGACTGCTGATGCAGAAGATGATGTGGCATCCGAACCCGCAAAGGCTTCAAGTGGAGGCTGGCGTTCCACGCCTGGCTTTGAATCCGCAGCTTTTCTGGGAGCTGTTGGAGCCGCATACTGCGTCATGAGAAGAAAGGTCTAAATGCAAAAATAAATTCCCTGGTTAAAGCAGCATCCAAAGCTGCTTACTTTTTTATATTTTATCCGAGTTTCGCTGCCCGAATTGCGCCTCGGGATCGCAGGAAATCGGAGATTCTCTGGGAGTTGCGATGTAATCGCAACAGTACGCAGCCTGTTTCGCTTCGCTCAAGCAGACTATAATTTATAAAAGAATCAGAGTCGGGAGCTGAGCTCAAGAAGACTATTTATGGGCTAAGAAGTGAGCTCACTCAAGAGGACTGCATTTCAATATTTCTTACCAATGTAATGTCATTATCTATATTGGGTGTCGAAAAGAATTTTTTACAATGTCGCTCCAGACAAGCAGGAGGAGATATCCGATATGGTCTGATTTTAAGGTGGTTTCCGGGGTAAAAGTTAGTATTCCTAAGACCGGCAGGAGTATTCTTCAGTTCTTTTTTCCGGGCAGAAGGCCGGCTACAGACCCGGGGTGCGAGGAGAAAAAACAGAAAATATTATTTCTGACGTTCGGTTTAAAGAACTGCATAAAATACTGAACTGAACAAATGAACTCAGAACTCGAAATTCTTACTGAAATCTGCATTAAATTCGGAATCTCTCCGGGCTACTGTATTTGACCTGGCATTTCTCCGGGAAGGAGCATCAGATTCATGTTTTTTCCCTGCTGGAGGAAGGTTGAGGATATGGAATTGGGGAGCCCTGATGCCATTTTTTAGGAATTCTATCCAGGTTCTTGTGTGCACATCGGATTCGAACTTGAATTCATCCCTCAGATCATTGACGTAAGCTTTCGCCCTTAACATTGTATAAAACGGGAGAGCTTTGTGGAGCAGAGTAACAGGGCTGCTTTCAGAGATATAGACGTATTTTGAGCTCACAACAGCTTCCCTCAGGATCCTCATTGCAGTTTCCACATTTGACCCTGATGCTATATAGAGGTCTATTACAACCATCATTTCCGAATCTCCGTAATTCCCGCTGGCAACGGTTTCATTGAAGATAAGGCTGTTTGGGGCTGTAATGGTGTTGTCATCAGGGGTTACCATTTTCGTTGCCCTTAGTCCGATATCGGTAACCTCCCCATAATGACCTCCAATGGATATTTTATCCCCTATCTGATAGGGCTTTTCAAAAGTAATTACAAGTCCGCCTATAATGTCTGCAAAAAGGTCCTTGACTCCAAAACCGATGGCAGCACCAAGAAGCCCTGTAAGAAGGAGCAGTTCGGGCCCAAAAATATTGAATATTTCCTTGAGGATGTAATAAAAAGCCAGAACATATATTCCAAACTTTACCGTAGGTATAATCATCTTTACTTTTATCCTATCCTTCCGGCTCATTTTTTCCGAGATCTTTGATAAAAGGGTGGTAATAATCCTGCTAAGGACATAGGCAGCGGCAAGAATCAGGAACATGATTACGATGGTTTGTGTATCTATTGACCTGAGGGTTTCCAGAAGCTGCTGACTGCCTGAATCTCCGTTTACCATTTACCACACCAGCCTTAGTTTTTCCATGTAAGCAATTACGCTTTGCAGGGCTTCGGGCCTGACTCTGTAGGAAGCGCCTTCATCTTTAAAAATCAGTTCCCCGGTTAAGAGCCTGAAGAGAACTTTATCTGCCCTGAATTCTGACCCTATTATTTCGGCAATTTCGGTTCTTTTTAGGGCCTGGTATGAAAGGATCAGGCTTAAAACAAAAGCCTCTTCGTGCTCAAGATCGATATCAAATGAAAACTGCCCTATATCTTCATACTTTATCCCCGGATAATCAAGCCCGAGTTCCCAGATCCTCCATGCAATTCCCGGGTTACCTTTTGATTCAAGGTAGATCTTTTCAAATACCCTTTCTTCGGCAGTCTGTGTCTCCTCCTCGTGCAGGAAGCGTTGCCTCAGATAAGGCAAATTTATTTTCAGGACCGGGACGAAGATTTTCCTGCCCAGGGAGGACAGTTCAAGCGGGTATTTTTCCATATATATGAAAGGCTCTTTTTTTGACTCTTCATCGTTTTCAAATCTGATTTCTGCTTTTCCATACCTTTTAAGGATAAAGAGCCTGAGATTTTCTTTTTCGAAGGCAGGGATGAAGATCTGTACCGGAAAATATCTCTCGATCCCGAAGGCTTCGCTCAGGTATCTCCAGGAATAAAGGTTCCAGGTGGTGACGAATAGCTTTTCCTGAGAACTTATCATGTCCAGAAACTCATAAAAGATGTCAAAACCGCCGGGTTTTCGCATGTACAGATAGTGACAGTTGTCATAGAGCATTACCCTTTTAGTGTCATCAGGAATGGAAATCTCCTTTCTGTTCCGGACAATTTCGGATAAAATGATTCCAGCCGCACGATTTCTATTTATTCTCTCTATTTCACCAAGCAAAGCAGTCTTTCCAGCAAGAGTTCCGGCTACTATGGCTATATTCAGTTTTTTCCCGGTCTCATAATCAGCAATTGAAGCCTGTATTTTTCCGATTTCTTCCCGCAATCCGAGTATTTTACCGAAGTTGTCCTCTCCAGAGTCGCTGTGCTGAATCTCCACCGTATCCCCGAGTTTATATTCCCTGTATGGTACTTAAGAGATACTGATAATATTTTTCCAGAATTAAGTTCTTTTCAGGAGCAGGACTTTTTTAAGTAACTTTTTAAAGCAGTCAGAGGAATCTCCAGGGCATTGAGCTTATATAATAATTATAGAATCTAAATTCGGCTAGAACTTTTAAATATTTATAGCCATTTATATAGTCTGAAATTCATTCTTCGAGATTCTTTTCCTTGCCCTGCTTATAGTGTATCTGCTCGTCAAATACATCAAATTGAAAGGTAGGGTAGAATCCCGTGCAAAAGACCTGTATGAAGCCTGGCAGACACGGGAGATGGAACGCCCGGTCTCCGAAAAAACCGATACTCTCTTTCGGAACTGGAAACTTGATGAGGAGAAAAAAATCCGCCAGGACGCCGTAAAGAAAAGCGAAGCCGTAATCTGCGGCAAGGTCACGGAACACCTGATCCCTTATTTCCCTGATTTCGAATACAACCCTAAGGATGCAAGGTTCCTCGGCACCCCTGTGGACTTCATCGTCTTTGACGGGCTTTCCGAAGGAGAAATGAATAAGGTGGTCTTTGTCGAAGTAAAGTCCGGAAAAACCGGCGCTCTTTCCCGAAGAGAAAAGCTTGTCAGGGAGTGCATTAACCGAGGAAGAGTTAGCTATGAGATCATTCACAACAGGGGATAGTTTCCCTTTTCTGAAAAACGGAAGAAAAATTTAAAAGTATGAATATTTTTCTTTCGCCTTTTTTGCTTTCGTTTTTCACTCCAGCTGTTCTCCTTCGACATAACACCCAAAATAGGTATTTTGCTCTACCTTTTTCAGGATATTGTTAATGCTTTCCAGTGTAGCTTCCATTTTTTCCATCCTCTTCTCGATTTCTTGCAGTCTGGTAAGAATCTCCTGATCCGCAGTCACAAACTCACTTCCTTGTATTTCTACGAAATTTATCATTTAGCATAGTTGAAGCTTTAGTGTATATCCAGCGTATATTTCAGTGTATATTCAGTATATTCTGCAATGTTTTTAAAGCCAACGTAAAAATGAGTGATAGCTTATTTATATCCTTAACTCCCATTTTTTGTAGGGAATATGTTGAATTTGAGAGTTTTATCTAATTCTCTTACTTTCTTAGGAACTTCAGTAATGATACTTTTTTCACCAAAGTTTATACTTTTCACTTTTCTAAACTTCAATAGGATATCAATGGGTGAGACCTTGTCATTTATCTCTGCTTTTTTAATTGCCTTCAACAATTTACAGTACGCATATAATGAAAGAAATGCCACAAACACATGCCCATAAACGCTCTCATCATCATGAAGATACAATTTGTCAGCGTCTAATGTTGTTTTGTATGCATCAAACAACTTTTCAATCGAGTCTCTTTTTTTGTAGAGTTCATACATCTCCTTTTTTCCTATGTCGTAATTGGAGATAATCAAGAACTTCCCTGCTCTATTTTGTTTTAAAGAGTACTCTTCATCGCTGATCTTCCCTTCCTCTCTCTTTCTGAAGATCGTCTTCTGTTCTTCAAGTCTTAGATCCAGGTCTTCATATAAATATAGGAACCTATTTCCTAACTTTCTTTTACCACATTTGATGAGTCTATCATGATAGATGAATTCTTCATTAAGGTGTATTCTTGTGTCATAATAGTGGCTGTTCCTTTTTGTTGGTAACACAAATTTGATATGTTTTTCTTCTAAGCAGTTAAGGATGTTCTCTGAGAAAAAACCACGATCAAGAAGAAGTATCTTATCGCTGATATCCAACTCTTCTATTGTTTTGTATAATGTCTTTATGTCCTTCACACTGCCTGGAACTGATTTGATCATAGTAGGCATTTCACTATCAAGACCACAAAGAAAGGGCAAAGTTGATTTGGGGAACTTGAATACAGTCTTTGTTGTAGCCTTTTTCAGCCTGTAGATATTCATAGATCGAGAGAAACAGGAACTTAAGTCATAGACGAGTTGAGTGTCTGCATTTTTGAGATGATTGAATAGCTCATTCTGCCCAAACCTATCACAGCCTACTTCCCTTAACACTTTTGAAAGATTGGATGGATTAAGATTTGGTTTTATACCTTCAAGATTATAGAGATCTTCCCAAGTATCTTTAATTCGTTTGAGGGGGACATATCCATTTACACGAACAATTGACATTGCATAGAGTTCTTCCCAATATTCCGGAAAATTTTTCATGAGAAAAGGTTTGAGCTCTCCCATCATATTATGTAAAATCATTGAATTTCCATAGTCAGTGACAGAGTGAGGCACAGGTATCACATTAGTTTTAGGTTTCTCACCTTTAGGTATAAAGCCGTAATCTTTGTCGAGTCTACCAATGTAAACTGAAACTTTACGACCTTTCTTAATTTTTTTGTCATATTTACTCGTAGAGCGATAAACATAATGACAAGCGCCTCGAACTTTGATTTCAAGACATTTTTCTCCAGCTTTACGCTGATCTTCAAGCCAGCATCTTGCCCAGGGTTCCATAATCCCTATTATGTAGGGAATATAGGCATATATAAGTTTCGATTTGAAATCGTTCTACTGATATTAAAAATGAGAAAAAATAAGCAAATTAGATGATATAGTCCCTATAAATAGGCAGAGTTAAGGTTATATAAAATCAGGAATATTTTTTTGGGAAATGAGAATAGAAAGGGGAAGGAAAAACCAATGTTAAGAATTGCAGTAACCGGCAGTCCGGGAGTTGGGAAATCAACAGTTGTAACAAAAGTCGTCGAAAAACTTGCTGAGCAGCCGGGCTTCAAAATAGGCGGCATCCAGACTGCCGAAATTCGGAAAGAAGGGCATAGGGAAGGTTTTTCAATCATGGACCTTGCGACAGGAAAGACAGGAATTCTTAGCCATGTGAAAGGCAGCGGACCCAGGCTTGGAAAATATCACGTTAACCTTGAAGACCTTGAAAGAATCGGAGCAAGCGCAGTCCGGGATGCTCTTGCCTGCGATCTGGTAGTGATAGATGAGATCGGGCCGATGGAACTCATATCCGGGTCTTTCGTTTCTGCGGTTGAGGAAGTTTTGCAATCGGATAAATCTGCCCTGGCTGTTCTGCACAGGTCAAGCAGGCATCCGCTTGCGCAGAGGATTAGAAAAGGGTTTGAACTTTTGACGGTTGATAAGGAGAACCGGGACGAATTACCTGAAAAAATCTCAAATGGTTTCCTCAGGGAATTGGGCTGAAACTTATCTTTCGTGCCTTACAGGCAACCATTTTTTTTCTGTCGGAACCAAACTTTTGAGATATTTTTATACTTAATGTTATTACGTTGTTGTCCGGTCTACGGTCCGGGCACACTTCAGAACTTCTGCGTGGTCAAAGAAAAGTAAGCTTCCTCGATAACAGGCCCGTTTGCCATATCCTGCTTTACTTCTGGGAAAGCAGGGCTAGCAGGATCACTAAAACTATGATCAATAGTTTTGAGGTAACCAGAATTAGTTTTTTTCTCAATATTTTCTCTCTTTCGGATTTCATTTCTTCTTCAATTTTTCCTGTTTTTTCTGGTTTCATTTCTATTTCTGTTTTTCCTGCTTTTTCCAGTTCTTCTTTTTTTTCGGGGTTTTGCTCCAGTCTTTCGTTCATCCTTCTCGCTCCTGATCTTTGTATGTTGATTTCTTTTTTAAGCTTGAATACTTTTTCTTTTTTCCGAACAGACTGTCGCCCGAATCAGACAAGATTTTTTGTTCCGGAGCAGGAGCTTTATCAACTTTTCAGATAAGCAGTAGCCCGGTTTGCCAGTCATTGATTATTCTGACTGCTGTCCTCATTTCATCCACCTCGCCTTTCTTCTGGAGAAAATTGCACTGTTTGCCTATCAGTTCAATTACGGCGTAAGAGTCCCGGGCTTCGAGGGTGACATTATAAAAAGCCTCAAGAGCAGTCTTGTTTTCGACAAGCATTATTTCTATTATCTTAAGGGCCACTCCTACAGGGTCCTTCAGGTGGTTTGCATCCTTTATCCCCAGCAGGCCCTGGACATATTCATCGTTTTCATCGAAGGGGATGACTCCGGGGGTGTCCATAAACATGATACGTGACCCTGCGTCCACGTGCTGCACACCTTTTGTGTGGCCGGATATCGGGGACGTGCTCGCCCTGTGCCTGCCGGTAACTCCATTGATAACGGAGGATTTACCCACATTGGGATACCCGAGGGTGCCGACAAGGATTTTCCGCCCTTTTATGCAGGCAGATTCAAGGATCTGGTGCCTTAATATAGTTGTCCCGGACCTGTCCTTGCCGGATACAAAAACCGTGGGAGCGATTCTGGAGAGACGGATTTTGGTTTTCTCGAGTTTCTCTTTTGAGACAAGGTCGCACTTATTGATGACTATTATGAAAGGCTTCTTTAAACGAATGATCTCCTTTTCAACCTCACTGTTTCGGGTCTCGTCAGGAAATCGGGCATCTATAACCTCAAGAAGGACATCTGATTGTTTTATAACATCCCTTACCAGAACTTTGTAGCTTGTCATCGGGCTGTGCTATGAAGGGGTAAGGATATAAGGATATCTTTAAATCTGGATCTTTCCAAATCTGGATCTTTTTCAAACGGGAAACTTTTGTTTCCATAACTTTCAACTGAGGAGCGGAAAAAACAAAACAATTAAAAGAGTAGTCAGTAACGGAGAAATTCTGCAAAATCAGATAATGTTTTTTTAGCTGATATTTTTCAGTTAGTGTTTCTTCTGTTAATGTTTTCCAGTTAGTTTTTTTAGTTAATGTTTTTTAGTTGCAGAGTTTCAGTCATTTGTTTTTAGTTCTCCAGCAACTTTAGAGTGGGTTCAATTTCCTTCTTTCGGATTACCGGCAGTTCGAATCTGAAAGACGAACCTTCGTCCATTTTGCTTTCCACATAAATATTTCCGCCGTGCATTTCAACATACTTTTTTACCAGGGTCAGCCCAAGTCCAGTACCTTCAAAATTGCGGCTTAGAGATGAATCGAGCTGGATAAATGGCTCAAATATCTTTTCAAGGCTGTCCTCAGGGATTCCTATTCCCGTGTCTTTGACTTCGATAGTTGCAAGGGTGTCTTCCTGTTTTGAGGTTACATCAATTAGACCGTTGGCAGGTGTGAACTTAATAGCATTACTTAATAAGTTCTCCATGATCTGTCGGAACTTACTTTCATCAGCAGCGATCCATAAAGTTCTGTTTTCGGAATGGTAATTTAATATTATATTCTTCTCCTGAGTTTTTGGAAGAACCATTGAGATAACTGTTTTGATAGCTTCATCTACGGAAAACTCTTCCATATGGAGGTCTTTTTCTCCGGCTTCTATTTTTGACAAATCGAGTATATCATTGATAATATTAAGAAGATTTTTTCCACTTGAAGAAATAAACTGAACATACCTGGACTGTTTTTCGTTAAGGGGCCCTGTGATTTCTTCTTTTAGCAGGTCCGAAAACCCGATTATGGAATTCAGAGGAGTCTTCAGTTCGTGGCTCATGTTGGTTAAAAACTCGCTTTTTGTGCGGTTCGCCACCTCGGCAGCTGTTTTTGCATTTATCAGCGCTTCTTCTGCTTTTTTTCTAACAGTTATGTCCCTTATAACTACGATATTTGCCGGCTGGTTCTGGTAGATTATTTTTGTACCAAGCCCTTCAATCCAGAAATGTTTGCCTGTTGAAGAGATTGCTTTGTAAACACTGAGGTAACCCCCCTGATCATTGAGGACATTTATCTGGTCTTTAATTGCAACCGGTATTGATTCTGGAGCGAGGTATTTTGCAATGCTCATACCGATTATCTTTTCGAGTTCCATGTTAAACATTTTTCCAATAGCAGCGTTTGCAGCAACGACTTTCCCTTCAAAGTTAAGTATGATTATACCGTCAAGAGTATTGTTGACAAGAGCACGGAAGTTCTCTTCGCTTGATTTAAGATCCCTTTCCGCCTTTTTACGCTCCGTAATGTCGCGGACATACACTATCAGCCTTTCTTCATCCCCCAGTTTGAATTTTCGGGTTGCAATTTCAGCCGTAAAGAACGTATCGTCCTTTCTTTTATTTATACTCTCGATGATTTTATTGTCCGGGACTGCTTTGACGTTTATTATCTCCGAAATGCCTCTTCTAAAGTTTTCCCTGAGAATATCAGCTACGTTCAGTTCCAGCATTTCTTCTTTATCGTACCCGAAGATTCTGCAGGCTGCCTCATTACAGTCAACAATTTTTCCACTATTTGCCCCTATAATCATGCCGTCAATTGAGAGTTCTACAACCTGTTTGAATTTTTCTTCCGATTCCCTGAGTTCAATTTCTGTCTTTTTGTTGAAAGTAACATCATAGACGTTTGTAATAATAAGCTCCTTGCCTCTGATGTTTATTGTATTGATATACATCTCTACATTCCTTGTTTCACCATTGGCAAGCTTATGGCAGGAATAAAAATGGCCTTTCTTCTCGGAAAAAAACTGCTGGATGGTCTCTTTGTTTCTTTCCCGGGAGTGTATACTGATATCAGTGATTTTTTTTGCAGTCATCTCTGCATACGTATACCCGTAGTAAGCAAACGCAGGCTCGTTTGCATCGGCAATACGGTAATTGACCGGGTCAATGAGAAGGGTGACAGCCGGAATGTTGTTAAAAAGCTGTTTATACCTGCTCTCACTTTCCTGCAGGGCTTTATAATTCTTTTTTATCCGGATTAAAGACTTTATCCTTGTTTTAAGCTCAAACCTGTTTAGCGGCTTGTGAATAAAATCGTCAGCTCCGCATTGAATTGCTTTCATGTTAGTTGTATCCTCAAAAAATCCGGAAATTATGATTATGGGTATGAACCTGTATTCTGGATCACTTTTGAGTGTGCTGCATATCTCATATCCGTCACTCTCAGGCAGCTTCATATCTAATAATATCAAATCAGGAAGTTCAGCTTTCACAAGTTCGATAGCTTCTTTTCCGCTGTATGCAGGGATAGGAAGATATTCATCTTCGAGTTGTAAGCATAGTAACTCTGCCTGGTCTCTTTCGTCGTCAATTATGAGAACTTTTGGTTTATTGGAAGCGTACAATTCGATCATCTTGAATATCATTTTTCATGGTTTTTACAACTGAATGGAAAATTTTGTATAGATTTACTCTCTGTATGAATCTCAACTTATTTATTTTCTTTTCCAAAAAAGATTATAAATTATTAGGTGGTAACTTATTTTTTTTGAAGTTCTTTCTGAATCTTTATCCTTTTACCTTAATTATCAATATCTGTAGCTTTAATATTTTTTCATTCATTATAACTTTTAAAAAATTCATGGATTCTTCTTTCGCCAAATAATTTACTAATTCACTATAACTAAATAAAAAATATTTATATTGATTCAAACATTTTTGCATGAAATTCTTCATTTACGGTAACAATTATTCATTCCTGTTTGTCCGAAATAATCCTTGTTGAAGTTAAAGGCTTTATTTTATTGAAAAAACAAGAGAAAAAGGGTAGAGAGGAAATTTTATAGAAAAATTGGCACACTGCCTGAAAATAAGAAAATCTCACAAAATTAACCTTTTTTAAGGAATTTTTTTGGTACTATTAACCGCTTTGCTTGATAATTTGTGATAAATAAATATTGCTGCTAAAAATATTATTATTGGTATTAAGCTTATTAAGGCGGTTGTATAGTCCAATGTTATTGTTTTCATTCGGTTTTCTTTAATAAATATAAAAAAGTAACTAATAAAGTAAATAAGGACCGTTGGAGCTAAGATTATTGCTTTGTCTATTGTTACGTTTGTTGTTTTTTTGTGAGATTGACACACTTTTGATTATACATAATTACTGTTTATATATTTTGTGTTTATTTGTATTTTTTTTATTTATACAATAATACTATCGATGGAAAATAGCCAGATAGACAGGTTGACGAGCTCATACTCCATCACAATTTTACAAAGTTTTTTAAGACTCCACATTCCTGGTATTTTCACTCAATAGCAAAAAACAGCATTGGTAAAGCGTAAAATATTTATTGCTTTCAAAATTTGGTCGTATCCTTGAGTTAGTTGTCAAGTTCGAAAAAGGGATTATCCTCCATACTTGAGGAAAATGTAGAGAATTTCTCATGCCTACGTTTTTCGATAATTTATTCCCGTTATTCTCATTTCTTTAAAATCTTAACGTAATTTTCTATATACACATCTTTAGGTACTGATTTTATTGCAATATACAAAAGAACGGGAAGGATTACCATATCATCGAGATATCCAATTACAGGTATGAAATCAGGTATTAAATCGATTGGTGATAATGCATAGCCTATGGCAATCCATAATAATATTTTTGAAATTTTGGGGGTGCGAGAGTCTGCATATATAAATTTACATAATTCCAGGTATTTTTTTGCATTATTCTTTATTTCTTTTAGTTTCATCATGTTTATTTCCAAATATTTTTTCCATTGAATCCATTTGTATCATTTCATAGGCGGCTATTCTCTATAAGTGATTTCAGCCCCAATAAATACCAACGGTTAATAAACTTATCTTTATTTTATAGGTTAGAAATCCGACATGAAAAAAAGATGAGCGGATAGCTCTATCCGGGAAACTGGATAAAATACCAATAGAGAACCGTTAAAGGTTTCTTTCTCGTAGAAACAATCTTTTCTGCTATCTTTTTCTGTTATCTAGTCAATACTCTCCGTTTTTTAGTATGCATCACTCATTTGCTGCCTGGTGATGACTTTCTACCTGTTTGCGTATCTTCATAAACGATAAGGTACAATAATAGCTTGGAGTGAATAATTATGCATAAATTAATAAAAATAGTGGGTTTTATCTTAGCGATAATAGGTTTTGCTCATATTGTAAAACACATCATGCACTGCAAAGAAAGTTGCCGTTGGTGTGGCTGGTATAAAATAAAAGTAGAAGACGAAAAAACAGCTGAAAAAACCGTATCGCATAAAATAAAAGTAGAGGATGAAGAACAAAAAGGTTCGAGGTATGGTTCTAATCCCATCCGTTATTAAACCCGAAACCATACGTGTAAGGGTTATTTCGAGCCAGATCATTATTCTTAACCATTATTCGTAAAAACACTTTAATAAGTGCGGTTTAATTTTCAGGCATTCCGATATTTTCACCTGCCATTCCCAAAAGTAAAGGAAGCTATAAACGTTCAGATTACCCCAGAGGTATGCACTGTGGCACTGCAATAGATAGTGTCATACTCTCTGTTTTTGAACTTGCAAATTCCCAATTGACCAGACAGGGAAATATACCGCATATCCACTGTAACTGTATCGGGTACATAAAGATGTATTTCTTGGTATCTCCGATGGTTTCTACAGCTAAAGCTTGGTTTTCGCTAACAAGTTTAAAAGAGAGCTTGTGCTGAAAATCATTTCTCTGATTGCTTATTTTCTCATGGAGTTTTGCAAGTCTCTGTTTTGCTTTTTCTCTGTTTTTGGAACTTTTTTGCTTCCAGGACTTCACAGCCACAACATCATTATAAATATATGTGTTGTTTAATTTGTTTGTATATCCGTCCCAGTGTTTCAAAAGAACTTCCATCGCGAAGAATCGAAGGAATTGATTGATGTCTATGACCTTCGCCAATCTCTTATTCAGGTTTATACAGACAGACTATACAGTCTAGTCTACCATCCCCGAAACCCTGTACTCCTAAGAACATTTCACTTCAGCAGCTTAATCATTTCCCTTCCGAAAGCGTGCAGGTCTCCCGGATTCCTTGAAGATACAAGGTTTCCGTCCACTACAACTTCGCTATCCTCGTAAAGCGCTCCTGCAGCTATGATGTCATCCCTGATTCCTATCCAGCAGGTAGCTTTCCTGCCCTTTATCACGCCTGCCGAGACAAGAACCTGCGGGCCGTGGCAGATTGCAGCAACGGGTTTGTTTTCTTTGAAGAAGTATTTTGTAATCTCAAGTGCATCTTTGTCGAGCCTCATTTTTTCGGGCCCTTTTCCGCCGGATATCACAAGGATGTCGTAATCTGCAGGGTTTATATCCTTAAAGGTAATGTCAGCATCGAGGACATAACCGTGCTTTCCTGTTATCGGTCCCCTCTTCATGGAAGCGATATGTGCGGTTATACCTTCTTCTTTCAGACGGTGGTAAGGGTAGATAAGTTCGACATCTTCAAAACCATCAGCTCCGAATACAAGTGCTTTCATATGAAACTCCCCCGGTTAAGTTAAGGTTTTATCTTAAGGTTCAGGCTTTTCTGTTTATCTTAAGGTTCAGGCTTTTCTGTTTATCTTAAGGTTCAGGCTTTTCTGTTAGACTTACGGTTATCTGGTCTTAAGTTTCTGATTTTAGGCTCCATGTTGAAATAAAGATTACTCCAGCAGCAAATATACCTTATCTGATTCTGAAAATATGACAGGTGAAATCCACTTAAAACAGGTTGAATCGTTTTCTCCCAGCATCAAATTTTTGATAGGGCCTGTTCAAGGTCTGCAATTATATCCTCAGAATCTTCAATTCCCACAGACAGCCTGACAAGGCCGTCTTTAATTCCGACCTTATTTCTGATATTCCTGGGAATGCCGGCATGGGTCATGGAAGCGGGATGCTGGATAAGGGTATCAGTTGCCCCAAGGCTCACTGCAAGGGAACAGAGCCTGACACTGTTCATAAGCCTGCTTCCGGCTTCACCCCCTCCCCGGATCTCAAAAGAGAGCATGCCACCGTAACCGCTCATCTGTTTTTTTGCGACCTCGTGCTGAGGATGGCTTGAAAGTCCGGGATACCTGACCCATTCTACTTTGGGATGAGACTCAAGGAAGTTTGCAACCTTCAGGGCGTTCTCTGCATGCCTTTCCATCCGGATGTGCAGAGTCTTAAGTCCCCTGATACAGAGCCAGGCTTCGTGCAGGCCCATAATCCCTCCTGTATATCCGACAACCTTTCCCAGACTTTTCATAAAATCCCTGCTCCCTACAATGACTCCGCCAAGCAGGTCTGCGTGCCCACCTATGTATTTTGTGCAGCTGCTGAGGGATATGTCCGCCCCGAGTTCAAGAGGTTTCTGGAAATACGGCGTTGCAAAGGTATTGTCCACGATGCAAATGGCTCCCTGTGCCTTTGCAAGTTTGGAAATCTCCCTGATGTCGCAGACCGTAATTGTGGGATTGGCAGGCGTTTCCAGAAAAACCATCCTGGTTTCCGATTTAAAGGCTGCCTTCACCTTCCCTATATCGGAAGTATCAACAAAACTGACATCTATCCCGAGACCGGGCAGGATCTCCGAAAAGAGGCTGTAAGTGCAGCCGTACACCACATCCGTAGAGATCAGGTTGTCTCCCTGTTTCAGGGTTGAGAGTACAACTGCGGTTATCGCAGCCATTCCCGAGGAAAAGGTCTGTCCTGCCTCCCCACCCTCAAGTGAAGCAACCTTTTCAGCAAGAACCGCATGTGTAGGTGTGTTCGGAGGGATTCTTGTGTATACGTACCCGGTTTCCTCTTCTGCAAACCTGGCAGCCCCCTGTTCGACATTCTCAAAAATAAAAGTCGAAGTCTGAAATATCGGAGTCGTATGCGCCCCGAAGACAGGTTCCGGCCGCTCTCCTGCATGCACGCATTTTGTTGAAAACTTAAATTCCCTTTCCATATACCGGGAACCCCCTGTTAAAATTAATGTCCAGACAAATTATCTTTCTTTCCGGTAATTATTTGTTTGGAAGAAAAAGCAGGAAAAAGGTTAAAGGGCTGCCCGAACTTAAAAAAGAAAACTTGTTTTTGAGCAGGTACATCAGAAATTTTAAAAATATAACAGGTTATATACGTGAAGCAAAAAGCCGCAATATTACTGAGAAGTTACGGATGTTGCGCCAGAAGCAAGCTAAAACGTTAAAGGAAGGCCTTCCGTGATAAAATCCATACTTGATAACGACCTTTATAAATTCACCATGCAGATGGCTGTACTGGAATTATTTCCAAAAGCAGAAGCAGAATACCGTTTTACCAACAGGGGACCCCAGCGTTTTTCCCGGGAGTTTGTAGAAGAGCTCCGGAGAGTCATAGACGAAGAGATCTCCGCCCTGGTGCTGACAGAAGACGAATACCAGTGGCTTGGTGAAAACTGCTCTTTTTTAAAACCCATGTACCTTGAATACCTCAAAAATTTCCGTTTCAAACCCGGGGAAGTAAAAGTCTGCCTCACCGAAGAAAAAGAACTGGACATCCGGATAAAAGGGCTCTGGCACAGCACGATTCTCTGGGAGATTGTCCTTATGGCTGCGGTCTCCGAGATCTACTTCACAACTATAGAAAAAGAATGGAACGGGAAAAGCCCCTCAACATCCGAACCCCTCCTTGAAGCCTATGGAGAAAAAATCCTGGAAATAGGAAAGGCCCTTGAGGAAAACGGCTGCCTTTTTGCCGAATTCGGAACCAGAAGAAGGAGAAGCTTTGAACTCCATGACCAGGTGATGAAAACCCTACTGCCGATAAAAACCCTCACAGGGACTAGCAATGTATTTTTTGCAAAAAAGTACGGTTTAAAACCTATAGGTACGGTAGGCCACGAGTGGATCATGGGCACTTCCGCACTTATAGGCCTCAGGTATGCTAACCGCTTCGCTTTTGAAAACTGGGTGGAGGTCTACAAAGGAGACCTTGGAATTGCCCTGACGGATACCTTCGGCTCTGAGGCCTTTTTTAAGGACATGGATCTGAAACTGTCAAAAATCTACGACGGCTTCAGACATGACAGCGGAGATCCTTTCACCTTTGTGGACGGGGTTATAGGGCATTACAGGAAAATGGGCATCGACCCGATGAAAAAGGTAATAGTTTTCAGCGATGCCCTCAACGCCGAAGCCGCAATTAGGCTCAAAAAATACTGCCAGGACAAAATCAACTGCAGTTTCGGGATAGGTACAAGCCTTACCAACAATTCGGAATTCTTCCGGGAAAGCCCTCCCCTGAATATGGTGATTAAACTCCACAGTGTTAACGGCATCCCGGTAGTGAAATTAAGTGACTCTCCCGAAAAAGAGACGGGAGAAAGGGACGCCCTGAGGGTTGCAAACTATATCGTTGGAAGAAAAGGGCTGGATGAATGACTTAAAGAATAAAAAAGTTACAAAGAAAAGAAAAAGAAGAGGAAGAAAAGAAAGGAAGAAGGAAAAGAATCCTGACTTAATGACCGAATATTCTGCTTCAGGAAGAAGTGTTTCACTCCTCAGACCTCAGATATATTCATTGAATACTCTGTAGAATACCTGTAGAATATCTGTATACAGCATATCCCTGCTGGTCCCGGTCCGCAGAGAGTGAAGGGTCTCTTATGTAAGTGCCGTTGCTATCGTCTTTCAGCCAGGACCTTACGAAAAACACAATTTCCTCGGTTCGGTTATTAGGTGTCACTGTCACGTTGAGCGTTTCTTCCTTCCCCGCACCCCAATCATACTCCGCAAGTTCAACAAGTGGATACTGAGCGGTTATCTCCCCGTTATTTCCCTGGATAAAATTTCCTTTTAAATAAACATCAACGTTGCTGGCCGTTCCCTCTGCATCTTCTATTGTCTCATTTTCAGGGAAGGAGACCGAGATATAGCCTTCAGATGCGTTTCCTCCTTCATTGATTACTGTTACGGAAATTGTGACATTTCCTTCCGGAGAAACTCCTTCGGGAGGAGCGGCTTTTACGCTGGTGATTTTTGGATCGGGGGAGATATAAGATGAGGAGAAGAGCTTTATAACAACGATGTCTGAACCATTAACTGTAGCTGTATCTGAACCGTTAAATGTAGTTGCATTGGAACCATTTATCGGATCAATATCCGAACCATCAATGTTGGAACCTTTTATCATATCCGTGTTTGTCGAATTAATTTCGGAATTATTCTCCCGGTTGTATCCTGCAAAAACGATTTTTGACCCGTCAGGGCTCCACTTTGGAACAGAATCAAGGCTTCCAATTTTGTTTGTAAGTCTGGTCCTATAGTTTCCTTCAATATCCCTGAGCCAGATATCGGGGATTCCGCCTTCTTCTGAGACGTACGCTATCCATTTTCCGTTTGGACTGAAAGAGGGGTTCCATTCGTTATAGGATGTATTTGTTAACCTGACCTGGTTTGTACCATAAAAGTCTATTACCCACAGATCTGAGTTATCCTCTGAATCTTTTGCGCTGTATATCACTCTCAGTCCTAGAGGACACCAGTCCTTCCCGGTCCCCACATTTTCAGAGGTTCCAAGCCTGAATTTGTTGCTTCCGTCCCGGTCAACTATCCATAACTGCGACGGGATCTCTGCCTCCTTCTGCGTGTAGGTTATTTTTTTCCCGAGGCGGCACCAGGCCCCCCAGTATTCGGAGATCTGCGGGTCATCAGAAACAGGGAATACTGTTCCATTCTCAAGATTTGCCAGATACAGCCCAGGCTGAGAATTAATTGATTTTGTAAAAATCAGTTCTGTTCCATTAAGATTTATATCACTGAAACCGGCAAGGTTTCCTTCCCCAATTCCGGTTCTTTCGATCGAACTTCCATCTGCTTTCATCCGATATGATTCTAAATTTTCTGAGTCGTTTCTTTCAACGGTGTACATGATGTACTGGCCGTCTGTAGTCCAGACCGGAGACGATTCCGATTCCGGACTGTCAGTAAGAAAAGTGATTTCTTCCACAAGCTCATCTGCAGAAATAATTTCCCCAGAATCTACGGTCTTTCCTGCAGCAACACAGATCAAACCGGAATCGGAGTCAAAGTAGTAACGCGAAGCATTTGAGGTTTTGTTTAATCCCGAATCCTCTGTAAAGTTGTCGTATTCAGACAGTTCATTGGGCACTGCCTCCACAGGCAGGACAAGAATTACAATGAACAATAAAGAACAGAAATCTTTCAATATTTCCTTCATGAGTCCTCACTGTTAACTTAAAAAATTAGATACATAATTATAAACGATTAATTATATAACATGCCGAAACTTTAGTCCAGATTCTACTTTATTAACTGAATTCAGAAAACAAAACCAACAGTCTTTTTAATTCACATGATATAGTGAGCCCACACATTTTTTCAGTCGGTTCGTATTCGCTTCCCTGGTAACTTTTACTTCTTGCACTTTTTCATGATCCTGTTTTTATGGGAAAGACCGCTCTCCAGCATCAAGTGGTAAAGGAAAGACGTTGTATGGCGAATATGGTTGTACGGGTCAGAGAAATCATAATTTAGTTCTCTTGAACGACGCTCCCGATTTTTACCCACAAATGAGTCTGCTTGAACGTAGTCTGCTTGAGCGGAGCGAAACAGACCTCGTGCTCCCGAAGCGAAACTCGGGAAGCAAAACTCGGGAAGCAAAACTCGGGAAGCGAAACTTGGGTGCTGACATAAAATTCGGCTGGTATGATTATGAGTGAAAAGAGAAATAGAGAACTTGCCCGAAAACAGGAAAATAAGGCAGTTCCGGGCAACGAAAAAAGATTTGGTACAGGTTTTGGTACAGGTTTTTTTCGGTAAAAGTCCCTTGCATCTTTTAAAGTTATATCTCCAGCATATTTCCTTGTTACAGTATATTTTCTGTTCTTACCCTATATTCGCTATCCATACTCTGTATATTTCCCCTGTATAGTCCAGTCCGTTCATTTTACTACTTAAGAGGAAAGTGTTTTTATGCGTTATATCCCGCAGCCAGGTTAACATTTACGTAGACTACTGCTTCATTAGTATGCTTGTATCCATAGTCATCAGTGACTTCGGGTAGCTCGTCCGCTTCTGCCTGAGAGGTTACCACAGTACCTGCAGGGATGTATCTGCCATCAGGGATGGTCACACCAATTGCTCCTGATTTCGGTTCAAGGACACAGTTGTCTCCTACGTTAGCCTTGAAAACGATGGCTTGCATACCAATGAATGTGTCATTTCCGACATAGGCCGGGCCGTGGATCTGAGCCTGGTGGGCAAGGGACACCCTTTCTCCGACGTAAACTGCATATTTTTCACCGTCAACCTCAACCAGATTACTTTCTACAGGCTCACCTTCCTCATCAACCGTTTCAAGGGCATGGAGTACGACTCCGTCCTGGATATTGGTCTCGTCCCCAACAAAAATCGGCGTGCCTTCGTCGCTCCGGACCGAAGTCATCGGGGAAACCATTACACTTGCGCCTATTGTTACGTCACCTATTACTGCTGCCTGGGGATGGATGTAGGCAGTAGGGTCAATTACAGGTTCGGTTGGTTCGGGATTCCAGGGGGTCACGGGATTTGCCCGGATGTTCGAAACCTCGCTTTCAACTTCTGTGTCCGCACTTTCTTCGTCCACACTTTCGTCTTCTTCTGCTCCCTCTCCCTGTGAGACACACCCGCTTCCGGCAAGGGTAAGTGCCAGGGATAAGAGAAAAACCAAAAAGATCCTGTTAATTTTCATAGAAATCCTCCAGTAACAGTGTCAACATTAGAAGTTATATAGGCGTTTCCATTTTTATTTAAAAAAAGATAAAAAAATAAATGTAAAAATATTTTGATCCGAAACCGGAAGTAGAAACTTATATTATATTACAAATAAGTTAAGGAATGCCCCTGCCAACAAAACCCGTTTCATTAAAATTAGTTTTACAAAAAACAACGAGCACACAGCCCTTTTAGAAATTAAGGATGATTGACTGATTTCAGCAAATCCAAAAAGCCATATATCTGAAAGAGATAGAAAATGTCACGGAGTCTGTGCTTCAAGTTCCCTGGCAGTTTATAGAGGCTGACCTGCCGGTCTTGTCTTATAAACTTAATTTGACAGTATCCACTAATTGATCTTGAAAATCTATCCTTTTCTTAGCTCAAACTAATTTGACACAAGGTTATGAACCCATCTAACTTTATAATAAATTCTATGGAATAATGCCCATTTTTGTTACAATTAAGCTATTGATCTTATCAAAATTAGCAAAAATATAATTTCTGAGTCCATTTTTCACTAACTTTATTGTAAGTGTCATATTTCTGACCAAACCCTTAACGGTTTAATCTGTATTCATGCGTCATCGGTTAAGCGTTAGGGAAGCTCTCTGGCATGTGTTTTTATATTAATACCCTAACTATTGGTATCTATGTCTCCTCGTTCCCCCATCTACTCTCGAAGACTCTCTTCGGGAAATGTTTCCCGAAGAATGGTTAAGACAAACTGCTAAAGAAACTGGTCTTATAAAACGTGAACGTAAAATTGACCCTGTTATCTTGTTTTGGGTTTTAACTCTCAGTTTTGGTGTACGTTTGCAGCGTACACTTGCCAGTTTGAAACGAGAATATGAAAAAGAATCCGGTAAAAACATAATCGATAGCAGCTGGTACTATCGATTCACTCCAGAACTTGTCGAGTTTCCTCATCAATGTGTAATTCACGGTATCGAAGAACTTGCAAAAGACCCTGGTAGAAAACCTGGCAAAAAACTCGAAAACCTCCAGGATGTTCTCATTCAAGACAGCACAATTGTTCTTCTTCACTCTTCTTAGCAGACAAGTTTCCGGCATCAAGATCAAGAACAGCAGCTGCAGGCATAAAAGTTGGAGTTATGGTAAGTGCAGTTGCTAACGGACCTAAAACCGTTGCTTTATACTCTGAGAAAACAGCTGAGATCAAAACATTGAAAATCGGTCCCTGGATAAAAGACCGTATTCTCCTTGTTGATCTTGGTTTTTACAAAACTCAAATGTTTGTAAGGATTGAGGAAAATGGAGGATATTTTGTTTCAAGAATAAGGAAGAATACGGATTCCGTTGTTGCTTCAATAAATGAAGGAATACCAAAGACAATGTGCAAAGATTTCATGGAGAAACCTGTTAGTGAATGTATCAAACAACTTTCTGGAAAAGATATTGATGCAGTTGTAAAAATAGCATTCAAAAGAAGATCGTATAAAAGCAAGCAAAAGCGGGATGAGATGCTTGTACGTCTTGTTGCGGTATATAATGAAGAGGACGAAAAGCATCACCTATACATCACAAATATTCAGAAAGATGTTTTGAATACAAAAGACATCACAAAATTATATGGAGCAGGATGGGATATAGAACTGCTGTTTAAGGGGTTAAAAAGCAAATATGCGCTTGACGTTCTTGAAACAAAGAATGTGCAGGTGATTGAGGCTCTAATCTGGACAGCAATACTAACACTAATAGTTAGCAGAAGAATTTATTCTCTTGTAAGAAACTCAACAGCTCATCCTGAAAAAATGGCTCAATATACACAGTTACGTTGGAGCACAATATTTGCAGAGAATGCATCAGATTTATTGACAGTAATTCTTCAGAGATGTGGAATTCAAAGAAATTTTGAAACTATAATGAGTGTATATGAAAGTCAAGCATTGGATCCACATGTAAACAGAGAAAGGTTCAGAGAAGAATGGTTTGAATAAGAAGTGATAGAGTGGACTCAAAAAAGAGTAACAAGAGAAGGAAATAAATCATTAACCGATGACCAATGGTATTCAATTAAATTTTCCAGTTTTTCGATAATAACTGGCCAGTTTATATAAATATCCACAAATAAACGCAATCCAAATAGAAAAATAAGTTATATAATCATACTTTGGGTAATGTATAGTAAGTCTAACTACTGCTACTAAAGTAATAACTTGAATTAATAGTGATATCATGTTCTTTTGTTCCATAATGTCCCTCTAAATTAAATTTGGCTGATCATGATATCAGCCAAATGGTTAATTAAATTAGTTAAATAGGACTTACGCGGTTGAACTGAAAAAACTTTAGTTAAAGAAGATTTTATATAGTAGTTAGCATAAGTAAACCCCCCTTCTTTTATTTATGGCGAGCAAAAACGGAATATTTCAGGTTTCTTGAAATTGTGGACCGTTATATCAAAAAAATTAAAGAATCTGAATTTTCAGAGGGATGCAGCGATATCAGCTGTAATGCTTCCTCTACGTCAGGAAAATTAATTTCCTGAGCAATTACACGATCTTCTAACTGGCAAAGGCCATGGCAAACCCCTTGCCAGCAACATGATTTCTAAAATTGCGGAAAAAGACCTGTTGAAAGCAAAAGTTTCCCAAAAGGACGGAAGAGTCTACCTGCTCGAGCTCGCCGATAAAGGAAAAAAGGTAGTTAAGACCAATACTGAGCCGATATGAGGTTTTTTGAAATGACACGGAAAATTCTGGATGAACCTAAATTTAAAGTTTTGGTGAGAATCTTTGAGAAAATCGCTGGTGGGATTGATGAGGAAAAAGTATGACCGATGAATGGGAAATGAGGTCTGAAAGTCTCGGAAAGCTTTTCCTGAAATTCGTTCTCCCGGCAATCATCGGGTTGATTGTTGCCGGAATCCAGGGAGTTATTGACGGTTTTTTTGTCGGGAATGCTGTGGGCAGCCAGGGCTTGCAGGTATAACTCTTGCGTTTCCTGCACTTCTAGCCATAATTGCTGTGGGACAGCTGATCGGGATCGGGACTTCAAGCCTTGTGGCACTGGCCCTTGGCAGAGCTAATCGGCAGGAAGCCCTCAAGCTCATACATAATGCTTTTCCCCTGCTCCTGCTTGCGGGGATAGGTCTCACCGCCATCGGGCTTGTCTTCTCGGGTTCTTATCTTCGCCTCCTGGGAGCTTCTGGCCCGGTCTTTGACATGGCAAATAGTTACCTTAGAGTCCTATTCTCAGGCTCGGTACTCCTAATTCTTGCCATTGCTCTCGATCCTCTGGTACGAAATGATGGGAAACCAAGACTTGCTATGATATGTGTTGTGGCGAGTGTTCTCATAAACATGGTTCTTGACTACATATTTGTCATGCGGATGGAAATGGGAGTTACAGGGGCTGCCGTAGCCACAGTAATTGCTTTTTCCTTTTCCGGAATTCTGCTAGCTCTATATTTTTTCAGCGGATGGGCCGGGATAAGGCTAAAACCCCGGTCCCTCTCTCTGGAGTCGAGAATAATTCTCAGAATTATGAAAACAGGCCTTCCTTCCTTTGCAATGCAGTTTTCAACTTTCGTCCTGCTCATTGCGAACGAGTACACGCTGCTCAGTTACGGCTCGGAACTCGCAGTTTCAGGCTATGGAATTATCGGTTATATTTTCTCGATCTTCTCCCTGATCTTTGAAGGAATCGCAGTAGGTGCCCAGCCCATAATCGGTTTTAATTACGGGGCCCGTTGTTATTCCCGGGTTGCAGAGATCTTGAAGATAGCTGTAATCTCCTGCCTCGCAGCCGGAGTGATTGGTTTCGTGCTTCTTTCCATGTATCCGGAACCATTTATCCTCATCTTTAACCGCGACAGCCCCAAACTCCTGGAAATTACTCTTAACGGCATGAAAATTTTTGTGTTTGCCCTCCTTACCCACGGGACGGTTATGCTGGGTTCCGTATATTTCCAGTCGATAAATAAAGTCAGGCAGGCTCTTTTCATCCAGCTCGGAATGGTTTTTCTCTTCCTCCTTCCCCTGCTCTGGATTTTACCCACTTTACTTGGCCTTGAAGGAATCTGGCTCGCAACCCCTGCTGCGGAATTCCTGATGTTTATGGCCGTAATGGGATTGCTCTGGAAGGAGTTTGGTTTTCTCACGAGTGGAAAACATGTAAGTAAGGAAGATAACTGCCTTGCTTCTGAGGTTGCATTAACTCCAAACAACTAAAATGGGCTTCCATGCTCCTGTGAACCTTGCCTCAGGACTCCCTTCCTGCGGACTGATTTTTCTGCAGTCCGGCTTGTTTTGAGTTCTCAGTATATCAGCTCATCTGCAAGGGATCAACTTTCATGTATTCCCGCAGCACCGTTGTAGCGTAACTTCCCTTGGGAAGCATGAACTCAAGTGCAGCCTTTGATTTTCCCGGGTTCAACTCATCCTCTGTAACCTCAAACTTCGGTTCCACCTGCAGGAGGACTTCTCTGCGGGTACCTTTCGAACTCATTTCCGGGAACTCTTCTACATTGAAGCCCTCGAGAGAAACTCCAAGTTCTTTAAGGACTGTACTTTCGATTTCTCCGGGGAGCACGGATGCAAATCCCGTATTAAAGCCCGGGAGAGGGGCGGTTATGAAGGCTCTGCCGTGCTTAATCAGGCGGTTCATGGCGTTTACGGTTTCGGAAGTGACTTTTTCCGTCTTTGAGGAGTCAGGAAGCCCGGCTTCGTTCCTGAAGCAGACGATGTCTCCTTCCACCGCCCTATTTAATGAGATGCCGCTTTCGATCCTGCGGCAGAGGATCATGTTATAAATGTAGGACTGGTAGGCGTGTACGAACATCCTGTACAGGTTTTTAGGGAGCACGCGGAAAGCTCCGGGGTAGTCTTCCGGGTTTGCTATCAGATGGTTCATCATTGCCCTTTCGTGGCCCAGGCGGAGGGGATAGGTTTTGAGGCCTTCTTTGAAGTCGCGGGTCTCCTTTACGAACTGGCGGGCTGCTTTTGTCTCCTCGGGTTCTTCCGGGAAGGGTTCGGCAATGTAGAGCATGGCAGCTTTTTCAAAGTCTCCTTCAACAATGGCTTTTCCTACCAGGTGGGTCACAGGGCGAACAGAACCGAAACGTTGGATCCCGAAGAAGTTCGGGACTCCTCCCTGGGCCAGGACTTCACCGTTTGTTTTCTCGAGCATGGCTCCGGTCTTTTCGGTAGAACTGGCTATGCCCCTGATTGTAATTATGAACTCATTTCCCCACAGGTCTCCCAGTTCCACGGACTTCCGGGAACGACCCAGGATTTTCAGCTCCACGTCTTTTAAATGGATTTTTTCAATTACCGAGGCATCAACATCGAAAATGCTGATCTTCTGGGTGGTGAGGGCTCGCTTGTCTTTTGTGCCTGCAACGTTTATCCTCTTCTGGCTTATCTGCAGGATTTTTGCCAGGGTCCGGGTAAAATGGTGGGTATCCCAGTCGCGTTTTGTGAGTTCGAGAACAAGGTATTTCCCGTCCTTTCCTTCTTCTCTATTTGTAATCTCTTTAACAATAAAATCCTCCACTTCCTGCCGGAGCCGCCCTCCGAGACCCTCGGTGTCAGTGGAGTACAGACTTATTCCGATCTGTTTTTCAATTTCTGGAACTTCCATAGGTTGCAAACACTCCTCTTTATAAATGGATAAAATTTAAGGCTGGATTTTTTGAGTAAGTATAATTAAAAAGATAAGAGTTGCTGATTAACAGCTAATCGGCTGATTGTCTGATGCAAATTCCCTCTCTGGCATACATTTTCTTCCTGAAGGGGGTCTTATTTGTTGATATAAAGAACTAATTTCAATTTCCTGGACTGATATCTATCACTTTTACAGTGCTTGTGTTTATGAAGGTCCAGCTCCTGTAGGTCTCGTTTTCCTCTGCTGTCTGGATCTTTGTCTGGGCTGTTTTTCCTGGAAGCCCGCCTGCATAAAGGCTGGAAGTCGGGTCGAGCATGAGCCAGGAACCGTATTCGTCAGTCAGGTAGTTTACGTCAACATTTCCGTAATAAGCCCTTACCCCTTTAACTTCGGCTTCAATTGCATCGGTTCCGTTGCCTATATAAACGGCCGCGAAGGCATGGTTATCAGTCAGGTAAACCCGGGTAGTCCCTCCCACAGCTTCGATCATGGAGGAAAGAAGAATTGCCTGATCCTCACAGTCTCCGGCTCCTATCCTCAGAGTAACATTGGCTGGCTCCCATATGTCGTTACCCCTAGGGTCACTTACGTATTCGATATCTTCTTTTACCGTGTCAAAGAGAGCGCATACCTGGTAGATATTATAAGCTCCGGGATATGAGCGGGCTACTTCGGCTGCTCTGGCTCTCACGTCCGGTTCGGATGGCTCTACAAGTCGGTTTATTGTTTTAAAGTAATAGGCAGGGTTGTATCGGTATTTAGGAGTAATTTTTTTGGGCATCGGCTTTAGATCGGTAACGACTCCGTTCATAAAATGGGGCTCGTACTCGTGCCATTTCCCTTCCGACGTCGAGGCAAGCAGCCAGAGGACTATGCTGATGGTGGCTTTTTCTTCTTCAGGAACCTCAACTGCGATTATTCCGAGATTCTGCTCTTCCCCCGGAGAGAGCAAAACACCGCAGTCTTCGGAAAAGATCCGGCTTACTGAGGCGTTAACCGAAACTCCGTACCTGTCAATAAAGATTGGGTTTCGACCATCGTTTTTAATTCTGATTTTAACATAACTTATCCCACCCTGGTAAAACTCAGAGGTCTGGTAATTGCTACTCAGAGAAAAACCGGGCTGCAATGGAGTTCTTAGGATAGGAGTAAGTTCTTTATTTGAAGTGGAGTACGAAGGGACTGCCGGAAAAGTAAAAGAAGCTATATCGGGTATGAATACCTCTTCAGAGATTTCAGGCTCCGCGCCCAATCCAAGATAACCTTTTAACTCATTCGTATAATTGCCAATTGAGTCCGAAAAGAGAAACCCGGTAATTGTAACAAGTACAAAACATATAAACAAGACCGTAGTTATCAAGAGTGCCTTTTTTTCTGATGCGTTTTTTTCTGAAAACTCCGGGTTATTCATTGATATCCTCCTGAATAGAATAACAGACAGAACTTTTTTCTGTCCGTGAAAACATCTCTTCAGGTATCCTCTACTCACTTTTTTAGAACGGGTTCAATCCTTTTTAGGTCACTTAAACAAGTTTGAGATCCCGCGTAACCTTATCTATAATCTCTTCTTTTGCCGGGCCTATCCCGAGCACCGTGACCGTCCCAGGCGGAATTTCCGTAAGGCCTGCGTCCTGTATCAGGGCGGTAGGAAGTCCTTCCCGTCTTGCTTTTTCCTTAAGTTCATACAGGTCCTTAAGGTTGGGAACTCTCAGGACAATTTTTTTTTGCCCTCCTTCCTTCCATTTTTCAAGGTCGCTTTTGCTTGCCCATTCAGCCGCGGAAATAGCTGCATGAGCTACCTGTACGGCAAACTTACCTTTTGAAAGCTTCAGGTCGTCCCGGGTAACTATACACTGTTTGTATTCGCTCATCCTTTTCCTCGGGCATATCAAGGTCAGCCTATATCTTAAATGTTTTCTGTCAGCCTTGCCGGGCCGAGCTTGAATGTTTCTTTCGGGGTTTCTCAAAGTCTTCTTCGACAACTTCGGTTTTACAGGTTGCCTACTGTTTTTGCAGGTCAGATAGTTTATGGATGGATAGTTTACGGATTTGAGTTAGGGGATAATTTCTATATATATTTGAGTTAGGGATAATTTTTATATATTATATATATTGGTATATTTACAGAGTTGAGAATACCTTTATTTGGTATCTTACTAAATTATATTACACTATTGTCAATGACATTTATAGTTAATTCATAATATATTTTGCAGGTATTCCAGGATATGTTCGGCAGGGTTAATACCCCATGCATCAAAAATCCCTTTTCCTGAAGGCGTTCCGTTGACTTCAAGTATCCTGGAACCTTGGCCAGCGCTTCTATCTTCAGTTTTTTTATTTTCATTGCCTGTTTGAGCTTCGGGTCCTTCTATTATATCAATACCTGCAAACGTCGTGCCTACTGCAAGGGCAGCTTTTTCCGCAATTTCTTTTTGTTCCCCTGTAAGTACACAGCGGTCTGCACTTCCTCCCTGACTGAGGTTATTTACCCAGGAACCTGAAGCCGCTTTTCGGTAAATAGCGCCTATGGCAGTGTCTCCCACGACAAAAACCCTTATATCCCTCCCGGGATTTTCTATAAACTCCTGAATATACAGCATCCCCCTCTCTTCAAGCAGCTTTTCAAGAATCTCTTCCACAGTTCCGGATCCGGTTTGCCGGTCTGAAAATCTTATTTCTCCGTCTTTTACCCTTGCGATATCCTTTCCCTTATATCCAAAAACAGGTTTTATTACGGCATCTCCGAACCGGGATGCTGCCTTTAAGGCTGCTTCAATGCTCTGGACGGCTACAGTTTCAGGCACTGGCAGCCCGACTTTTGCCAGGAGGTAAGAAGCATGGTACTTGTTTGCCGCATTCTGGATAGCTTCCGGAGAGTTTATGACCGGAACTCCTCCTGCCTCCAGTTCCCTCAGAATATCAAACCTGAAAGATACGCCTTCAAAAGCCCCTGCTCCGACATCTCTGATAATAAGGGCATCAAGGTCCGAGAGCAGGCTTTCCCCTGCCTTGAAAATAGTTGCCTGCTCGGAATTTTTTGAACTTATGCTAACCTCTGCTGTCCTGAGGTCAAGAACAAAAGGAGAAAAGCCTTTTTCCTTCGCTGTATTGATGAACGTCCGGGCTGTCCAGTCTTCCGGGTCGGTAATTGCGATCCCTATTTTTTTCATAGGGTATGATCTGGTACCCTTATGATCAAGTTTACGATAAAGATCCTCGGAAGGCTTTGCATGAGTTCCTGCTTTCTTTCAGGACTGCTCCGGAAGAGGCTTAAGCCCCTGCTTTTTGCGGTAATCATTGATTGCCCTGTGGGTTGCTTCCCTGGAAACTACCGAACACTCCAGTTTTCCCGGGGGCAGGCCTTCAAGCGCTTCAGCCACATCTTCGTTTGTAAGTTCCCAGGCTTCTTCAAGGGTCTTGCCTTTTATCAATTCGGTTGCCATACTGCTGGATGCGATTGCTGCTGCACAGCCAAATGTCTTGAACTTTACATCTTCAATCCTGTTGCCCCGGATTTTCAGGAAAATTTTCATCTGGTCCCCATGAGGGTTTCCGGCTTCTCCTATGCCGTCAGCATCCTCTATTTCTCCCACGTTTCTCGGATTCATGAAATGGTCCATCACCTTTTTATTGTACATAAAACTCCCTCACTTTTCACATTTACTTTCCGGCTTGTAGAATGGAGATATGGCCCTCAATTTTCCGACGACTTCAGGCAGCACTTCAAGGACATAATCGATATCTTCTTCGGAATTTGCATCTCCAAGGGTCAGGCGCAGCGTGCCCTGGGCGGTTTTTGGGGGTATGCCTATTGCCCGTAACACATGCGAAGGCTCAGAAGAACCCGAAGAGCAGGCGCTGCCTGTTGAACAGCAGATTCCCATCTGGTCAAGCATGAGCAGCAGGGATTCTCCTTCGATATATTCAAAACTAAAGTTCAGGTTTCCTGGAAGGCGTTTTTCCGGATGCCCGTTTAGCCTGCAGTAAGGAATTTCCAGGATTCCGGCCATAAGACGGGCTCTCATTTTCCTGAGCTTTTCATTATGTTCTTCTATGTTTGCAGCTGCAAGTTCTATCGCCTTTCCTATGCCCACGATCCCTGCAACATTCTCTGTCCCCGCGCGTTTTCCCCCCTCCTGCGCGCCTCCGTGCATGTAATTGTCAATTTTTGTTCCTTCTCTTATGTAAAGGGCTCCGATTCCTTTTGGCCCGTAGAATTTATGCGAAGAAAGGGAGAGCATGTCCACATCCTTATGTTCTCTCTGCAGGTCAAGGGGGACTTTCCCGATTACCTGTACGGCATCGGTATGAAAGGGAATTCCATGTTCCCTGGCAACCTCCCCTATCTCCGGAACAGGCTCGAGTGTCCCGATTTCGTTATTGGCATACATGACCGAGATCAGGACGGTATCCTTTCTTATTGCAGCTTCCACTTCCGCAGGGTTTACAAGCCCGTATTCGTCCACAGGCAGATAGGTTACGTCAAATCCCTGCGCTTCGAGATACTCGCAGGGGTAAAGCACTGCATGGTGTTCGATTGGCGTGGTGATAATGTGCTTTCCTTTTTTCTGCCTGGCAAAAGCCGTCCCCTTGACAGCCCAGTTGTCCGATTCGGTGCCCCCTGAGGTAAAATAAATTTCTTCAGGCCTGGCTCCAAGTGCTTTTGAAAGTTTTTCCCTTGAGGTTTCCACAGCCTCCCTGCCTTCTCTACCGATTGAATATAGGGAAGAAGGATTTCCGAAATGTTCTTTCAAAAAAGGCAGCATAGCTTCAAACACTTCCGGTTTTGTGAAAGTGGTGGCTGCGTGGTCCATGTATACTAAGTGCTTTTCTCCCATCAGAACACCAAATGAAAATAGGAGTTTGCTCGATATGAATTTATTGTGTGCCCTTTGAAAACGTTCAGCTTGTATCATGAAGGTGCGAAAGTATCGTAAATGTGAAAGAATCTTGGGAAAATAATCTAAAGGAAAGAATCTGGAAGCCGGTATATGGAGGTAAGTATCTGGAAAAGCAAATATCCCGGTTGTTTTTGGGTCTTGGTTACACTGTAACTAATTTTCTAATTATTGAGAAGGTATTTATAATCGTATTTATTTAGTCCATTTCCAGTCAACAGGAGGCAAAAAAGGTTTTGCTAAAACAATTTTCTATTATTCTTGGTATATATTTTCTGGGTGATTTCCTTCAGAAGGTCTTCGGGTTGCCCGTTCCGGGCAATATTCTGGGCATGTTAATCCTTTTTTTCGGCCTGTATTCGGGTGTGATCAAGCTCGAAATGATAGACAGGATCAGCGATTTTCTACTTGATAACCTGGCTTTTTTCTTCCTTCCGGCAGGAGTCAGCCTTATAACCTGTTTTGCTATGCTTGAAGGAAAATTGACCGCAGTCATCGGGATTTCCGTTGTCTCAACAGTGGTTATTCTGGGGGTAACCGGGCTGACAGTAGAGTTTGTCAAAAAATTCCTCCAAGAAAGGTCAATGAAGGAGATCTTTTCTGGAAAAGGGAAAAGTGAGACAGAGAAGGTTCCTGATAAAGCACTGGTATCCGAAAGAATACAGGCATCAGAAAGAGTAAATATACATAATAAAATACAAAAGCGCGAAAGAAAAACAAGAGAGGTAGGCTGAATTGCAGGCCGGTTTTTTGAAAGAGTTTGTGAATACACCCCTTTTTGGAATTCTTCTTTCTTTAATTGCTTTCCAGATAGGTACTCTGTTCTATAAAAAAACCCGTTCTTCGGTCTTCAATCCTCTTCTTATAGGCTTTGTGCTTGTGATTCTTTTTCTCCTTTATTTCAGGATAGATTTTGAAACCTACAATGTGGGCGGAGATTACATTTCCTTCTTCCTCGGGCCTGCAACCGTTGTCCTTGCCGTTCCTCTCTACAAAAAAATCCAGCTCCTGAAAAGCGATGCTCTTCCCATAATAACAGGTATAATTGCAGGCTGTATTGCAGGCATTTCAAGCATCTTCATCTTTTCCAGCCTTTTCGGGCTTGATGAAGTTATAACCAATTCCCTTGTCCCGAAATCCGTGACAACCCCCATAGGAATAGAGATCTCAAAACAGATAGGAGGCCTCCCCGCAATAACCGTAGCTGCAATTATAGTAACAGGAATAATAGGGGCTATACTTGGGCCTTTCATCTGCCGTTGCCTCCGCATAAACGATGGGGTTGCAGTCGGTATTGCAATCGGCACAGCTTCCCATGCTCTCGGGACAACAAGGGCAATAGAACTCGGGGAAACCGAAGGAGCAATGAGCGGGCTTGCAATAGGGATTGCCGGCCTTATTACAGTTGTTCTGGCACCGGTGCTGCTTTATCTTTTTTCACTCGTGTCCTGAAAACCGTAATAAGAACTATAGGCTGCTCCTATTAAAGGGGATATTATTTCTTAATACTCCGACCTCTTCCCCCTTTAAAAATTTGGCATTGGTAGTTAATTATAGTTATATATTATGAAAACCTATATTTCTGCATGAACTGCCCAAGATGCAAAAGTTCCAATCACACAAAAAACGGTATAGTTTGTGGACGTCAACGCTACAAATGCCACGATTGTGGATATAACTATTCAGTCGAGCTAAAATCAACTGCTAGTTCTCCTCTAGTTAAGAGACAGGCTTTGCAACTTTATCTTGAGGGATTAGGATTTCGCTCAATAGGACGATTTTTAGGGGTAAGTCATGTTTCTGTCCAAAAATGGATAAAGAAATTTGGTCAGGAGATAGAGGAGCTAAAAAGCGAAAATGAGATATCTATTGTTGAACTGGATGAGATGCACACTTACATCGGTAACAAAAAAAATATTGCTGGATCTGGATTGCTGTTGATAGAGTTGGGAAAAAGTTCATCAACTGCTCTTTTGGTAGCAGAGGAACGAAAACTGGACAACTACTCTGGGAAAAATTAAAGAAGAAAGAGATTGGAGAAGTGATGACTGATCACTGGAGGGCATATGCAGAGTTTATTCCTGAAACCATTCATACTCAATCCAAAGCAGAAACGTATACAGTTGAAGGATATAATGGCATATTGAGGCACTTTCTGGCAAGGTTGAGACGAAAGACAAAGTGTTATACGAAGAGTCTTGAAATGCTAAAGTACTCTGTTCTTCTATTGATGAAACACAGAAATAAAGAGTTACCTCTATTTAATTAACAATACCAAAATTAATTCTTCAAGCTTTCTTCACTTTGAAAATTCCTGACGGTTGTTTGATCGCTTCCGGAATCCAGAAGGAGGGAATCTACCTTTTTTCTTCCCCAGCGCCTCATTGGGTCTGTGCCGGCCGGTCAGCCAGTCCAGTAGAAAACCATCTGCAAGCAGGCGCTACAATTGAGAGATAAATATACTCAACAAGTGTCTCCATAGCTAAGAGGATGCTTTTCTTAACACCGAAAACCGATTTTTAATTTCAGCTAAATATCAGATGTATCCGCCAGCTTGTCTAGCGGCCCTGCCCAAAACGCAGAAAGAAAATTGAGACTAAAGAAGAAACTTGAAAACAAGTATTTTTAGAAAGTTTAAGTCCTATTTACATCAGGATAGATTTACATCAGGATAGATTTACATCAGGATAGATTTACATTCTGCAGGGAATTCGGCTACTTTCCCTCTCATTTTTATTTCCTCATTTAGTCTAAGATAGCCGGACAGTGCCGTAAGTCTGCAAAACTACCCTCCCGGCCTACGTATCATTTTTATGAAAATACAACTATAAAAATGAAACTGCAATTATCCTTTATACGAGTCTGCTTGAGAGATGTTAAAACGGTAAAAACAACATCAGGATTATCAATCTGACAGTTACAGTAACAGTTTATCTTATCAGATAATCTTATGAATTTATAACTTATCAGCTCGTTAATTTTATTCAGGGAGCAAAGTTTCGTGGGGACGAGAGCTTTTTTAGAGAGTTTATCCGTTACCTGCATTTTTATATATCTATCAGGAGCTTTCCGGATATTTGAAAAGTTGATTCACTGGTCGTTATGAGCAAAGTAAGATGGTGCCTATCCGTTATCTTTCTGGTTACTGTTATGCAGATAGCTTTTGCAGCTGAACTAATTCAGGGGGAAAACAACAGTGGAAACAGCAGTATTTCCGTGGATAATGGAGGGCAGGGTTATTCGGAAGAGACCCTAAGCCCTGCCCAGAAGAAACTCTCAGGTGACCTTCTGCAGTTGAGTGACGAAAGATATCTGTCCGGGAAAGAGTCAGCTGAAACCCTGAAAACCCGTATGGTAGAACTGGGCCAGTTGAAGCAGGAAGATCCTGTTTCGAGAAGAGCGGTTCTTTCCGGAGAATATCAGGAAATTGCTGCGGGCTCGGGAGAAAATTCCAGCGAAACTTCTTCTTATCCGGATGAAAAAGTTTACGTGTACATTTATCTGGAGCCATCTGCAAACAGCAGCATACTTGACAGATACTGCGAGGTTGAGGACAGGGACGAAGAAAATCATATTGCAGTAGCGTGGGTTCCGCTTGAATCCCTTGAGACACTGGCTGCTCTTTCTGAGGTAAGGAATATTCAAACTGTCCTGCCTCCTTTTGTCAGGCAGGGAAATACGGTTACGGAAGGAGACTCGATTCTTAACGCGTCCAGCCTCAGGGAACTTTACGGAGTAAACGGAACAGGAATAAAAATCGGGATTATATCCGACGGCGTGGACAACCTTGAGGACGCCCAGGCTACGGGGGACCTGCCTTCCGACGTACATGTCCTGAGCAATAATATGGGGGGTAATGAAGGCACGAATATGCTTGAAATCGTCTACGATATCGCTCCGGGAGCAGAACTGTATTTCCACGACTGCGGAAATAGCAGGCTCGAATTCAACAGGGCGGTCGATGTCCTTGTTAGCAAAGGATGCACGGTTATCTGCGATGATATAGGCTGGCTTGCCGAACCCTTCTTTGAAGACGGGACAGTGGCAGCCCATGTGAGAGAGGTTATAAAAGAGCACGATCTTCTTTACGTAAGCTCTGCAGGAAATTCAGGAGACAGCCATTACCAGGGCTTTTTTTATGACAACGGAAGTGGCTGGCACGACTTCAGCCGTGGGAAGGGAGAAGTCGAGAACCTGCGGCTTGAGATCCAGCCCTCGGGAAAAGTCTGGGTTTTTCTCCAGTGGGACGACAGGTGGGAACATTCGGGAAATAACTATGACCTTTTCATCAAAGACGGAAATACTCTGGAGACTATCGCGTCCAGTGAAGTCTATCAGGAAGGGGACAATCTCCCCCTTGAATACATAATGTATACCAACAGTGAAAATGAAACCCTTAACGCATCTATCGAGGTCCGAAAAACTTCAGGGGAAGCCAGTGAACTCGAACTCTACGTTTACTACTGGCCCGGGACAACGCTCAGGGCTGTAAACATCGTTTCCAAAGACTCTATTTTCGGGCACCCGGCTCTTCCGGAAGTGATAACCGTAGGGGCAGTCGGGACAGGGGGATCCGGGGATTATTATATCGAGTACTTCTCTTCCGTTGGCCCGGTTACGCTTTACTATCCATCTCCTGAAATTCGTCCAAAGATAGACATCTCAGGACTCGATGGTGTAAATGTCACAGGTACAGGCGGGGTTTCGGAGACGTTTTACGGTACTAGCGCTTCCTGTCCTCATGTTGCAGCCATTGCAGCGCTGGTCTGGAGCGCGGCTCCGGAAAAATCAGCTATGGACATAAAACGGCTACTTTCAACCTCATCAACCGATCTGGGGGAGCCCGGATACGATAATGTTTTTGGATACGGGCTTGTAGACGCCCTAAAGCTGCATGAACAGGCCTCAGCCGATCCCTCCACATTTACTGTGAAAACAGACGGAAAAGGAGATTTCTCCTCGATATCGGATGCCATAAACAGCAGCAGACCAGGAGATACCGTTCTGGTATATCCTGGCACGTACAGGGAAAATGTGGATGTGCGCTGGGCTCTGAATATCAGTTCGGCCTCCGGAAAGCCTGATGATACCGTTCTCGAAGCTGAAAACTCTGGAGAACCCGTTTTTCATGTGACTGCAAATGCTGCAAAGATCAGCGGTTTTGGCATAAGTGGCTCTGGAATAAGTAACTCTGGAAAAATTGATGACTCCGGAGGAAATGATGAAGCCGGAGGGGCTGGCATATATCTGGAAAGTGCAGCCGCCTGTACACTTGAGAACAATAAGATATCAGGCTGCAGTCAGGGAGTCCTCCTCGAAGAGTCACCTGACAATACCCTTACAGGCAACAACCTATCGAATAATGCGGAAGGGCTCAGGTTAACAGACTCTTTCCGGAATAGAATCCTTGAAAACGAGTTCGAGAACAGCCTAAATATAAATGAAAGTTCTTCAGGAGAAACAGGGCTTTCAAACACCTGGAACACGGATACGGAAATACGCTACCTGTACAATGGAGGAATTTACGAGAGCCGGTTTGGAAACTTTTACTCGGATTATAACGGCTCGGACTCAGACGGAAGCGGGATAGGAGACACCCCTTACGGCAGTGATTCTTCCCCCCTTATTGCCGGATTGTCAGCTTACTCCAGAGGTTTTGAGATAGGGAGTGCAACTCCTGCCCAGAGCACGGTTTTAATTGACGGGAATACCCTGGAATTCGGGATCAAGTCTACTAGAGACTGCACTTTCAGCTGGCTGCTAAACGAAGCCCTGCTCCAGACAAGTGAATTTGCCCCTTCTGCTACCCTTTCCGTAGATACCGGCGAATTTGCGGGCAGTATAACCGAGAGCAATACTTCAACCCCTGTCCCAACGAAATACACCCTGACAGTTATTGCAACAAATGGCTCTTCAACCCTGCAGCACAGCTGGACCCTGACAACCTCTCCTGCAGACGAAGAGACGGACATGCCTGAGGACACAAGTGAAGATAATGTGAGCAGGAGCATCAAAAGTTCAGGGGGCGGTGGAAGTGGAGGAAGCGGAGGAGGCGGTGCAGGCGGCTCCCCCGAGCCCGCAAGTAATGTTGAAAGCAAGGAACTGGTGCAGAATTTCGTCACCAGTGGAAGGCATATCCGGTTTTATTTTGCCAGAAACGCAACCCCTGTAACAGCTGTGGAGTTTGATGCCAGGAAAAACGCCGGAAAAGTCACAGTTACCGTGGAAATGCTGAAAAATCAGTCCGTTCTGGTTTCAGACCTGCCGGAAGGCGAAGTTTACAGACACTTAAATATCTGGGCCGGCAACAGCGGTTTTGCCTCCCCTGAGAACATTCAGAACCCCACAGTCAGTTTCATGGTAGAAAAAGACTGGATTTCCGAAAATAGAATTTATCCGGCTTCTATTTCTCTTTACAGGTACTCGGATTCGAACTGGACAGGACTTCCTTCCCGGATCACCGGAGAAGATGAAGCATTCTTCTATTTTGAATCCGAAACTCCGGGTTTTGCAGCTTTTGCAGTTGCCGGCCAGCAGAGCGGATCTTTAAGGTCTTCTTCCGATACAGACGTGCAGAATAACTCTCCTGAAACAGGTCCAGACGGGGTTCCGGAAGTATGGATAACACGCGAAAATACGGAAAATTCCACCAAAAGAGGCAGCGAAAATGGTAGTGAAGGTGACAGGAATATACCAGCCCTTGGTTTTGTGACATGTATCGCTCTTTTGCTCGCAGGTGCACTGTGGAGTAAAAAGAATGAGTGAAGAGGGAAAAACAACTTTATTCATCGTACCAAGTCACTCATGAATTGCAAGTATTTCTGACCCATACAACCTTATTCACTGTAACAACCTTATTCACTGTAACGGGTCATTCTTTCCCGCTCAACGCAGGAGAGCGGTCTTTCCCGTAAATAAGACGAAGAGAAAAGACAAATTGTAATCTCTCTTTTTTCTGAATTTTCCAGATTCCTCTTTCTTACTCTATTTCTTTCTTCTTTATGGGAAGAGCCGCCAGACAAGCTGGAGGATGCGCCTTATACTATCCTGTGAATTTGAATGATGTACCCCGGGTCGAGTGAAGTATTTTTTTTGGAAAGGGAAGAAAGGGAAGCAATAGTACTAATAAAGATTCTTTTTTAATGATACCTTTAACGCAAGATTTGGAAACTCTTTTAAAGGAATATCCATTTACCTGATAATATATTTTTGAGAAGAGAGGATACCAATGAAAGAAGTACTTTATTTCCTTGACTGTTACCTGAGAGAGTTTAAAGCAACCGTTGAAAAAGTGACAGATGATAAGTATGTTGTCCTTGACCGCACAGCATTTTACCCCGAAAGCGGAGGGCAACCCAATGATACAGGAAAGCTTGTTCGAGAGGAAGACGGGGTGGAGTTTGAGGTTGTCTATGTTGGTAAGTTCAATGGGGATATAAGCCATGAAATTGTCCCGACAGGTGAAAAGGTAGCTTCGAGACTGAAAGCCGGAGACAGGGTAAAGGGAATCATTGACTGGGACCGGCGCTACAGGCACATGCGCATGCATACGGCAACCCATGTGATGGCAAACGTGATCGAAAGAGAAGCCGGAGCCCAGATCACGGGAAACCAGCTCGGGCTTGACCAGAGCCGGGTGGATTTCAGCCTTGAAACTTTTGACAGGGACAAGTTTGCCGAATACGAGAAAATTGCAAACAAAGTAATAGCCGAAAACCATCCCGTAAACCTCTACCTTGTCAGCCGCAAGGAAGCTGAAGAAAAACTCTCAAGGTTAACCACCCTTGCCAAAGGTTTTTCAGAAGATATCAGCGAAGTCCGCCTTGTGGAGATCGAAGGCATCACGATTGAAGCCTGCGGGGGGACGCACCTGAAAAACACAGGAGAGATAAAGGGTCTAAAGATCGAAAAACTTCAGAACAAAGGAAAGAGCAACAGAAGAATGTACTTTACCCTCCTTGACTGAGATCTCTGTCGAAAACGAATGTTATCTTCAGGCTAAATTTTTTGATTCACAGCAGGATTTTTTAAATCCGTGCTTTTTCCTTTTCAGTCATTTTTCTGATTGACTTTCTCCCATATCAAAAGGATAAGGGGAAAGAAAAGAGCCGAAGGGGGTGAAAGGCTCAGGAAAAGCCTCACTTAGAGAAACAGCCGGATAAGCTTGAGTGGAAGGCAGACTCTGCGGTTGTAGGCCTCATAACGATGGATTTTGACGGCACTTTGAGATATGTGAATACTTTTTTTGTCCGGATGCGGGGATGCTGCAGTGCGGAAGAACTTCTGGACAGGCAGGTTTCGGAACTATGGGATTCTCCGGCTGAGCTTTTGCAGGCGGGGAGAGAGTGCAGAAATTTTGCGAGCTAATTTGAAATCCTTTAAAAAGATTGTAAATTAAAAAAACAGAAATAATATGATGATTAAAAACTCTATATCTGAAAAATACATGGATATTGATATGCAAAAAGAAGACGAACTTGAAGCCTACATAAATTCCGAGAAGGAGCCAAGTGAAGCTGAAGCTATTAAAAAAGACCATGTAATGATGGGAAAGGTCGCCCTGAATTCCGAGAGGAGAAAACTCGTGAGGATTGTAGGTTTTTCCGGAATAAAAAAAGAAGAATTAAAGGAGAAATCAGGCCTTAATGACTTCATGTATAAATATCACATGGACCTCTTGCTAAAGGAAGGGATCCTTAAGGACGAAGGGGGAAAATATCACCTGACGGACCCCCAGGGAATTACAGTACACGAGTCAGGATTAAGGATTTAAGGGCCAGAAGGTTAAAGGCCGGAGCCCTAATTGAAGCCCGAATACTGAAAAAAAAGGCCTGGAAATCGAAATCAAATTCAAGAAAATAGCCCCGGGCAGAGACAAAAGGAAAAATTGCATTCCTTTTTAGATCTATTCCTCTTTGAATTCCTTACATATAATTACCTTAATGAAATCGTCCTAATAGATTTATACCTGTTTTCAATTCTGTGAATTAATGATCTCAAATTAGAATTTTGACTTAAAAATCTATTCTTTTTTTCGCTAACCTTCACCATTTTGTTAATTATAGGCTTGGAGAAGAAGGAATCAATGAGATCATGATGATGTTAGGTGAAAAAATTCATAAACTTTCTCAGGAAAAGGAAGCTAAGATCGATTCTACGCCTCTTGAAGCTTCAAGATACGATAAGCATGATGATTACAATCCACATTATGAATGTAAAATGGATAAGTCACACATCACAATGATTGGAACCTATCCTGTTTATAACCCATACAAAAGGTGTTGCAGGGGATTCTCCAGAACTTATCAACCATATGAAGCTCTAAAAAAGACGAATGCCGATATTGAATTGTATTCAGCAGATGGAGGTTATGATTCGTTCCTCAACCATTCTGACATATGGTACCACCTAAATGCAAAACCGATTATCTCTTACGCTTCAAACTCTGTAATTAATGAAGAAGGTAAAGAGGAGAGAATCGATCATCGGGTCAACAAAATGTGGAAAATAGGCGGAGATATTCATGCAACAATGGAAAACAAACTAAAATATCTATACGAAAATGGAAGGGAAGAACAGGTTGGAATGTACCTGAGAAACCAAAACATAAGCGATGAAGGATTCGATGAACAATACAAAAAGAGATCTGAGTGTGAGAAGGTACATGGACATATTAAAGACACAGTAAAATTCGATATCAAAAGGGAAAGAAACAAAAGTAGAAAACTATACTCTTTATTGAGCTTCATAGCATATCAACTACTGGTGCTGACAGAAATTCAAAATAAGACCGGAAACAAAAATTCATTTGGGAGGTACTTTTAAAGAAAATATTGTCAAATTAGATCAGAGATTTTGAGAGCTAATTTGAGATCCTGATCGGACATACATTTATCCAGCACACATTTATTATATCTGCTAAATAATTTCTGTAATAAGAATGAACCGGGGAATTGCTGGGTTAACGTTTCGGATCGTGTTTCTTCCTTTATTCTGCAAAACTTCGACCCGGGAGATTAATTGAAATCAAAGGTGTGAGCTGACGAGGTGATTTTATGGTAGCCGGAAATACGGAAGGAGACAGGTGCGAATATCAGGACGAAAATTCATCTCTTAAAGGAGAGATTGGACGCCAGCTAATTCACCTTCTTACTGGGGTGTTTTTTATTCTTCTTATCTATGCAACAGGAGAAAAAGCATTATGGATCCTTCTTTTGCTATTTGCTTTTTATTTGGCAACATCTTTTGTGATTTTAAAGAATATTCTTCCCCCTTCACTTTCACCATTTCTGTGCAGATGGGGAAGACCTGAGAAGCAGAACATTCCTCTCAAAGGGAATATCCTGCTCCTTTGCGGAATAATTCCGTCTCTTGTACTCTTCCCTGAAGAAATCGTATACGCTTCGATTGCAATAGTGGGATTCGGAGACTCGGTATCAACCGTTACAGGCGTTACTGTAGGCAGGCATAAGTTGCCCTACTCGGAAGAAAAAACTGTGGAAGGAACTCTTGCAGGAATTATTGCTGCCTTCCTTGCTTCACTATTTTTTGTAACTCCTGCTCAGGCCTTTGTCGGATCAACCGGAGGAATGCTGCTGGAAAGCATTGTGGATTTACAGACAGTAAAAGAACTCAATTCTCAGGCAGCTTTCAGGTTTTTCCTCAATGACAATTTTTTAATTCCAATATTTTCAGGTTTATTGATGTTTATTACTTGTCTGTTCCAAAATTAAAAGTTCGTTCTCCTACGCCGGAGCTTTAAGAACCTGCAAGCGCATAATTAATTGCCTGCAATTTATAGATCCGTTGATAAACGAAATTCAAAAAGAAATTATAAAATTTATAATCAGGCTGATGAAAGGGGTTTGAATGGATACTGTTGTAAATATTATACCTGTACCTCTGAAAATGACTTCTGCGTTCATTATCAGAGACAAAAAACCATTTAGTCTGAGGACGTAAAAAAAGAGTTTTTTGAGCCTTTTTGAAGGCTCCAACCCTTAAAAACTCAGATGTAGAATAAAACCACAAGGAAAGCTGCATAAAAGACCATCAAAGCCACTCCTTCCCACCTTTTGATTTCCCAACCTGTGCTGATAAAGGCAAGTAGGATCAGGCTTATGACTATCATGACGGGGATCGTAAAAGAAAGGCTTATTTCTGCAACGGATATAGGGTAAAGAACCCCGGAAAGCCCCAGAATCAAAAATATGTTTGTGATGTTTGAACCTATCACGTTCCCAAGGGCTATACTCCCGTAACCCTGCCTTGCTGCAGATACCGTTACCACAAGTTCCGGAAGGGAAGTCCCGACTGCAACCAGAGTAGTACCTATGATGGTGTCCGGAACCCCGAGGAGTTCTGCAAAGAAGATCGACTCCTGAACAAAATACTTTGCCCCGATTACAATTGCTGCACAACTTAACACAAGGGTAAAGATATCTTTTGCAAATCCCCCTTCCGGCCGTTCATTTACATTTCCTGACTCAGAGTTTCGATCTGACTTGGAGTTTCTGTTGAGGTTCCCATTGAGCTTTTGCACTGCACTGCTTATATACTTGAATTTGAAAAAATACGTTATGAACTCTTTGAAATGGAGTTTACCTTCATATTTTTCGGCTTCTTCGAACAGAAAAAACACATAAGCGATATACAGCAGTACAAAGAGACCCGCTTCTATAATTGACAATTCTCTGTTAAATGCAAAAACAAAGAAGAGCAAAGCTGAAAAGAGCATGATGTAGCCGTCTCTTTTGAGCATGTCAATTTCGGTTTTTATAGGGGAAAGAAACGCAGCAACTCCCACAATCAGGCCTATGTTGGCAATGTTAGAGCCTACAATATTCCCTATTACAATGCCACTAGCCTGCTGGATAGAAGCGGCTATGGAAGAAGCAAGTTCCGGAATTGAGGTCCCTATTGCCACAAGAGTTAGCCCTATAACGAATTCCGAAACGCCAAGCTTTTTTGCAATCGTTGAGGCTGACTTTACAAAGTAATCAGAACCTTTAACCAGAAAGACCAGGCCAAGTAAGAGAATGAGAAAATTCACTGTGATCATAAAATCACATTTGATCTGTTTTTCATATGTTTGATCATTATCGGTTCGAACTGTAATCGGAATAACTCTTATTAAAGGCTTTCAGTAAAAAGAGAAATGACTTCCTTAAAACAGACTCTTAACTGAACGCTTTACTTAAATACGGATAAATATTCATTTTTTAATAATTACGATTTCGATATTGACTATTTCGGTATTATTCTTTTTTCAATATTGACAATTTCGATATTGTACTTTTTCAATATTGTGTTTATTGAGAAGTAGAAGGCAAACTCTCAGATTTCCCCGTAAAAGCGGCGGTAGTCCTCAATAGCTTTTCTTGCCTGTTCGGGAAATTCTTTTTTCAGGTATTCTATAAACTCGTCTCTTGATCCTGTTTCTTTGAGGACTTCGAGCATATCGGCAACAAATTCCCTTGATAGAGGATTTCCTTTCTGGATCTCAAAAGAGAGGCAAAGGGCTTCTTTTGGGAAATACTCCCTTCGAATCCAGGGAGAAACCGAACCCAGCAATACTCCTGCTTTAAGGACGCTGTAGGCAGGCACTCCAATCCTTTCCAACCTGTCCCTTCCTGCGAGTTTTTCGAGGTTTTCTCCGGAATAGGAATGGAGTTCAATGTAAACCTCTGGGTTCAGGGCTTCAACGGCTTTTAGTATATCAGTCCCCATTACCGGATAGTAAGCCGGGTCCAGAGTTGAAATATATTCTCCCTTGCTGACAAGAGGGATCACTGCAAGGATGCCGTTTTCGGGAGGCTCTATTTTCAGCAGGATTTCCGTTGTGTCCTTCCACTCATCCCCATGCAGTCCCGCAACAAAGAGGCGAACAGGTTTTCCCTGCCCATAGATTCTCAGCCCGGTTTCGTTTGCATAGTTATGCGTGTTGCACATGTCCGTACAATCGGGCTCTTCAGGAAAAGAGCCGGTTTTTTCATCAAATTTCATCCGTTTGTGTTCCTTTATTTCTTTTTCTTCAGGCCGTTTTGTTTTCGGATTTCGTGTCTTTTTCCCAAGCCTATTTTTTCAGGCTGATTCTTTTTCTTCAGGTAGCGGTTTTCTTGCAACCACGTAGATCTCCTGTTTTTCGGAACTAACAACCTTCTGGATTTCAAGTCCCAGGTTCTCGATCCTGCTCAGTATAGGCTTCGGGTTTTTCTTCTTTGGGATTTTTATTACCTGGAGCAGTTTTCCCCCTTCCTTCAAGAGAGGAAGCACTCTGGATAGGGCTTTGATCGAGTCTTCGGGCTCAAGAGTCATATCCGAGAGAATAACGTCCACAGGCTCTTCAGAGAGCTCTTTAAGAGGTATGGTAAATACATCCCCGAATATTACCTCAACATTTTCCTTTTCAAACGCAATTTTTCCAAGCTCGCTCCTGAAATCCCGGCTGAACTCCAGACCTTTTATATGGCTCACAATCTCTGACGCAAAAAGGAGAAAACCGCCCGCACTTGATCCCAGGTCGAGAACCCTGTCCCCGGGTTTAAGGACCTCACTTTCTTCCTGAATAAACCGGAGTTTGAAGTAGCCCTGAGGCTGATCCAGGCCCTCGGCAACTTCTATTACATCGTCAATCGAGACGTCCCTGGAGACTTTTGTTACCGTGATGCCGTTGACTTTCACGTTTCCGTCAAGAATGGCAGTTTTGGCCCGTCCCCTGGACTTGAAATGTCCCATCTCTACAAGATATGCATCCAGTCTCATGGGGCATTGTATCGGCAGAGCCTGTATATAAAGGTAGCAACCGGACGTCAGAGATAGCAATCGGATGTTTGAGAAATTTCGAGTATCCTGAGTTGTTAACAGGATTACAGTCAATCGATAGCATTTAACAGGAGTATAAGTAATCGGTAACATTTGACAAGATAACAATTAAATTATGAAGTTGAAATCAATAACAATTTTATTCTCCGGTTCTGCCAAATAATGGACCTTCTTTCTCGTTGTTACAATTTCTAAATTAATTACAGCTTTATTATTTATCGTAAATAAATAGATATATATTTAAATGACAATCTCAGTTTATTTAATGACTCAGTTGTCAATTTGATGTGATGGTGTACTAAAAATGCTTAAAAAGTTCACTTCATTATTTCCCCTCTGGGCAATACTCTTATCTGCGGTAGCATATCTGCATCCGGAGTATTTTGCCCCTCATCAGGGGCTTATCGTGCCCTTTTTAAGCCTGATCATGCTCGGGATGGGCGTTACACTCTCAGTGGGCAGTTTCCTTGCGGTCCTGAAGCGGCCCTATGTGGTTCTCCTGGGAACTCTGATGCAGTACACCCTTATGCCCCTTGCAGCATGGGCTGTAAGCCTGGCCTTAAAGCTTCCTGCCGACCTTATGGCGGGGGTGATCCTGCTTGGCTGCTGTCCCGGAGGTACGGCTTCAAATGTAATCTGTTACCTTGCAAAAGGGGATGTTGCACTTTCGATAGTGCTCACCTCTGTCTCCACAATGCTTGCCTTTCTCGCAACCCCGTTCCTCACCTGGCTTTTCATAGGGCAGACAGTGAACGTTGACGTTACAGGCATGCTTGTAAGCGTCGTAAAGATAGTGATTGTGCCTGTAGTGCTCGGACTTGCGATCAATTATTTCTTTGAAGCGCGGATTCGGGCGGTCAGGGACGTCTTTCCGGCAATTTCAGCAGCAGCCATAGTAGTCATAATTGCCATAATCATAGGGACGAACAGCGAGAATCTTGAACAAAGCGGGCTCATGGTCCTGCTTGCAGTGATCCTGCATAACGGGCTAGGGCTCACAGGCGGCTACGGGGTTGCAAAGGCTTTGAAGCTCAGCGAAAAAGAGGCAAGAACTCTGGCGATCGAAGTAGGGATGCAGAACTCGGGCCTCAGTGTGGCTCTTGCGATAAAACATTTCACTGCTGCAGCAGCGCTTCCTGGTGCAATCTTCAGCATCTGGCATAACCTGTCCGGAGCTTTCCTTGCAGGGCACTGGTCAAAAGAAACAGTGTCTGATCCCGATAAAAGTGAGAGACCCAAAACAATTGGGCATATACACTAAGAGGTTGGGTAAAACCTGAAGGGTTTTACAGGAAGTAAACATAAACAGAGGTTGGGAAGCAGGAAAAATCCGGGAATATAACAACAGATTTCCCGGTTTTTCCTGTATTCATCTACTTCTCTATTTTACTGTTTTCTAATAAAAGCATGAACTCCTTGGGAGATGTCAGCGCATCATAGAGAGACCCTGCCTGACCTGGAATGAGTGTATCATTATCCGTTTCGATTACAAGCATGTTGCACCTGATCTGAGGAGCCACTTCCTTCAGAGTATAAAGGGGAAGCATCCGGAAGTAATCGCCGGGCGTCCTGGCTCCGAAAATATATATCCCACTGGCTTTATAGCCCAGCCTATTTCAACTCTCTGGTCCATGGCCTTCAAAATCTCCTGGTCAAAAAGGCTTTTGATTTGTTCTCATCGCTCAGGATGTCCTCGATGTCCGGAGAAACTCTTTGAAGAATGCTGCCCCCGAAGTCATAAACTCCTCCATTAAGGAGTGACAACTGATTCCCAGTTATACCTGAATGGACCTGAAAATAAAGCTCCTCACCTGTACAGTCATAGCCTGGTTGGACGATCAACAGAGGCCTTTTTTCTCCATCGGTGTCTACAAGACAAAGGTAGTCAGGTAAAGTAGTGTTCTCGAACGGGATCCTGACAGGCCCGATGAGTTTATTCGACAAGTCGGCAGTCCTGTTCCGCTCCAGATATCAACAGCATCGGTAAAACTCTGATGTTTTCAAAAAAACACTTTAAGATGTACAATCCCCCCTCAGGATTAATCGGCAATCCCGTAAAAAAATATTTTTGCAATTAATTATAAGCCTTAACGCACTCTATTTTGTGAATTTTCTGTTGATCGTTTTTTTCACTTGATGGTTTCAATCAAGAAATGAAAAAATCACATTTAGAATCACATTTAGAAACTGAATTTACTTTTATTTTATCATGATTAATTTAAAATAATTACTGAGATAATTGTATATTCTATAACGGGAGCAAACGGGACAAACGAATGAGGAATAATCATCAGAGTACGGGAATATAGAGCTGCTGAAAGATTGATCCTGTTCCGAATAAACGCACCGGAAGGGTATTTTCGGAGCAGCTGTATCTGGAGCTGCAGTAAATGAACGGGACTTACGCAGTCGAACTGGAAAATCAGTTTCATTAAAAAGGATTTTTACAGAACCCAAATGAGCAGCCTTTACATGCTGCAGTGTAAGAGGCTCCTCAGGATCCATAGGAGTTGAGGGGGTATGAAGAGAAAGGGAGTAATATATCTATTCGTTTTTTGCATCGCATTGATTAACGCTTTAATCCCCATGGTCTCCGGCTCTTCCGAAACCTCGATAGGTAACACGAGCGCCCCGGGATATGAGAAAGCCTTCGACCACGGAAGCATGAACCTTTCAGTAAAACCCGGAGACGATTTCTATGAGTATGCTGAGGGAGCCTGGATAAAAAGCCACCCTGTGCCTGCGGACAAATTCCGATACGGAGAGTTCGAGATAGTAAAGGACAGAACATCCGACCGGGTCAAAAAAATAGTGGAAGACGCAGCCAGCAACACTTCTGCCCCTGAGGGAAGCCTCGAGCAGAAGATCGGCGAGTTCTACCGTGTGGGAATGGACAACTCCACCCTGGAAAAGCAGCGTCTGGACCCCATCAAAGCCGAGATGCGGATGATAGACGATGTTTCCAGTACTTCCGATGTCCAGGCCGTGTCGACGCAAATGATGGACTATGGCATGGACCCCTTCTTCTCCATGTACGCCGCGCCTGACAAGAAGAACAGCAAGGTCATGATTGCCACTCTTACTCAGGGGGGCCTTGGCCTCCCGGATAGAGATTTCTATCTCAGGCAGGACAGCGAATCTATCAGGATCAGAGAGCAGTACCTGACCCACGTTACCAGGATGTTCGTCTTCCTGGGAGATAACCCGGAGACCGCTGAAAATAATGCCAGAACCGTGATGAGGATAGAGACCAGGCTTGCCAATGCATCCTTTAACAACGTGGACGACAACGATGAAGCCAAAACGTATAACAGGATGAGCCTTGAGGAGCTTCAGGTCTTTGCCCCTGGCATGAACTGGTCCTGTTTCTTCAGCGACCTGGGCCACCCGAACGTAGCCGGGGTCAACGTAAGAAATCCGTCTTACTTCAAGGAACTGAGCATCGCCCTTCAGAAAGAGAGTACAGCTGACTGGAAGACTTTCCTGCGCTGGAAGCTGATCTCAGCTACGTCTCCCTATCTCAGCTCCGACCTTGAGAAAGAGCACTTTGACTTCTATGAGAGAAAACTTAACGGCCAGCAGGAGATGGAGCCCCGCTGGAAGAGGGTTCTTGATGAGGAAAACAAAGCCATAGGTGAAGCCATAGGCCGTGTCTATGTGGACAGGTATTTCGACACGGGCTCCAGGGCCAGGATGCAGGGGATGGTATCCAACCTGAAGAAGGCCTTCAGGGAAAGAATTCAAAGCCTTACATGGATGGAACCTGAAACAAAGAAGGAAGCCCTGATGAAGCTTGAGTCCCTGGACGTCCAGGTAGGCTACCCCGACGAATGGCTGAATTATTCGGAACTTGAAGTGAAAAACGATTCGTATGTCATGAACGTCCTCAGGGCCTCCAAATTCCGGTTCCACCACGGTCCCAACGGCCTGGAAAGGATAGGTAAGCCCGTAAACAGCAATCTCTGGGAAATGAACCCTCAGGAGACTAACGCCTATGCAGACTATAACAAGTTAGTCATAGTCTTCCCTGCGGGCATTCTGCAGCCTCCCTTCTTCGACGAGGAAGCCGATGACGCAGTCAACTACGGTGCCATAGGCGCCATCATAGGACACGAGATGACTCACCACTTCGACAGCCAGGGCAGGAAGTTCGATGCCAGTGGAAATCTGACGGACTGGTGGACACCAGAGGACGCCAATAACTTTAACAGGAGCACGGAGGTCCTGGTGGACGAGTACAACAGATTCGAGGTGCTGCCCGGCCTGCACGTAAACGGTAACCTGACCCTGCAGGAGAACATAGCAGATCTCGGCGGCCTGACCATTGCCTACCATGCCTATAAACTTTCATCGAAAGGGGAGTCGGAGATGGTCGACGGTTTCACCGGAGATCAGAGGTTCTTCTTAAGCTTCGCTCAGGTATGGAGGGAATCGGACACAGATGACTTCCTGAGGACGCGAGCGCTGACCGATACCCACTCGCCAGCCAGGTTCAGGGTAAATGGCGTGGTCTTCAACTTGCCTGAGTTTTACAGGGCGTTCCCGAGCGTAAAGCCAGCGGATAAACTCTACAGGCCAGAGAATGAGAGGCCGGTTATCTGGTAGAATGACCTTCAGGGAGTCTTATTCGTTTCAAACTGCTTTGGTGCGAGAGTACTTTGTTTTTCATTTTTTTGTGTCTGTTATTCAGAGAATTTCACGTGCGTTTTTAAGATCCCGATTTATCTTCCCGAGTTTCGCCTGTTCTAAACTTTACGATATAATGACCAAGAGGGTCTAAGGGAGAATAATGCCTGAATAATCCTATTAATACATATTGTGTCCATCGATAGTGGAATAAACCAAACATTTAGTACTGATCTAAAATTCCAAATAATTATATCATTTTGTCTAAACTTATCTTTTAATATATATAAAAATATTATAATTTTAGCAGTATGATATTTGATCGATAATATAATATCTGGACATGTATTTTAATTATTTCAAACTGTTGAGTTATAATGGGGGAAAGATATGCTTGAAAATGCCAGAAAAGAAGAGCAACAGAGAAAAGCTTCTGAAAGGTATTATAACCGGCAGAGAGCTGCTGAAACGGAGCGACCGGGAGAGGGATTCAGACGTGAAATCATCATGCCCTTGAAGGAGGCACAGCCCATAGAGAGACGCCTGATCTTTCTTGAACCAGGTGATGACCTGGCCCTGGAAAGGATCATAGGAAAGAGCGATCTAGTCGGCATCTCCTATCTGGAACTTGGACTGCTCGCGGCCAGACCCGTCTGCAGGATCCAGGTCGTGAACCCATTCGGAAGGCCAGAGGGTTACGGCACGGGATTTCTTGTCGGCCCAAATCTGCTGCTGACAAATAACCACGTCCTCGATACAGCAGAGCTGGCAAGGAAAAGTTTTGTAGAGTTCGAATTTGAGCAAGATATAAACGGTAGACGAAAGACATCAAAATCCTTCGACCTGCAACCGGACGAGGTCTTTGTCACCGATCCGGACCTGGACTTCACGCTGGTATCCGTGGCACCCGTTGCCATAGAAGGAACAAAGCTTACCGATTACGGATTACTGCGTCTTGTGGAAGACACCGGCAAGGTCCGGACCGGCGAATACGTCTCTATCATTCAGCATCCTGAGGGCGGTCTCAAGCAGTGCTGCCTGCGGGAGAACGAAGTTGTAGATCTCTTCGACAACTGGATACACTATCTGACCGACACTCAGCCCGGAGCCTCAGGTTCGCCCGTATTCAACGATCAATGGCTTGTTGTGTGCCTGCACCACTCAGGAGTGCCGATGAAAGATGCCCAGGGTAACATCCTCAAGACAGACGGTCAGTCCTATCAAGAAGGCATCGACGATCCCAGCACCATAGCCTGGGTGGCCAATGAAGGAGTGCGCATCAGCCGCATTTTCCAGGCACTGGAATCGCGCAGCGAGAACGAGCCGATGGTGGCCGAAGCTCTGCGCAGACTTCGCAGCCATGACACTGGTCCGGTCGGACCTGCGATCATAACCGCCCCGGCCCCCATCCCCGGCGCAGCAATAGAACTGGGAGAACTGCCCACGGGACATTACCGCCTGGCGGATGGCTACAACCCCGATTTCCTGGGACCTCTGCATCATCTGCCGCTTCCCAAGCTGGGCGATAATCTCCAGTCCAAAGTCGCAAAGCTTAAGGACGGGGGCGAGATTCTCACCTACCTGCACTTCTCGATTGTGATGAATGCCGATCGAAGGCTGGCCTTTTATACCGCGGCCAATATTGACGGCAAGAAGCTGAAGAAAATCAAACGTACCCGCGACAAATGGTACTTTGATCCACGCCTCGATCAGAAGTATCAGGCCGGACCCAAATTGTATAAAGGAAATCCACTTGACCGCGGACATCTGGTTCGCCGGCTGGATCCCTGCTGGGGGCCAAATGCCAGGGACGCGGGAGAGGATACGTTCCATTTTACGAACTGCTCACCTCAGCACAAGCGCCTCAACCAGCATGGTTGGCTAGAAGTGGAAGACTACATACTGAAGACCACAGATAATGCCAATGTGCAGATATCGGTATTCACCGGTCCCGTCTTCCGCGAAGACGATATGATTTACCGCAATGAGTACCTCCTGCCTGCCGATTTCTGGAAGGTGGTGGCATTCGTCAATAAGAGCGGGAAGCTCAGCGCCACTGCCTACCTGCGTACGCAGAAGAATTATCTGGAGAGCTTGGAGTTCTTCGACGACGAGTTCAAGACATGGCAAGTGCCGGTAGCGCAGGTTGAGGCGTTGACCAGCCTATCATTCAACTTGCCTACAGATGCCGATCCAATGGCCCGGGCAGCAGCCGGAAAGGGTCTGGAGAGCCAGAGGGGAAGTATCCGGCGGATTTTCTCTGCTGCAGACATAATGCTCTGATACGATCACCTGACGGTTGTTGCCTCGGATTAGTAATGAAGCACAGTCTTGCCAATGGACTTAAAGAGCCCAAGCCGACAATCCAGTTTACATATCGGCTTCACTTCATTTTGCTGGCAAGCCCGATAGTTGTAGCTTCATATCTTATCAATGGAATGGAAAACACCACCAGGTTGTGAATGGCATCAATCTTGAAACCGTTCTGGACATCTAACGATGCTGTAATCCCTGTTGACTTTAGAATTTAAGAATTTGTCCTGTTTGATACCTGGTATTCCAGTATAAAGAATCTCAAAGCAATCAGGAAAATGGTGGCAATAAGAGCATTTCTAAGATTTTAATCCAAAGAATAAAAGCAGGAATTACATGGTTTGAAACGAAATGGAACATTACAAGAAATGCTATTAATCAATTTATAAGAAATCCAATCTATACCTTAGCCGAAAAATTAAAAAAATTAAAAAGTTGCCTGCTGTGCAGGCAAATGCGTAATTCCTATTAATATTAAATTGTTGTTCGACTTTGAAAGATTTTATATGGAACTATCTTTTGTTCAGAAACAATTTTTCGCATAATTATTTTAAAATAATACAGGAACATTGTATATAACGTGGGTAAATCAGTCAAAAGAGTGAGGAACAACTGATAGAGTATGTGAGTAAGAACTGCCTGGAATAATTGATCCACCTGGAATAATTGATCCGATTCCAAAGAAATAAACTTAAGAAAGTATATCTTTGAGTAACTGTATTGGGGCTACAGTAAAAGGATCAAAGCTCTTTCGGGTTTTCTTCTTAATCACCTAATGCATTCTGGACTTACGTACCTGGGGTATAAAAACAATTACAACAAGCACTGCAGCTTAAATTCGTTATAGAGAGTTAGAGGTTTGGTGCTATTGATTCCCAGTCCAACTACATAAGTCCTGTATTGTGATACATTATCGTATACGAAGCATATCCGTTCGTATGGCTCTTAAAGACTCTATAGTTTATTTTGATCCTATCTCTTTTGAGGATGTGTTGTGATATGGAGTGCTTACAGTTAAAGAATTGATGTTATCTAATAGCGTTATACGCAATTGAACTGAAAAATCAACCGAGTCAAAAAAATCAATCACATCAAAAGTTTAACTGTATAATCATAGAGAACTTTTTAAATAGGTGATTATTATGTCAGTAAAAATCGAATGGCAAATCTTTACAGCTGAGACACGGAGCGACTACACATGGAGATCGAGCAGTCCAGCTCTTGAGGAGCTGCTCAACGTTATAGCATGCCCGGAGAGGATCAAGGAACCCACTCCAGACGTCGAGGAATCTATGGCTCGTCTGGCCATCAAGGAGCTGCCATATTTCAGAATAACCGAGACCAACTCATAAATACCAACTCATAAATACCAACTCATAAATACCAACTCATAAATACCAACTCATAAATACCAACTCATAAATACCAGGAAAAAAACCTTTCCTGGGCCTGTATACTAAAACAATTAATTATAAAGCAAAATTAGTTTAAGAAGGATCAGCCTCGAAAATGTCGGGCTTGAGAAACTACTTAGTAATTGTAACAAAATAGATCTGGCATTTTTTGTATATAAGCTCCCCCTATTGAACATATATATAGCTAACCAACTTGAGAAAATTGTCTCTGAAAAGTATAAATCGCTAAAACCTTTTCTTGATGAACAAAACAAACGTCTATTTGCTGCTGCAGAAGCTATTAGCCTTGGAGAAGGTGGAATCAGCATAGTTTCTCGTGCAACAGGCATCTCTCGTGATACTATTTCAAAAGGTTGTAAAGAACTAGAAAGTGGAATTATTGGAGCAAGTGGAATATCTATTCCTGATAGTAAAATTCGAGCTCCAGGGGGAGGGCGCAAAAAGAGTGTTGATAAGGATCCCACACTTATACCTGATCTTGAAAGTCTTATTGAACCAACAAGCCGTGGTGATCCGGAATCCCCTTTGCATTGGACTTCTAAAAGTGTTCGCAAGTTGGCTGAAGAGCTAAAAAAGATGGGGCATAAGGTAACTCATGCAAGAGTTGCAGATGTGCTTCATATGCTTGGTTACAGTTTACAGGCTAATAGGAAGACAATAGAAGGAGCTTCCCATCATGACCGTGATCAGCAATTCAACTATATAATTGAAAAATGCGAAGAATTTCAGGAAGAACATCAACCTGTGATCTCTGTCGATAAAAAAAAGAAAGAGTTGGCTGGAAATTTCAAGAGCGTGGGTATGGAATTACGTCCAAAAAAAGATCCCATGAACGTTAATGTATATGATTTTAAGGATAGAGAACTGGGAAAAGGAAATCCTTATGAAGTCCACGATATTGCCAATAATGAAGGATGGGTAAATGTTGGCATAGATCATGATACGGCATCTTTTGCAGTTGAAAGCATACGTAGATGGTGGAATATGATGGGATGTATGTCGTATCCTGATGCAAAAAAACTCTTAGTTACTGCAGATTGTGGGAGAAGCAATGGGTCAAGAGTACGATTATGGAAAACTGAGTTACAAAAGTTAGAACTGGATTGGAAATTTCAGTTTGCCATTTCCCGCCAGGAACAAGCAAATGGAATAAAATAGAGCACAGGTTATTTTCTTACATATTCATGAATTGGAGAGGGAAACCACTTACAAGCTACACAGTAATTGTGAATCTTATTGCGGCAACAACTACATCAAAAGGGCTTAAAGTTAAGTGCATGTTAGATAAGAATGAATACCCAAAAAGGATTAAAATCACAAAAGAGGAAGTTAAAGAATTAGGAATTATCCGTAATGAGTTTCATGGAGAGTGGAACTACACATTCAAACCTAAAAAAGAGGGGATTGAATAATCTATTTTGTAACAGTTCCTGAGGAAGGCTGCTCAGCCTATCATCCAAGACCTCTTTTAAAAATATTGCTTTATGGGTACCTAATATGCATTAGAAGTTCAGGTAAGCTGCAACAAATGACTCAAACTGATACTGCATTTATGCATCTGGCAGCCATGCAAAAGCCTGATTTTCATACGATTTATTGATTCCGTTCAACTCATCTCGGCCCTATTAAAGAAATCTTTTCCCAGGTTGTCACATACTGAGAAGTTCAGGAAGTCTCTAGTCTCTATTTACATACGATGAAGAAAAAGACTGTTATTATTGTCCTGCTGCATTTGAAATTCCCTTTACAAGAATACAAAAGAGGAAAGGTGAACCTGATTTAAGGTGTTATGTCTGTAGCTATTGTTATCGGTGTGTGCTGAAAAATGCATGTACTATGAGTGAAAAAAGGACGATAACAAGAGATCCTCGAGAATATTTAATGGAGGATATGAGGGCTAAACTGAACACAGAAAAAGGTACGGAAAAGTATCAGAAAAAAATGTCTACTGTAGAACCTGTGTTTGGCCAGATGAAACACGATAGAGGATTTAGGGAATTTCTGTTGAGGGGAAAAGGAAAACAGGAATTGAATTTGTTATGATGTGTACTGCCCGAAAATTGGGAAATTCGGAAAATACGGGACTTAGATCCACCTTTTCTTTTAAAATAAAAAACATGCTTATTCCCAGTAACATCATGCTAAGCATGACTACAGGGTAACCCCAGTGCCATCTGAGTTCAGGCATGTACTCAAAATTCATACCGTATACCCCTGCAATGAAGGTCAAAGGAATGAAGATAGTGGCTATAATTGTCAGAACTTTCATGATGTCGTTCATCCTGTTGCTTACGCTGGACAGGTAGACATCGACCATTGAGGCAAGGATATCCCGGAAAGCTTCTATAGAGTCTATGACCTGGATGGTATGATCGTAAATATCCCTCAGATAAATCTGCGTTGCTTCTGTGATAAGCTCGGACTCTACTTTCTGGAGGCCGTTAATAAGTTCCCTGAGGGGCCAGACCGATTTGCGAAGGAGAATCATATCTCTTCTGTATTTCTGGATTATTTTCAGGGTATCAGGGTCCGGGTCTCTGACGAGTTCGTCTTCAAGATCCTCTATTTTTTCCCCAAAATGTTCGAGAATCAGAAAATAATTGTCGATTATAGCGTCAATAAGGCCGTAGGCAAGGTAGTCCACTCCACTCTTTCGTAGGCGGGAAGCGGGATTTTTGAGCCTTTCCCTGAGGAGATCAAAAACATCTCCTTCCCTTTCCTGAAAAGATAGTATATAGTTGGGCCCGATAATGATGCTCACCTGGTCAATAACAATTTCTTCTTTTTCCGTATCAAGGAGCATCATTTTTAAAACAGTGTAAATATAGGAATCGTAGTCTTCCGTTTTGGGGCGCTGCCCCGCATTGAGTATGTCTTCGAGAGTCAGAGGGTGGATCTCAAAACAGCTCCCGAGTTTTTCTATAACCTCAGTCCGGTCGAGCCCGTCAACATTTATCCATAATTTCATTCCGGGCTGGTTTTTGAGGGCCTGACACTCATCTATGGTCTGCAGTTCTTTTTCTATCAGTTCCTCGTCGTTATAGATCCAGACCCGAATTGTGACTTTTTCGGCTTTTTTTTCCCCCACGTGCACAAGAGTTCCGGGGGCAAGCCCGACTTTTGACTGTTTCCTTCCGAAAGTTCCCGATTTCACGGCTCTGCCTCACCTTTAAACAAAAAATAAACACTTAAGTTAATGGAAATTATATCAATTTAAGCTCTGTGCCTGATCTTTTTTGCCGAATCTTATATTCGGCTTTTGAAGCAAATTGGATTATTTTCAGTGTAAGCTGGCTCTTAACTTTGAAATAAGTTATTTAAATGTTTGTAGTTAAATATATTTATATATACCACAGTATAATATGTTAAATATGTAGTAGATTTTTCCAAAATTAGGGGAAAATGGAAAGGTCTTCAGTTTAAAGCTAAAGTATAGGGGTATTAATATGGTTGGGACTGAAATTACGAATAGTCTGTATGCTATGTTTGACCAGTTCATAGCTTTTATTCCTACATTGGTAGCCATAATTATTCTTATTATTGTAGGAATAATATTGGGAAAGTTTCTCGGAAAAATCGGTGCGAAAATACTGGACAAAATAGGACTTGATGATCTGGTTGACAAAACCGTGATAGGTGGAATGATAAAACGAGGACAGATGAGTACGGTAGGCTTTTTTGATGCAGTCATCCGCTGGTTCGTCTACATTATCTTCGCTTTAATCATTCTGGACATTCTGAACATCGGGGTTGTGAATAATTTCGTTGATCTCGTAATATTCTACATCCCGCTTGTAATCTCTGCTCTCGTTGTTCTGCTTATAGGTTTGCTGATTGTGGACTTCATTTGCGACCTGCTCAAGAATGTGCTTATTTCAACTGGAGTAGATGAGAAACTTGAACAGACTACTTTCGGAGCTTCAATTAAATCCGGGGGACTGACAGCTTCAGGCATCGTGGCTGGAATCATCAGAATATTCGGGTATCTGATTTTCCTGACGGCTGCGTCTGATATCCTGCGGTTAAATATGATTAGCATTCTGTTGATAGATATTACTCAATACTTGCCACGTGTCATCATAGCTATCCTGATCCTGGTGATAGGAATTCTTTCTATAGACATAGTAATGGATTACCTGAGTAATACTGTCAAGGGTATGGAGATAGAAGGAGCAGATATCATTCTTCCTCTCCTCAGGGGCTTCCTGCTTCTTATTGTGATTCTGGTTGCCCTGGATACAATGCTAATTGATACCAGTATCCTTTACCTGTTCTTCGGGCCACTGGCATGGGGAATTGCTATCGTGGTGGCATTCAAATACGGGGTCAAAGACGCTATTGTTGCTTATGCCAGAGAAAGGAAGTAATTGCTTCCTTTCATTTTTTTGTTTAAAATATTGTTTCTGGCATTTAACAAGTTTATATATAAAAATAAGTGTTTAATCTATATTATACAGGTTTTTTTCAACTTTAGAAGGCTATTTTTTAGAGACAAATAAAAAATAATAATTATTCTATTCCTTTTTCTATTTATCCTGTATTTGAGATTTTTTTATTGAGAAAAAGCTGTCACCGTATTTCTAAAAGGGTTGATTGGAAGAAAGAAGGGCTTTAAATCCCGGTGTGAATGGGAAAATGAATTTTCTCCCGGGAAAATCAGGTAAAAAATTGAATTTTCAGATGTCGGATTGGCGGACTTTTATTATTATAAGATTTAAACGAATTTTTATAAAAATGAAGCCTTTCTTTGTAATATAATATTAATAAGAAAATACAAATACTCTTTGTATGATATATAAAATTGGAAGTCATACATATTCACACGAAACAAAACTTCAGCCAGACAAAAACGGGGGTATGGATCTGATAGAGAATGGATACAGGGTCTGCTGAAGGGAAAAATCGGGGGGAATTTGGATTAGATCGGGATTTACCAGTTTAACTTGTGCTTTTATTAGTTTGTTATTATTAAGCGCAGCTACCTGTACCGGTTCGGCACAGGATGACGGGACAACCACCATACTGGACTTGATAGGTGAAAATGGAAATTTCACTATCATCTCAGGTTTCTTCAATAACAGCAGCCTCAATACTACCCTTGCCGGGGAAGAACCTTATACGGTGTTTGTTCCGACGGACGCCGCTTTTGAGAATGTGTCGAAAACCACACTTGAGGGCCTAAAAGAAGACCCTGACGCCCTTGAAAAGGTGCTTCTTTATCACGTCACAAACGGGACTCTGATGGCAGAAGACCTGGTTAACGTAAGCAACGTCACAACCCTTCAGGGAAGCGACCTACCTGTCAATGCAACTGAAGAAGGGGTATTCGTAGGAGATGCACAGGTCATAGTTCCGGAAATTAATGCCAGCAACGGAGTAGTTCATGCAATAGATGCAGTACTTATCCCGCCTGAAGAAAAGGAACAAAACCTGACAGTAATCTATAATGATACTGTAAACCTGACTGAAAGAAATGTCGTGTTCAGGCCGGATACTGTCAATAATTATACAATAGACAATCTCACAGACTTCGGAGCTCTATATGCAACGGGACTCAACTTTAACGCTGCCTTAGCACAGAACATGACCGGAAATGTGACTAACATGACCAACGTGTCATTTGTGCTTAAGAGCATGGAGGGGGTCGAGAACAACAACACTACCGGAGAGAGGTGGTTTATCTACATCAACGGCGAACCGGCTGAAGAAAACTTAGGACTGAACCCTGTAAGTGCCGGGGATAAACTCAGCTTCTGGTATACAACAGAAGATGGTGGAGAAGCCAGTGCAACCTATGTAGCTAACATTACCATCGCTGTAGACGAAGGGATGGGACCTGAGCCGGAACAAAACTTTACAGTACTCTATAATGATACCGTGAACCTGGCCGAAGGAAACTTCACCTTCATGCCGGCAAATGCCACTCAGTCCTATACAATAGGCAACCTCACGGACTTCGGAGCTCTATATGCAACGGGACTCGATTTGAACGTGTCTTTAATGCAGAACATGGCCGACGGAAATGCAACCGAAAACATGACTGATGGAAACATGACCGGAAATGCAACCGAAAACATGACTGATGGAAACATGACCGGAAATGTAACCGAAAACATGACTGAAAACATGACTAACGTGTCATTTGTGCTTGAGGGCATAGAGGGAATCGAGAACAATAATACTACCGGAGAGATGTGGTTCCTCTGCATCAACGGAGAGCCGGCTGAAGCAGACTTCGGAATGAACCCTGTAAGTGCCGGGGACAATCTCAGCTTCTGGTACACAACAGAAGAAGGTGGAGAAGCCGCAATCGAGAATGCAACCTACGTGGTTAACATCACTGTTAACGAAATGATGGCAAGAGAAACCATCATCCAGGCAGCACAGAACCAGACGGGATTAACGACGTTTGTAAACGCAACGAAGGCTGCAAACCTGACGCAGGCCCTTAACGAAACAGGTCCGTTTACTGTCTTTGTTCCGAGCAACGAAGCCTTCGATCAGCTGCCTGCACAAACACGTGATCAGCTTATGAACAATACCACCCTGCTAAGGAAAGTTCTTTCCTATCACGTGGCCAGGGGGAAGTATACCCGCGAACAGCTTGCCAGCATGAATGCCGTTGATAATATTCAAGGCGACACGCTCGACATCAAGATGGTAGGGGACAATATCACAATACAAAACGCAACTGTCACGCAGCTAATCATTGTGAACAATGGAGTTATCTGCATAATCGATAAAGTGCTCATCCCTCCGGATATCGGGATTCCTTCCGATGGAAACCAGACTGATGGAAATCAGACTGACGGAAATCAGACTGACGGAAATCAGACTGACGGAAATCAGACTGACGGAAATCAGACTGAAGACCTGGGAGGAGACTGGTACTTCTTCTCGATTCCCTTCGAAGCCAACAATACAAGCGTTGATTATCTGCTTTCGGATGTGAACTATAGCTCACTGATTTACTACAACGCTTCAACCAAACTCTTCGAAGACGTCTCAAACATTGAACCTCTGAAGGGCTACTGGATTAATATCCCCAACGGAACCGAGTTCAATGCTGAAGAGCAGTTTGCTTCCGTTGAAAAGAAGCTGGTTACCGTTCCGCCGAGCCTGCAGGCCTATCCGGGCTGGAACGCGCTGGGTTCACCTGTAAACGAGACTGTCTCTGCACAAACTGCGTTTGCATCCATTAACGACACGTATGCAAAAGTTGTCGGGCCCTGGGTGCCGGGCAATAACACTACGGGTTACCACCAGTATGTCGGTTACAACAGCCTTAACGGGACCCTGGAAGAAAACCAGTTAGGTGCGGACGAATTTGAAGTCGAACCCTATCGGGGTTACTGGGTTTTTGTGAAAGAGGAAAGCCTGTATGCCTGAGGGAGTAACCTGAAATAAGTGTACGAGAAACTTAAAATATCCGTAAAAACCACGAAAAAAGAGTGAAAATTAGTAAAAACCGGAGAATACAAGAAAGCCAAAAAAACAGGAAAAAATCTTTAGGAAAAAAGTCCTTACAAGAGAAAAAGGAAGCTTCCATTTATGGAACTTCTTTTTTACTCAAATCTCTTTTTACTCAAATTTACTTCTTATTTTAATTATTTTTCCCTTGTCCAGCTGACTTTTTATTCGTTCCTGAGACTTCAATTCACTTTTAGATAACTTTCTTTGAACTTCTTTAATTACTTAGTTTTTAAAATCAATATTTATATAAAGCTTCCTGCCAATGGTTGAGCGCATGCCAACCCTGGATACTTTGAACAATACTTCGAATACAACTCTTGGAGCAAACCTTTCTAACTTTGACAGATTATTAGGTGATACAGTCACCTGGTTCTCGAATAACCTCGGTACATTGATATTTATAGTGTTCATAGGCATGGGAACCATCCTTGTCGCAAGGACTGTAAACCACCTTATGGAAAGTTACTTCAAAAGGGCAAGCAGCAAGTTGCGGATGGATATAACTGCTTTCCGGATGTTCAGACACATCACGGTTGCAGCGATCTACTTTATCGGGCTGGTTGTTATAATATTTGTCATTCCTGGCCTGCACACTCTTTCTGTAGCTCTCTTTTCCGGAGCAGGGCTTGCTGCTATAGTTATCGGTTTTGCAGCCCAGAGCACGCTGAGCAACATTATTGCAGGCATTTCTCTTACCCTTTTTCAACCTTTCAGGGTTGGAGACCGGCTGAACATTATGAATGAATACGGAAAGGTTACGGATCTTAACCTCAGACATACAGTAATCATAACCTGGGATAACAGGCGTCTTATTATCCCGAACTCGGTAATCAGCAACGAGGCGATCATTAACTGGACCATAGAAGACCCTGCCATTATCTGGCCTATAGATATCGGAATAAGCTATGACTCCGATATCAGCCTGGCAAGAAAAATCATGATTGAAGAGGCCCGAAAGCATCCCCTGGTAATGCCTCCACAGACCCTCGAGTACAGCATTGTAAAGCCCAGTTTCCTGAAACCCGAGACTCTTGCAAACGGGCTTATGGATCTGTCCATACTTCATACCGTAGACCCGGATTTCAAGGAAAGAGGGGAGGTTAAGGTACAACTCACAGAGCTTGGGGATTTTGCCGTAAATCTCCGCCTCTATGTCTGGTTTAAGGACAGAGGCGATGCATACAGCTCGGGCTGTGAATTAAGGGAAGCAATTAAAAGGCGCTTTGACAGCGAAGGCATCGAAATTCCATTCCCCTACAGGACTATCGTGTACAAGACCGATATCGAGAAAGAGAAGGCTTCAGGAAGAGCTGCTACGGCGGGAGATAGTAAAGTTTCATATGCTCAACGAAGCAGGTTAACTGATATTGGTGATAAATTCGAAAATGAAAATGGTCAATAAGACCGAACCGGTCCAATAAAACTGAAACAGATCCGGGGCCAGTATCACAGAGTAGAGATAGGATTAAAAAGGCAGCGGCAGGGTAAAAAAGAGGTCTGTCAAAAGCCGATCAAAGGTTGATTTAAGGAAATTAAGTGATGAAAGGGTTTAAAGTTCCCTTTCATCGATCACCCTTTTTGTCTTTTTCATGCTTCGTGGAAGTTCCCCGATTTTTACGCCCGCAATATCCACAGTTACCCCGATAAAGTCCTTGAAGGCTTTTCCCAGAGCTTTTTCGGTTTTTGCTTTTATTGCCAGGTCTTCAGCTCCTTCGATTTCAACCCTGAAGGTCATGCTGTCCCTGCCATCTTTGCGGGTAAGGAGAATCTGGTACTCACTGCTGACACCGGGGACCCTGTGGGTGATGTCCTCGATCTGGCCGGGATAGATATTTACGGCCTTGAACTTAATACGGTCGTCCGATCGTCCTAAAATCCGGTCAATTCTCGGGAAGGGGCAGCCGCATTTGCAGAGCCCGGGAATTATTCTGGTCAGGTCTCTTGTCCTGTAGCGGATCAGGGGAGCTCCTTCCTTTGTGAGGGTGGTAATTACAAGCTCGCCCAGGGTGCCGTCAGGAAGCTGCTCGCCGGTGATTGGGTCGATGATCTCAAAAAGCAGGTAGTCGGACCAGTAATGCATCCCTTCGTGATAGGAGCAGTCAAGAGCAATTCCGGGCCCGTAAATTTCGGTCAGCCCGTAGATGTCAAAGGTTTCGATCCCGAGTTCGGTCTCGATCCGGCTGCGCATCTTTTCGCTCCAGCGCTCGGAACCGATAATCCCTACCTTGAGGTGGATTTTGTCCTTTAAGCCTCTTTTTTCGATCTCTTCGGCAAGTAAAAGCGCGTATGAAGAGGTGCTTGCAAGGGCTGTGGACTTGATGTCGACAAACATTTCAAGTTGTTTTTCGGTATTTCCGGGACCTGTAGGGATTGCCATTGCTCCTAGGCGCTCGGCTCCGAGCTGGAACCCTATTCCTGCGGTCCAGAGTCCGTATCCGGGAGTTATCTGGATCCTGTCCTGGTTGGTAAGCCCCGCCAGCATGTAGCAGCGCATCATCTGCTCGGCCCAGGCATCAACGTCTTTCCTGGTATAGGGAATAATGACAGGCTTGCCGGTTGTCCCCGAAGACGAGTGGATTCTTACGACTTCGGAATCCTGTACTGCCTGAAGTCCGAGGGGATAGGCGTCTCTCAGTTCCTCTTTGTGGGTGAAAGGCAGGAGTTTGAGATCCTCAAGGGACAGGATTTTCTCGATGTCCACTTTTGCTTCTTTGAACTTCTTCCGGTAAAAGGGACTGCCTTCAACCGCTCGTTTAAGCAGGTTCTTCAGTTTTGCAAGGGTATCTTCTTCAGAGATTTTGGGGTGGTAGAGCTGGACTTCCGGGTCGAGCTCAGCCTCCAAAGATGCTTCATACATTTTATTTCACCTTCTGTTCCCTGTCAGGGTGACTGGCTTAATTTCTTTGATTGCACCTTCAAACGCAGCCCTGTTTACAGCCCTGTGTTTTTCAGGAATTTCGGTTTCAATTACTGAAAGAATGGTTTCCTTTGAAAAAGGCAGCATTTCCGCACCTGCAGCCGCTCCCAGCATTGCAACATTGGCTGCCCTGTACGTTCCTGCCTCTTCTGCAAGTCGGGTAAAATCAAGGCAGAGAATATCAGGAAAGCGGGCTTTCAGAAAGGTCAGCAAAGCTCCGGGGGTATATTCGGGACTTCCCGGAGGCTTTGATGCAGGAGCTATGGCATGAGAGTTCAGCAGGATTTTTCCGCCTTTTTTCAGGAAAGGCAGGTTTCTTACGGTTTCTGCAGGTTCGAACCCTATGAGAAGGTCGGCCTGCCCTGCAGGTATAAGGGAGCCCGATATCTCATCTCCGATTCTTATATGGCTGCTTACCGATCCCTCCCTCTGGGACATGCCTATGGTTTCGGCAGTGCTCACCCGGAACCCGGCTTTCATTGCAGCAAGTGCGAGCATGCGGGAAGCAAGCACAACACCCTGCCCTCCGACACCCGCAACCAGAACATCATATTTCATTTCTTCACACCACCTTCGCTTATGGCTCCCGAAGGACAGATCTGTGAACAGAGCCCGCAGCCGCTGCAGCTGTCCAGAATTACGGGTTTTTCGTCTCCCGAAGGGAGGAATATTGCAGGGCAGCCAAGCTGCTTTACGCAGAACCCGCAGCCTGTGCAGCTTTCAGGATCGATTGTAAGTTTTATCCCGGATTTTGTAATCCCGACACAGTTACCTTTAAACACGATTGCAGAAGGTCCTTTGAATTCCATGGCTTCCTTTGCTGCCTCGATGCAGCCTTCAAGACTGACTGTTTCCACAGTCCTTACAGAGTCAACCCCACAGCTCCTGATCACACCGGCAATATCGATGGCTTTAGAAGGGTTCCCGAGGACAGTAACCCCTATTCCGGGATGGGGCTGGTGTCCTGTCATGGCAGTCGTGCGGTTGTCAAGGACTGCAAGGGTTACATCGGCTCCGTTGTATACCGCATTTACCACAGCCGGGATACCTGAGTGGAAAAAGGTTGAGTCCCCGATAAAAGCCACCTGCTTAACCTCCGGGTTCGTGCGGGAAAGCCCGCCGGCAATGCTCATCCCTGCCCCCATGCAGAGGCAGGTCTCAACCATGTTGAGAGGAAAAGCATTTCCAAGGGTATAACAGCCGATATCCCCGGAAAAAATAGTTTCGATCTGAGAGTCTTTTTTAAGCTGCTTTGCAGCCTGCTTGAAAGCGTAAAAAACAGTCCTGTGCATGCAACCCGCACAGAGGGTCGGAGCCCGAACCGGCAGGGGTGGAAGCTCTTCCCTTAAAACGGAAGGAGAAGCATGGGAAAGGCTGGAAGGCTCTCCGAGCTCGGCAAGCACTTTATTAACGCCATCAATAACAATATCCACATTGTATTCCCCGCTCACCGGGAAAAATCCGTTCTTTTTCCCGTAAACATCAACTGGCAGATGAGCCTTTCCTATAAGCTGGAGGGCCTGTTCTTCAAGGTAAGGATCAAGTTCTTCGACCACGATCAGTTTTTCGACCCCTTTTAAGAAGGAAAGAGCTACCTGTTCGGGAAACGGATGCACCGTCCCGACCCGGAAGAGAGTGAAAAGCCCGTCAGAACCCTTTACAGCCTCCTTTACATAGAGGGCTGAAACCCCCGAGGCTATAATCCCGATTTTTCCGCTTCCTGAAACGGAATTGTACGGAAGCTCCGAAAAACGCCCGGAAAGCTGTACCTGCACATTTTCAAGCCAGGGATGCCTCTCCGCAGTAAGTCTCGGGAAAATTGTCCAGCGCCTGTCCTTTACAAAGCCCTCGCATGAAGCTTCAACCCGGGCAGGTTCCGGGACTGCAAGCTCAACATCTCCACAACTGTGTGAGACCCTTGTGGTGGTCCTGAGGATGACAGGAACTTCGAATTCATGCGAAAGCTCAAAAGCCAGCTTTGTAAGCTCATACGCTTCCTGCGGGTTTGCAGGGTCAAGGACAGGGATGTTTGCAAAATGCCCGAAAACTCTTGTATCCTGCTCGGTCTGCGAGGAATGAGGCCCCGGATCGTCTGCAACAAGCAGGACAAGAGCCCCCTTTACCCCGATGTAGCTCAGGCTCATCAGGGGGTCGGATGCGACATTTAGCCCGACCTGCTTCATAGTCACAAGCGCCTTTGCCCCGGAATAAGCCGCTCCCACAGCCGTTTCAAGCGCAACCTTTTCGTTGTTCGACCACTCGGTATAAATCCCGCACCTGTCCGCATACCGGACAACCGTCTCCAGAGCTTCGGTCGAAGGCGTCCCCGGATACCCCGTAACCACCTGTACGCTGGCTTCTATCGCTCCAAGTGCAATGGCTTCATTACCCATTAACAGTCTTTTCTCAGTCAAATAAACTCATCTCGGATAGCGGGTAATACATTATTAATCAACTGGATAAAGTTTGACAAGCCTCAACAGAAATAAAATGAGGTTGAAAACGAACCTGAATTCCCAAAGAATCTTACAAAATCATTGAGAATCAGAGAAAACACATCAGGATATTTCGCCGCATTTTTACGTTATTGATATGCGACGCACATCTATGTACAATGTTGCCCGGAAGAAGAACGTAAAATTTGAATATAAAGTTTTTGTTTTTGGGGAGTGCGTGTAGAATTAAGGGAACTTGTAGATTAAGGAAACTTGATCTATAAAAAGACAAAGATTAATGCAAAATTCGAACCTGAAGATCACACACTAAAAAGAACCCTGAATTGCAATTCTCAGAGAGTTCTGGGGAAGTTACGAAGATAGTGTCGTAAAAGCACATGACTGTTAAGTTTATAATAAAATGTTGCAGATTTCGTTTAGGAATACTCTGAATATAACTTCAAGTTTTCACTTGGGGGAATGGCTCTATAATTCCATTTCCCCAAATAATCATCAAAGACAATTTTCATGTTTTGCTTGAAGTTTTCACTTACTTTTCTTCCTGTGGCATAAACTTTATTTTTGATAGTTGAAAACACTTTCAGTCCTTTTGATGTAGAAGTCTTATCAATAAGACTCTTAACCACATCAAGACTGGTAAAAACAGCACCTTTGCAGGCACTTGTAACATGGCAGAATAATCTGTATTCTATTGGATTGTATTTCGAAGTATATGGTGGATAGTGAGCCATTCTGATTTCAATCCCAATTTCATTAACCAGTTTTTGTAAGTCTTGCTTGAAAATATAATGCCTACTTGAGTTACTTCCGCCACCATCAGCTAATATTAAGATGCTATATGCCTTGCGGTAATCTTTTTACCGTAGTTTTCCCACAAGTATTTAATGCAGTCACAACAAAACTCGCTTGTATATCCTTACTGGTTCCCAGGGTGATGTACCCTTTTTTACGTTTGAGGTCGTATATCCCATGTGGAATTACAATACCATCTGAAAACGTATTGAAATCGTGATCATAAACCTTTAACGTCTCCGTACAATAAATTATCCCATCCCTGTAGAAATTGCCTAAGAATTCCTTTTTTCACATCTATACTGATAATCGGATTTTCGCTTTCAGAGTACTCTTCTTTCAACTCTTTAATTCTCTCAAATTGCTCGTTTCTGTCTTTGCAGTCTTTCATAGTTACTGTTTTTTGCATTTTTCTCTTTACAAAACCATGTTTCTCCAAAAGCTGCTTTACTACATAGGGAGATATATTCATACCTCTGGAGTTAAAAGCCTTTGAAATTTCGGTACGATTCAGGTTTGTCCATTTTATTCCTTCATCCATAGGCTGGAAGCCCTATGGCCTTTTAAGATCTCAAAGAAAACTTCATCAATATTATCAACCATATCGATGATTTTCTTCTTACCCCCCTCCAGGCTTTCGAATCCGACCTTCAGGTGTTTCGGTACCATTAGTAATTTCATGAATTCCAGCCATAACAGTTTGAAAATGACAGCCCAGAACATCACTTATGTATTTTTGTCCCCCATAACCTAATTTAATTGCTTCTATTGCTGCATATCTTCTTCTGTTTTTCTCATTCAAAGAAGCATAAAATGCTTTCATTTGCTTTTCAATTTCTTCTGAATATTTTTTGCATGCCATTAAATTCAGTTCCGTTTTTGTCCTTAATTGCACATTTCGGACCCCTGCCATTATAGGCAAATAATGCATGATTTCAGGTTATTTTGTTGACTTTATGTCAGCAAAATAATCCTTTTATACAGTAACTTAACACAAGAGTGCCAGGGTTCGAAATGTGCATTTAATCGAATATTATCGGAATTATAGATTGAGAACAGAAATACTTGAAGTTATATATTTATTATTCCTAAACTTTGAATTGTATTGAGAAAACAGAAGCATAAAGCCCATTTAAACATTATACAATGTGTGCTTCTGTCAAATATGGGGTTCCAGCAAAAAAATTGTGAAAAATCGATTTCAGAAGTGATTAAGATTCCCCCAAATGAGAATAAATTTAAAATTATATAAAGTTAAGTCAATGATTTAAGGACACTACCCACAAACGAAGCCAGAAGATAACGGAAAATCACTCATCTTTGAAAGGTGAGTCAAAATATACAATCCCTTATTTATTGAATTTACGTATATAACTCAACTGGTATTCGATATATGTTAAACAAAATAAATAAAAAATATAGAAGTATAACAGTGGCATTTATTTCGTTGAACATTCTACCTTTTTGATTCTTTAAATCAATGATAGATCCAGAAAGAACGAATAAAGAAATATAGCCAAAACTTTGGAACCGCGAAGCAAAAGCTACACTTTCGGTCCTAAGCACCATTCCTTTCAATGATAGAATTGACATTATACCCATTAATGCGGCCCAAAAGATAAGTGTCAAATTGATTCTCATCCTATTATTGCACAAAGTGATTGAATAAATTGAAAAAAATGCAAAAGCAGATGCAAAAATATATTCTCCATTTACAAGTACAATGAATTTAAGGTTATTTGGGACGATCATTCCATGACCTGGATCAAGATATGCACTTTCTTCAAAAGCGTAAGCAATTATATTCAATGGGGAATATCTCAAATAGATCCAATATCCTATTACTAAAACAAGAATATAAGCAAGAATATTAAATCCTCTACTATCAGGGATGAAATACAATTTTTCTGGAGCTATTGTTTCGAGTATTTTACATACACTATTAACCAATATATGTAAAAATACAAACAAAAAAATAAGGAATGAGGTAAGATGATGAGACAAAGTTATCATTACTATGAATAATAGTGCAAGTATGGTAAATAATACACTAGGTTTTTTTTCTTTAAAATAAACATATAAAAATGCGACGAAAAAAATAAACGCAATACTTTCTCTTATTGGCAATGTATGAAACATCATAGATTGATATAACATAGATGCACCAAATACTGACAGTAGAGACGATTTATCAGAATTAAACAAATGATTTGAGAACAAATAGATGAATAATAGTGATGAGGTGTTATATAATAATGGAAACCAACGAGCCACAGAAAATACACTCGTGCCTAAAACTTGAGAACCCATTATAATTAATTCATATAGGATCGGGTAACTATATTGATATCTATAACTTGAGAAAATGTCCGAGTCCAAATCCCAACCATTATTAAGAATGACATTTACAACTTCCATCTCTTTATAAGGATCGTGACCAAAAAACCCTGTATTTGGAATAAAAATTGTGCGCATTATCCATGAAAAAACGATTATCTGAAATAGAATCATATATTTATTCGAATTGCGGTTGAACGATGTGATTTGTATACAAATTATACAGGTAATTGCAACTACTAAGATCCAAAATACACAGATAGGCGAATGAATATTAAACCTCTGGCTTAAAAGGAATATAATCAAAATTACTGTCAGTTGTACATACAATAAATACATAATTTTATTCGACATTGATCTATGAAACAATCTATCAACTCATAGAGTATATTTGAATCATTTTTGAAATAATTGTACGTACATCAAATTTGAGAGTAAGTTACCTTTATTTAATGGAGCTCATCCCAAAACCCAGTTTTAATCCCAATTATCAGAATTATTCAGGATTGTTTGCATAATTAAAGGCTCGATTTGCCACCCAAATATGAGATCCAAAGAAACAAATTTTGAGCTTTGGGATCAGCTCACGGATAAAAATTACTTAGATCTAGACCAGTAGCTAAAGTTACAATTTTATCATTTGTATGAGGATAAAACAGGTTGATAAAACAGGTTATATGTTTTGTTCACATCTTCATTTATTGCAATAATGTAATCTGTTTTTTAAACAAGATGATTCTATTTTCCTGTAGATAAAATTAATGGTCGTGTCCTCAAATTATTGAACATGAACTCTAAAATTGAATTAAAGTCAAAACACTGTATTGATTTGGTATTACAACCTCTCACATCTCATGTAACTATCAATATCAATGGTTCACTTACAAATGAAGACATAATTCGTACTGTTGTTAGTTTGGCAGTCGATAAGAATTCCGTCCATTCTGTCACAAAACAGTATTCTGCTGTTGCTTGTGAAACTTCTCTACGCTACCATCTTAAGAAACTAAACATGGACGAATTGATCCTATCCAATGAAAATATTCTCCTTCAAGAGCCTCTAAAAACGCTAAAAGCCGGTAAGTACTACGAATTCGCTGTTGATCTTACCAACGATCCTTATTATGGAAAAACAGATCTGTCTAACGAGAAATATGTAATCCGTAGCCAGGCAAAAAAATCAACAAACTCTTTTTACTCATACATTTCCCTTTACATCACTAACAAGAATGAACGGTTTACTGTGTCTGTTCTTCCTGTAGAAAAAGACAAAACAATGGTTGAATACCTCTCCTATTTTGTTGATCTCATCAAGAGACTGAATTTTAAAATCAAGGTTCTCTGCCTTGATAGAGAGTTTTATTCCATAGACGTGTTTGAGTTCCTGCAAAATAATGGTATTCCTCACATAGTTCCCGTTGTTAAGAAGGGAGAGAAGATGAAGCAGATTCTGAAGGGGAATAAGGCCCGGAGTGCGCAATATGTCATGAAGAACTCTACGAAAAAGATTCTTCTGGACATTATCATTGATGTCAAGTATCTGAAAGGAAAAAGAGATAAAAAGGGATGTGAAATACAGGATGGGGAATGTGGTGAAACCAAAGACATCATCTAAAAACACAACGATCAGGTACTTTTATGCACTTATATCTTTCCTGCTAAAAAATATTTGGTTATACATTCAGAAAAAACATTTTACAATCGTTAAGAGAGGACCTCAAGTTATAGACGAGGATAAGTTCAGATTTGAAATATTTGTACTTCTAATTGAGGAATGGATGAGACAAAAGTTAAGAGTTAGGACAGTAGTTGAGTGTCTGAAATAAATGAAAGGAGAGTAAAAGGGGAGGAAAGATTTTAGCGAACTACTGAATTTAACAGAACTCTAAAATGTGATGTTGGTGTCCAATAATCAGAAATTTTGAACGAGGGTCAGGAGTGCGAAATCAGAGATATTTTCATGCCAAATTACATAGAAGTTACACCGGCCAATGTCAAGAAAAACAGCACTTAAAAAGGGCATCTGTTCATTTGCTTTGTTTCTTTGGTCATTAGAATGAAGCTGATGAAGGAAATGAAAGAGGCAAAACTCAACAAGAAGTTCTCTGTTGAAAGCTTGATCGTGCAACTTGAAAAGAACAAAATTCTCCTTCTGTCAGAAGGAGAACAAATTGTCATGGAAAGGACAAAAAAGCAAAAAGAAATATTAGATGCGCTTGGAATATGTGCCTAACTCAATGGGGAGTCAGGTTTTCAATCATTTTTCAATCATTTCTTAATCATATTTTTATCACTTATTTGTTCTCTTCAATTTTCTTCGACCTCTTTCAGAATCCCTTCTGCAGCCATGATCCCGGTTGCAGCGGCATTGACTATGTCCCTTGATAGCCCTGCTCCGTCTCCTGCTGCAAAGAGGTTTTTGATACTGGTTTCCATCTGGCGGTTGACTTTCAGGTGCATGGCGTAGAATTTGACTTCAGGGGCGTAAAGCAGGGTTGAGTCCGAGGCAACACCCGGAACTATCTCGTTTAAGGTCTCAAGGCCTTCTATTATGTCCATAACAATCCTGTGCGGGAGAGCCATCGAGATATCGCCGGGGGTGACGTCTTTTAAGGTGTTTATGACCAGATTTTTGGCAAGGCGCTCTTTTGTAGAGCGTCTTCCGCGCCTGAGGTCGCCCATGCGCTGGAGGACAGGCTTTCCTCCGCCGATTGTTGTTGCAAGTTTTGCTATTGAGCGGGCATATTTGGTTGTGTTTTCCATGGGTTCGGTCAATTCGATATGGACAAGAAAAGCAAAATTGGTGTTTTCGGACTCTTTATTTGTCATTGAATGCCCATTAGTTGCAATAAAGTCATTATATTCTTCCTTTACGACAAAACCGCGCCGGTTAGTACAGAAAGTCCTGACAAAGTCATCATAGCGGCTACTCTGGATATGGAACTTGGGATCGCGGTTAATTTTCGTTACAGGGTCCATAATGATTGCAGGGACTTCCACCCTGACTCCTATGTCAATTCCTCCGTAACGGGCTTCTATGTCATGCTTTTCAATCATTTCCGAGACCCAATTACAGCCCCTTCTTCCCGGAGACAGGACCACGTAACGTGCACGGATAACCTTTCCTCCCGAGAGTATGACCCCTTTACACGTCTCTTCCTCGATAAGCAGCTCACGGACCTCGGTCTCTATCAGGAAGTATACACCTTTATCAACAAGATCCTGTTTGAAGTGTCCGATGACCGATGGGGCGTTGTCCGAACCTATATGCCTCTGCTTGATTTCGATAAACCGGGCTCCGACCGAAGCTGCCCTGCGTTTTAGATCCTCTATCTCCGGGCCTTCGGTCAGAAGAGCTCCCTGAGGCGCCCCGTATTTAAGGAAAACTTTATCAACCCTGTCCACCAGCTCCCAGGCCTCGGTCTGGTCTCCGGTCAAGGCTGCAAGGTCTCCTCCGATGTCAGGCCGAAGGTTAAGGGTCCCGTCCGAAAAAGTCCCGCAGCCCCCTACCCCGCACATGATCTCACAGGGAGTACAGTGTGTGCAGTAGCTCTGGTTTTTCATAGGGCAGAGGCGTTTGTCAATGTCCCTGCCCATATCAATAACTAGAATTTTCAGCTTCCTGGCTGCAAGCTCGTAAGCTGCAAACATCCCCGCAGGCCCTGCCCCTACAATTATTACATCATATGCAGAGCCTATCTTTTCTTCCCCGTCAGTCTGGTTTCCTTTACCTATGAGCAATTCCCCCGGAATTTTCAACGTTAAGCACCAAATAACCTGTGAATTTCTTTAAGCCATCAAGGTGAACTTTTTGATACTCTTTGAGAAATCTCTACAGTCCCTGACATATTATTACCCTGCTTATATTTACAACCACCTCAATGCTGCCCCTGCATTCGCGGGATCTGATATATCCGGCAAAAAAACCTTCACTCAGGAATGGAAATATATACAAAAAGTCAATAAATTTCTAAAATTTCCTGGGAAGACGCCACATATCCAAAGAAATTTTAGAATACTGTCCCTATCCCCAAAAACAAAACAAAATTCAATGTTTACATCATTTATTTTGTTCAAGATATCGGGATTTGGCTTCCTTGAGCATATCGATTGCTGCTTCGAGGCCTTCCCAACCAATAACCATCACGTGTTTGCCCTCTAAGTTTTTATAAGTTTCAAAGAAGTGGATGATTTCCTTTAACAGGTGAGGAGGAACCTGTTCAAGTGTTTCGATATAATTCCACAATGGGTCGGTCTCCGGAACACAGAGTATCTTTTCATCTCTTCCCTTATCATCTTTCATATCAAGCAATGCAACAGGATGTACGTCTATAACACAACCCGGAAATGTAGGTTCCCATGTTAAAACCATGGCGTCCAGAGGATCACCGTCGAGGGCTAAGGTATCGGGAAAAAAACCATAATCACAGGGATATACCATTGAAGAAAAAAGCATTCTATCGAATTTGATAACTTTCTTTTCCTTATCGTATTCGTATTTGTTTCGACTACCTTTCGGAATTTCGATAAGCACACTTTCAACCTGTCTTTCAGTCATATCAACACTTCCTGTTTGTCGGGCTTCCCCAAAACCTGTTTAATTCATTATTCCTGCTAACATCAACTTTCAGGCATGATATTCTTTGATTTCATAGCGCGAGAATAAATTCATGCACTAATCTGTCAGCTAAAGACCCTTTAATTCAAAAGTTCATTAAAGGTTCCCTGATTAAAGATTCTCTGATAAATACCTGCTCACCCAGCTAAAGACAGAACTGTTAACTGTTGGCTTGGAGCCGGGGTGACGGAGAATACCTCTCCATGCACCCCCTGCTATAGCTACATGGAAAGACACGGTCCTAGATTTATAATTTAATTATAATATCAGTTTCTATATGTGCTTAAAAATATAAAAATGCTGGCTTGAAATTCGGAGGTTTGAGACCTGTAAAACCGGAAATCAGCTCTGGATTTAAGAAGTATTATTTAGGGGCCGGGCAGAGTTATTTCCGCATAGTATCTGACTACAGGGAAAGCAGAGGCCCGCGCGGCACAAGACGAGAAAGCGGGAAATTCACTAAGGGGTATTTTTGGATACCTTGTCTATTTTGAATGATATATCGGTTAAACAGGAAGCCTGCCAAAACTGCAAATCCGAATATTATTTCCCTTCGTCAGCTCATTTTTCGAATAACCAGTTTTCTCACAGCCTTTTTCGGTTCACCCGGATCAAGCCCGTTTTCCGTGCTTTCGAAAAGTTCGGTCCAGGCCTTGAAGTGGTAATCACTGCCTGCCCCAAGGTCCCGGATCCGGATCTCAACGGGCTTTTCTCTCGTAGCTTCCTTTTTTCCTGCAAATTTCTGGTGGAATGTCTTTGATGCAGCTTTTTCCGGAGAAAGAGCCGAGACGACTCCGATCATTCCCCCGTTTTCATCCGTGGCAATGAAGGTCTTTTCCTTTTTCTCCTGCTTAGCCTGAGCTTCCTGTTTTATGGTCTCCCGCCTGAGCTGCCTCCTGACCCTGTCAAGGGCGTCTCCGGTATCCTGTTTTTGCGAGCTCTGCTTCAGGGCTCTGGCTTCGGAAAGATGCTTTTCTTTTTTCTCGGGCGGGATGTAGGGAGCTTTTCCCAGGAGTTCGTGCAGGAGCATGATTGCCGCATGTTTGTCGAGGGGCTCGTTGTTGTTCCCGCACTTGGGGGACTGGATACAGCCAGGACAGCCGCTTTCGCAGGGGCAGCTCTCAATAGCTTTTAAGGTGCCATCAAGGACCTCCTCGATCAGGTCGTAGCCTTTTTCGGCATACCCGACTCCTCCCCTGTGCCCGTCGTAGATGAAAATTCCGCTCTTACCTCCGAGGTCGGGATGGGAAAGAGTTGAAACCCCTCCAACATCGCTCCGGTCCACAAGCAGGTGCAAAGGGTACATGGAAATCATCGCATGTTCAACGGCATGGATTCCTCCCGCAAAGTCAAGTTTATGCGCTTCAATCAGTTCCTGCAGCCTGTTAGGGAGCTTAAGCCAGAGGGCAACTGTCTGAAGGGTTATCGGAGGCATCTCAAGGTCATGGGCACTCATGGTCTCGTCACTGCGGGTCCGGATTTTCCTGTACCCTATGATCGTGTCCGTGACCTCCACGTCCCCAAGCCCCACTTCCACGTCTGGGGCGTGCTCTAGAGGCTTTACTGCATAGGTCTCCCGCACCAGGACCGAGGAATCTATCATGGGTTTCGTATAGTAGCTGTCGTGCGTTTTTACGGCATGTATTTCCTTTTTTTCGTGGTCGATCCTATTTATATAGAAGGGCTCTCCCCTGTGCATATAGACCGCACCCGGATGGCATTCCCGGAAAGCCAGGGTCTCTTCAATGTTTTTTTCGAGAGGAAAGCTCCTTTCCCCTTCAAAGGCGAGCAGAGAGTAGGTATTATTATCTATCCCCCGGAGGGAGACGTGTTTGTAAGGAAAAGAGTCGACGGAATACTTCAGGTCGCTCCCTGCAAGCAGCCCTTCGGCTTCCAGAAGCTCAACAACTCTTGAATACCCTTTGCCGAAGTACTTTTCATCGGATGCCCTGAGCGGAATTTCCTTTGCTGCACAGAGCAGGTGCCCTGCCAGGATATAGGGGTTTTTAGGGTTGAGCACGGCATTTTCACTGCTTCTTGTAAAAAAGTCGTTCGGGTTTCTCATATAATACTGGTCAAGGGCATTTGTGCCGGCTACCATAAGGACAAGGCTTTCGTTCCCGCTCCTGCCTGCTCTCCCCGCCTGTTGTCTTGCACTCATGACCGTGCCGGGATAGCCGTCAAGAATACAGGCATCAAGCCCACCTATATCAATCCCGAGTTCGAGGGCGTTTGTGGAAATGACACCTCTGAGTTCTCCGGAATTCATTTTCTTTTCGATCTCTTCCCTTTCCCGGTCAAAATAACCGCTCCTGTAAGAGCAGATCGCAGAAGAGAGCTTGCATTCCCTCAAAAGTTCCCTGCAGCTCTTGTACATGCGCTCCACTCCCTGCCTGGACCGCGTAAAGGCAAGGGTCTGAAGTCCTGCCCGGACTGCCCGGGTAAAAAGGGTCGAGCTTTCGGAAAAGCTGCTTCTTCGGATTGTGAACCCCTTTCCGTTCAGGTAAAGCGGAGGGTTCCAGAACACAAATTTCTGGGCTCCATGTGAAGAGCCGTTATTCTCAACCACCTCAGCTTTCCTTCCCAGCAGGGTTTCAGTATGTTCTTTCGGGTTTCCTATGGTTGCCGAACAGCAGATAAACTGAGGCGATGCACCATAATACTCCGCAACCCGCAGGAGCCTTCTGAGCACGTTTGCCATATTGCTCCCTATAACTCCCCGGTAGTAATGGCTCTCGTCAACAACAATGAATTTGAGGTTTGAGAAAAAGCGCCTCCAGAGATGATGCCAGGCAAGGAAACTCATGTGCACCATCTCAGGGTTTGTAAATACAACATTTGCCTGCCCTTCCCTGATTTCCCTCTTCTGGGCTGCGTTCAGGGCGCCGGTATAACGGGCTATGCCTGCTCCGGACCCCAGTGCCCCTTCAAATTCCAGGAAAGCCTTTAGCTGGTCGTTTACAAGGGCATTTAGAGGAGAAATATAAAGAGCGGTAGCTTCAGGGTCCTTCAGGATAGCTTCAAAAATAGGGATCATGTAAGTAAGGGACTTCCCGCTTGCCGTGCTTGTGCAGAGCACAAGGTCTTTTCCTTCCCTGATCTTTTCGACTGCTTCCGCCTGATGAGAATATAAGGATTCGATTCCGATGCCTGCAAGAGCAGCTTTTACCTTTGCTTCCAGCTCAAGAGGGGTATAAATGGCATCTTTTGCCGGGATCTCCTCTACATGGACTATCTGGTTTTCATAGCGGCTGGAAGCTCTTATTTCATTCAGCAGGCGGGAAATTTCCATTTTTGGCGCTCCGTTTTATTTTGTTCAGATCCCAGGTCCGGTCGTCCCCTCGATGGACGTGAGGTTTTGATACCTCTTTTTTCCAGGTGCGAATGAAGCTTACGCTTCATTCTGCGGGTCTCGCAGGCTCAAAGGGGGCGGCAAAGAACAGAAGAGGTGAAGGTTCACATTCAGCTTGCTGTGGAATAATATTAATCTATTGACTGGTTACAACCCACACTCTTAAGATTCTTTTTTCTTCTTTATCCAAACTTTTGAATAAGAAGCTGACAGATTAAAATACGAGAAGTTGAGAAGAAAAAATGAAAAAAAATGTACGCAAAAACTGAAAATTGATAACTGGTTCAGTAACTTGAACCGGTGTAAGTTATCAGAATTCAACCTTCGGGACTTCCCTTTCGGCCTGTGCAGCTTCAAACAACTCTTTTTTCCGGAATCCCAGCATGGATGCGACAATATTTTTAGGGATTGTCTGGACGCTGATATTGTATTTCATTACGGTATCGTTATAAAACTGCCTTGAGTAAGCGATTTTATTTTCGGTCTCCATGAGGTCTTTCTGGAGCTGCATAAAGTTCTGGTTGGCTTTAAGGTCGGGATAGTTTTCTGCAACTGCGAAAAGGGATTTCAGGGTCGAGGAGAGGTAATTGGATGCTTCTGCCGTTTCATTTACCGTATTTGCAAACATTACCGCAGCCCTGGCTTTAGTAATATTTTCAAAAAGGGTTTTTTCGTGGGCTGCATACCCTTTCACGGTTTCTATCAGGTTGGGGATAAGATCATAACGCCGTTTAAGCTGGACTTCGATCTGAGCCCAGGCATTTTCCACCCTGTTTCGCTGCTTTATAAGATCATTATAAATTATAACTAAGAGTAAACCCAGAACCATTAGCAATATTATCAGAATTTCGACTACCAAGATAGATCACCATCCATTGTATCAAAAGTGCCTGATCTTACTTTCCCGACATTACCTGGCTCCTCCGCCGCCTCCGCCTAAGCCTCCACCCACGCCTCCTATACCCCCGCCTCCGACACCACCGCTGGATGAAGGCGCAGATGCCGCATAGGCTCTCCCGAAACCGGCACCGAACCGGGAGTAGCTGTGGTGCACATAGTAGAAGTGGCTGTATTTCAGCTGTTCGTCGGGAACTACTAAAGCCATGTTCTTGAGGACTTCTTCTGCCACCCCAAGAGCGGTTGCATACACAAGATACGAGTCCCAGATCTTTATTGATTCCGGAGGGTGCTCTTTAAGCGCGGAAAAGTCTGTTAGATATTTTTTGAAGTTGTTCCAGCGTTTATAGTAGACTCTTCCCTCGGGAGTCCAGCGGCCCAGGGCCTTTTCGAACGTACCTGAAAATATGAGCATAATTATCCCGAATGCTACGAAAAAAATCGCAAGCCATCTAACTTTCGATGCCATGGGAAATGTATCGGAAGGGAAAGTTAGGAATACTCCATATAAAAAAACAACTGCCGCGATCATAGTTGCCACACTGAAAATAACTACATATTTGTTCCCTGTGGAGCGAAAAAGTTTCTCAACTACTATATTGCGTTCAACCTTTTTATTCCAGTCAAGCACAAAATGATAGAACTCGGTCCCTTTTCCAAGTTCTTTTTTGAGCTGCTCCCAGGAGATTTTATCATCAGTAGAGTGCTTTTTTAATAAGTCAAAGACGTCTTTTTCGAAATCTGCAAGCTCCGGGAGTACTCCATCCTTCACCCCCTGTGGATCTGCGAATTTAATAAAAATATCTTCAGACTCATTTTTGAAGAGGCCGAATACTCTGCTCTCTTCTTCTTTTATGGCATGAAGAGAGATATAACCAAGGTTAGCAAGGTTCATAACCGTGGCCGTAAACCCGTCCATTGTAGGGGTTCCAATCCGCCCCTGCATAATGGCATTGACCACGGCCGGTTTTGAATCGGTAGGAGGCTCTCTTTCGTAGATTGCCTCATAATCTATTTTCGGCTCTCTCCCGTACCTGAGATAAATAATGAAGGGGAATGCAAGGAGAAAAACCGCAAATACAATTTCCAGATTATAGAGAACCTTTAAGATCCAGCCTTTCATTTCGTATTCGTTTTCAATTGACTTTATTTGCTCCAGCCCCTCCTCGCTGTCTATCTGGACAATGCTGGAATTGCGAGATTCGATTTTCGGGAAAACAACCCGGACTTCATACCACTGATTAGCGGGTATTTCGGTTGTTTTCAAATTGAGTACGTTTTGTTCCACACTTGCTGTCTGTGTATACCCGGTAGGATGAATCCAGTACTGGATTTCACTTTCGTTTTCCACAGGTAGCGTGATGCTCCCTTTCAGGTTTCCGAGAGGTTTTTCCCATTCCTCTCCCCAGAGCTTATAATGAAATTCGGAAACGTCGCTGTGGACCTTGACCGCACCATAATGGTCATATGAAATAAAAAAAGTCACTTCTTCCGGAGTCGGGGTCGGAAGCCCGCCTACCACCTCATACCCTCTGCCGGTAGGTCTTACACTGAAGGTACAGGCTTCATCCGAACAATAGCCCTGGATATTCTGTATGGATTCTCCCGAACCCGCTTCGAGGTCCCTGAAAACCTCAAAGTAAGTGCCTTCGAATGTATAGGATATCGATTCGTCAACATGGACAAGGCCGTTTGGGTCGATAGTTATATTCTTTGTAGCCTCTTCCAGCGTGTAGTCTCTGGCACTGGCTAAAGGTGTAAGAAAGAGAAGGATCAGCAGAACAACAGTTAATATAGCTATTTTCAAGTCTGCAGAATTAGTACCCGCTTTTCTGACAGGTTTAACAGAACCCCTTGTAAACCTCAAACAGACTCCTCCAACTCCATCCCATTGACTCTATCCAATTTTTTATACTTCAACTCTACATTAAGTTAAAATTATTAATATTTTCCTAATGTCGTTCCAAGATCCAGGTTCTACAAAGCTTTTGGAATTCAATGGTTAATGAAGAATCATTGTGTTCAGACTGGCTACCCGAGATCAATGCATTTTCAACCTTATTTTAAAGTCGGGGAAAATAGATGAAAAATGGTATTCGAAATTCCGGAGTTGATATTATTGGAGATGGGCCCTGGGGAACACTTTTCTGTCAATTTTACCGTACTAAAGAAGATTTGCTGGATAGAAGATTTGCTGGATATATCTATTCCCTATTTAAAAGCAGGTCTGGAAAATAACGAGTTTTGCTTATGGATTGTATCAGAACCTCTAAACATGGAGAAAGTAAAAGAAGCCCTGCAAAAAATCGAAAAAAATCCGCATAAAAGAAATTCACCACCGGATTAGGAATAACCTGCAGGTGATCTCCTCCTTATTCGACCTTCAGGCCGAAACTTTTTACAGAAATAAGGTTTGTAAAACTCCGGAAGTTGTCGAAGCTTTTATGGAAAGCCAGAGCCGCGTAATTTCCATGGCTCTCATTCATGAAGAGTTGTATGAGGGAGATATAATAGATACCCTTGATTTTACCCTTGATTTTTCAGCTTATCTCAGGAAGCTGACTGCAGACATTTTCAGGCCATACAAACCCGAAAATACAGAGATTAGTTTCAAGCCGAACCTTAAACAGGTTTTTCTTGGTATGGATACCGCAACAAAGAGCTTCAGTTAAAAGACAGAGAATGAACTTGCCCTGATTGTAAAACAAAACATGATAGAGACATAAATGCCGCTATAAATATCAAGAAATTCGCTCTCATAGATCAAAATCTAATTGGATTGTAACACCTACGGAACGTGGGGAAGAGCTTGGGGACTTGCCCCCAATAGAGGGGGGATGAACCAAGAGCCACTCAGTCTTTAACTGAGTGCCAGTTCACACCCCTACATCAAAACCTACCATTTCCCTGCTCATGTTTATTTCTTCTTTACTCTTATTTAACGAATCAAATACCTGATCAAGGTTCGAACCCATTGGTTCCTGATCGGAATTGATGACGTCAAGAGTAGAGTTTACAGCCTCAATCTCAAAACCTATCATCTGCTTGCTCATGTTTATTTCTTCTTTACTCTGGTTTATCGAATCAAATACATAGCCCAGATTCCCACTTGAGTTTGCCAATTCCGTGTTTGAATCAACAAGCCCGAGGGCCTGTTCTAAAGATTCCAGCATGGAACTCGCAAGATCCAGTAATCCGACTGCCCACTGCAAAAAATTGTTAAAAGAACTAAGAACCACATTTATTACTTCGAAAAGAGAGTTTATACTATCTGCAAGTGATTCCGGCATGTCTGATATGGATAGGTTTTCTTCTGTTTCCCATCCAGCGTCCGTTTCAGCCATCACGGGTTGAGCGGTCAGGAAGGCCGAGATAAAGAGAAAAATTATGACCCGATGTAAAATTCCTTTTTTCATAAACATCCTCACTGAAAACCAGAATTACCGATGTGAAAATTGCATACAGTGTATGAGAAATCCAACACAGTCTATAGAAATTATATACGGTATACGAAGATCACATACAGCATATGAAAATTACATAACCGTAATAGTGCCAATTATTTCCGAAATGAAGTAATTATTTCCGAAATGAAGTTTGCTGCAGCCCCCAATTAATATTACAACAAACGGTTTAATTTAAATCACTAAAATATATAAAGATTTTCACACTGAGGGTCCTCCAGATTTCAGGTAATTTGTTCTTCAGGCAAAGCTTTAAATCAGATGATTCAGTTGTATCGCATGTTTCATTTTCGGGATTAGGTCCCGTTGGAATGTGGCCCTGCAGGCAGGGCTGAACCGTGAAACAAAAGTGAAACTTGGTGTTTAAATTGGTAAAATCTTTTTACGGATACGTACGTGATGCATGGAAAAACCCTGATGAGACTTACGTGAACGAGCTCCGCTGGGAGCGTCTTCAGGTCTGGAGAAAGCAGGGTTCCGTGACCAGAATTGAAAGGCCCACTAGAATCGACAGAGCACGCTCCCTTGGATACAAAGCCAAGCAGGGTATTGTTGTCGTCAGGGTAAATGTACGCCGCGGAGGGCTTGGTCATGTAAGGCCCAACCGTGGAAGAAGGACCCAGAAGCTGGGGAAGAACAAGGTCTCAGGTGGAATGAGCATCCAGAGAATCGCTGAAGCCCGTGCTGACCGCAGATACCCGAACCTTGAGGTCCTAAACTCCTACTGGGTAGGGGAAGACGGAAAACACAAGTGGTTTGAAGTCATCCTTGTAGACCCGCACCACCCTGTAATAAAGAGCGATAAGAACCTGAACTGGGTCTGCGACCCTTCCAGCAGGGGCAGAGCCACGAGGGGAAAGACCAGTGCAGGTCGGAAAGGCAGAGGCATGGCTACACGCGGCAAGGGAACTGAAAAGACCAGGCCGAGCATCCGTGCATATAAGAGTCGAGGCAAGTGATTCATCACATAACGATGCGTGTGATCGCCCACGCAACCGAAGACGTATCCAGAGTCCGCGAGGCTCTGGACTTTTTTTTATCCGGTGCCGGTGTAAAGGAAGCAGCTGAGCTTGTAGAAGAGCTTCAAGCTGAAGGGCACCATGGAAATCCGATTACTATCCTTAGCGTGCAGCTTAAAAAAAAGGCGGAATGCCTGAACTTTGCCCGTTTTGTCCGGGAAAACTTTTCGGAAGAAGACGTGGATATGCTCAGGGAAGAGATGCCTGAAAGGCTGGACGATGATCTGGTGTTTCACCTCCGCTTTGACAAGCAGGCTGCGTACCTGCAGCAGGTAAAACTGACTAACTCTTCTGACGCCATTATTGCAAAGGTCAAGATCGAGACATATCCGAAAAACAGGGAGAAAGCCGGAGCCATAGTGGAGGAGTTGTTTGGGTAAGCCTAAATATTATGATTTTTGCGTTCATGCAGTTCCTGACGGAGATAGTACTGCCCAGGAACTGGTGTCCCTTGCCCGGCATTTCGGGTTCAGCGGGATTGCCCTTTCCAACCATTCTGACAGACCCCCTGACAGGAAACAGGTACTGCCTTCAGTTGAGGGTTTTGAAGTCTTCAGGGGAATTGAGCTTGTGGAAGAAAAAACCTCAAAACTGCACAGTTTGATCGGAAAATTCAGGAATTTAACGGATGTCCTGATTGTGCACGGAGGGTCCGAAGCCGTCAACAGGGCTGCGCTTGAAAACCCCAGAGTAGACATCCTGAACCACCCCGCTTTTGACCGGAGCAGCGGCTTAAACCAGGTACTGGCGAAAGCAGCAGCAGAAAACGGAGTGGCAATAGGCATAACCCTAAGACCCCTGCTTCATTCCCGTGGCTCAAGACGCATCCGCCTGCTCTCCGACCTCAAATCAAACCTTGACCTCGCAAGGAAATACGATGTATCCCTTGTCCTTTGCAGTGATGCCATGTCCTGCTTTGACCTGCGCTCCCCGATGGAAATGCTTGCCCTTGCAGAAGTCTGTGGGCTTGAAGAGGACGAGGCTCTTGAGGCCATAAGTACTGTTCCTGAAAAAATCATCGCAAAGAATCGCCCGGGTCCTGGATATATAAAGAAAGGGATTGAAGTGCTTGAAGGAGAGGATCTCTTTTGAAACGTCTGCTGCCTTCACTCCGCGCTAAAAAACGATATCTTGCTTTTGAGCTGATTTCAGAGGAAACTGCAAGCAGAGGGGATATTGTAAAAGAAGTAATTTCCTCGGCTTCCTCGCTGCTCGGAGATGTTACAACCAGCGACTGTGATATCAGGGTACTGGGATTTGAAGCCGGAAAGGGGATCATCCAGTGTTCACATACAAAAGTAAAGGAGACAAGAGCAGCCATGGCAACTCTGACTCGGATCAATGGAAAAAGGGCAACTCTGCATGTGCTGGGAGCTTCAGGCACCGTTAAAAGAGCCATGGAAAAGTTTCTGCAGGATTATAAGGTCTTTAAGTCTGAAGCACAGGAGAAAAAAGATTCGAAACAGACCCCAGGCAAAGTAAATTAAACTCTTTAAGCTGGAAAGATTTCTGAAAATCCCACTATCTATTTTGCTTCCCGAATTACACCCCGGGGCAAAAAAAGGAATTAAGAACGGACATATCATTCCTGACAAGGGGCTACATAGCCGGAAGATTCCGTATGCAAAGTCTCTGGAATAATACAAACCAATAATCGATCAGAAATCACTCAATTATTCGAAAATAAGTGATTGGAAAATTAAGTTTTCAGAGAAACTCAAGGCACAGACATACGTAATATTCTCTTGCAACCTTTTTTAGCCAGTTTGGGACTACGCAGTATCTGTCAACAACAAGCTCGTTCAGGTAGTAGAGGGATTCTTCGGTTTTTGATTCGCTGAGCTTCTTTACAGCGGTCCTTCTCGACCAAGCAGATCGCTCTTCATCAAGGGCTTCTAGATAAAGCTGGTATTCTTTGCTATCGTCCATTATAATAAAATTATCTACCAAAGAATATAAATATTTGTATCCGGTGTCAGAAACAGTGATGTCAAGAAGCTTTGCAAGAGATTTTCTCGGGCTCGGATGCATCTTTTGATAGAGGAATATTTTTCAGACTTATTGAGGACTATCCGGAAAATCGGTGTTGAAACCTGAGAAAGAAGAGAATAAAACGTAAGAATTTCTGATTTAAGGGATAAAGGACCGGGAATCCTTGATAAAATGCTAACTTTGTGCTACAGGTTAGAACACAAATTACATAGCATAAATTCAATTTCAGAAAATCGATTCCAAAAAAAGTGGATTCAGATAAGGAAAAAATAGGAAAAAGAATTCCCATGCAGTGATCAGTTGCTGAGAATTCGTGCACAAGGTCTTTTCGTTCGCTATTGTTCGCTATGCTTACGAAGTAAGTAATCATTCGTCAAAAAAGATATATAATTACCGGGATTGAAATTTTAATCCGGCTGACATATTGTCTCGCGTTGAAATGTTTAACGCAAACAATTATTTTAAGGCAACCACTAATTTTTTTGCTTTCAAAAATTATTTTGAATGAGGAGTTAGAAGAGCTAAAAAATCGGACACGAATTACTAAATTAGCAGCTTTTTCCCCATATATGGAAAATACATATTCAACTATTCCTATGTGCTCCGTTATACCGAACTGCGTTCATTTATACTTATATATTCCTTACTTTACATGAGTTTCCATTTTGTACTTAGATCTTACCGGCACTCTTTATTTCACCTTAGTTTTATTTCATGTCCATCCATCCCATTGTTCCACCTGAGGCCGGAAGATAAGGCTTTTTTCCTGCAGGTTATATCTCTTTTTATCCCTTCGAACATCCAGATCAGCGATCCGGAAGTTTCACCTTGTGCTTATTGATTTTACAGGATCCAACTTTGCCGCCTGCCGAGCAGGATAAACCCCGGTAATCAGGTTCAACAGAAAAACGGCTGCAATAATCAAAATAATGTCCTGGAAGCGGACAGCAATAGGGATAAAGGAAATCCCGCCGTAGACATCCGAAGAAGCTGCCGGGATTTCATACCCGCCTATAGCCAGGGATATAAGGACTCCTGCAAAGGTACCGAAAAGGGCACCCAGCAGGCCCAGAATCCCACTCTGGAGGATGAAAATCTTCTGGATACTTGAGACAGGGGCCCCCATAGCACGGAGCATGCCTATCTGACCCGTTGCCCCGATAACCGAAAGGTTCAGGGTACTGACCACTCCAAAAGAGGCGATGACAATAATAAGCCCGTAGACGACATTATTTGAAGTGCTTTCGATAGCAATGGTGCGGAGGATTGCAGGGTTTGTCTCAGTCCAGCCTTTTGCCTCATAACCGGTTTTTCCGATCTCAGCTGCAACTTCCCGATCCATGTTAAAATCCTGGAGCCGGATTGAAATGCCATTAACCACATCCGGAACATCGTAAAATTCCTGAGCAGTATCCAGAGATGTGTAAGCAAGGGATTCATCCAGAGGAGAGCCCGTATGGAAGATCCCTACAACTCTAAGCGAAAGGGAATTTGCATTCGGAAAAGACACATCTATGGAGTCCCCAATGTTGACTTCAAGTTTTTCCGCCAGCTTTGAGCCGATAACCACCGTATTTCCAGAAAATTCGAGCTCACGGAAATTACCTTCAACCATATCTTCTTCAATCGAACTGATTTCATCTTCCTTTAAAGGGATCACACCTTTGAGCTCGGCATTGAGGGAATTATCCTTGAACCTGAAAGAAGCTTGCCCGGTAAGGAAAGGAGAAACTGCAGTAACCCCATCGATAGAACTTATCTCTTCCATGAGTGTCCCGTAGAGATAGATGTAATCCTCACCTTCCTGCGGAGAGACCGAGACTTGAGGGAGTTTGTCAACGGTAGTGTCGTAAAGCTCCTCGGTAAAGCCCACCATTAGCGCCTGGGAAATCGTGAGTACCATCACAGCAAGGGCTATTGCACCTACCGAAAGAAGAGTCTGGAATTTTCTTGATCGGATTTGCCTGAAGGCAATAAAGAGTTCATAACGCATGGAGCCCACGGCTTTTGAACTTTACACGGATTGTTTCCTGTACGGATTGTTTTTCTGTCCAGATTGTTTCTTTATCTATGTATCTATGTATCTATGTTTCCACACAAAAGGATTTAATGCAGCTTTTTGAAAAGGGCTAAAGCCACTGCAAGCCCTGCAACTCCGAAAGCAACCGAAAAGCCAGGAATTCCGTTTTCATCATTTTTTCCTGAGCTTTCATTTCCTGAACCAGGAACTGCTTCACTTGCATTGGGTGCGGAAAGGTCGGATTCAATAATAGTTTCCCTGCGTTCGATAACATCTCCGTTATTTCCTACAAGTTCGATTTCAAGCCTGTAGACTCCTGCCGTAAGTCTTTCTGTCCAGGCAACCTCAACCGTCTCGTCATCATCAGTCAGCAGTACGGGAACTTTTTCCCGGACGGACTCGACAAACACGGAACTGCCATTCCCTGAGTTTTCCTGCAGTTCATATGCGGAAAAAACCAGATTTCCTTCAAAAGGCACCTGGGAACGCCCTAAAACCGTTGCACTTGCTCCGGTTTCATCTTCATAGATGTCAGTTATCTCTGCATCGTCTACGGCCGTGAAGTTCTCTGCTGATGCAATAAAGCCTCTGTCGGGAGAATAGACCTGAATCTTCACTCTTCCTGTATACTCTTTATTGTTTTCGAGGAGAGTTCCCCAGGAGACAGAAAAGGCTTCCGGAACACTTGTAAGGGATCCCTTTTCGGTTTTTGTGCTGTAAAGCACATCATGTCCGTCTACAAGCATGTATTCGATATCAAAAAGTGAAGCCTGATTGGGGGAAAGCGCAACAGTGATGCCTTCGGAATTGGGGACAAGATCATCGACCTGAAGTCTGGAAGCGGAGTTGCTGCCGTAAACAAAATCATATTCCGATTCCGAAAGTACTTTTTTCTGATCAAGAAGCCTTGCCCTTAAAGTGTAAGCCCCGCGTTCGGCATTCCTGATATTCCAGAAGCCGACTTTCATGACCCTCGTGTTCGCAGGAAAACTTCCGGTTGGAAATGTCTGTGTAGCAATGACCTCTTCATTTCCCCTGTCAGGCCTAACCAGAGATACCTCAAGGGTCAGGTCCTCTTCCGGCTGGTTTGAGTAGAGTGTCACATCATAGGACTCAAGGTCGCTGTAGAGTTCGGCTATTCGGACCTGGCGTGTTTCGTCGACCTGAGAGGTATCTGCTGCATAGGCCGGGAATACTGATACAAGAAATAAAACAAGTATGAAAAACAAGGCTTTCATGGTCTTTTTTCCCCGATTCGTTAACAAAAAGATTGTTCTGATCTTATTTAAAAGAAGTGCAGTAGGAAAAACAGTTTATTTCCTCATTCCCGACTGCAGTCAATTTCGGACAAATTGGTCAATCAACTCCGGCATCCAAATATGAAAGTTTTCAGTAATCCCTCCCGTACCACATCGGGTTTTAGCAGGCCAGCCATTCAGACATACTTTGCTTAACCCCGATGTTTTTAAATTCACAGTTAAATATGAACATCTCCACCAGCCTTTCAATGCATCTGCTACATATTGTTTTCTTGGTCCTATTATAAAGTCAATTATTAACCTGGATTCCAATTCAAAGCTTACCCACATCCATGAACCTTCATCTTCATTTTCTGTTCTCGAAGCAACTTTTTTTCAATTATTACCCATAGTTCATCCATTTCAACCGAATACTACGGGAGTACCTTTCCTTTAAGTTTTTCTGGAAAATACTGCTTTCCTGCGTTGAGAATCTAATAATTATTAAATTCCAACAAAGGTTGAGAAGATAAGGTTGAGAAGAGAAACTACTGGAGGAAATAAAGAATTTTTTGAATAAAATAAACAAAACCTGCAGTGAATCCGAAAGTATTTAACCTATAGTTGAAGTATAAGATGGCAATTATTAAATATAAACAAGTTTACTTGATTTTCCGCTCTGAGAACAAAAACCTCAGGACCGTTATCACTGAAATTTTTAGCTTTACCTCAAAACTTTCCCTGAAATATAAAAATACGTGTTCGAGCAGAAGGTATGGTAAAAATGGAGAAGAAAAGCATCTTAATCCTGGGAACCGCCTCTCATGTAGGAAAAAGTTCAGTCGTGACTGCCATATGTAGGATCCTGTCCAGAAACTACAGGGTTGCCCCCTTCAAGGCCCAGAACATGAGCCTGAATTCCTGGATCACAAAAGATGGAAAGGAAATAGGGATTGCACAGGCGATCCAGGCAAAAGCCGCAGGTACCGAGCCCACTGCAGATATGAACCCTGTCCTCCTCAAGCCCAAAGGGGACTGTGTTTCCCAGGTAATCCTGCTGGGTGAACCCTATGCTGATAAGAGTGCAGGACAGTATTACGATTCCATTGAAGAGATGCAGGCAGTCCTCAAAGGGGCTCTGGAAAGGCTCTGGAAAGAACACGACATCATTGTAATGGAAGGCGCTGGGGGAGCTGCAGAGATCAATCTCTATGAAAGGGATATCGTAAATATAGGAACTGCAAGGCTGACCCAGGCTCCCATAATTCTTGTAGGAGATATTGAAAGGGGAGGCGTGTTTGCAAGCCTTTACGGCACTATTGCCCTTCTGCCCGATGATGTAAGGAAAAATGTCAAAGGGTTTATAATCAACAAATTCAGAGGTGACCCTGAAATCCTGAAACCTGGACTCAAGCAGCTTGAGGAAAAAACCGGAATCCCTGTACTAGGAGTCCTCCCTCATTTCAAGCTCCGCATCCCTTCCGAAGATTCGGTCTCCCTTGGGGATAAAGAAGGGGCAAAGAACGAAAAAGAAATTGAAATCGCGGTAATTCGCCTGCCCAGAATCTCAAACTTTACGGATTTCGAACCCCTTGAGGGACTTGTAAAGGTTCACTATGTGGACATTGACGAAGATCTCGGAAACCCTGATGCTATCATGATTCCCGGCACGAAGAACACGATCAACGACCTTCTTGACCTCAGGGCCAGTGGGATGGACAGAAAAATCCAGGCTTTCAAAGGAAAAATCCCGATTTTCGGGATATGTGGTGGCTACCAGATGCTTGGCCGGACTATCTTTGACTCCGGTGTGGAAAACGGCGTCGAAGCCGAGTTTGAAGGCCTGGGGCTCCTGGATATAGGGACAAAGTTCGGGGAGTATAAAAAGAGGACGATCCAGGTTACAAAGAAAGTAAACGGCTACGGGCCTATTCTGGAATCCATAGACGGAGAAGAGATAAAAGGTTATGAGATTCACATGGGAGTTACGGATTCGAATAGGACTGTTTTCGGAGATGATGGCGCCATTGGTGAAGAAGGACTGGTAATCGGCACATATCTTCACGGGCTCTTTGATAACGAAAATATAAGAAATGCTCTTGTTCGGTACCTCTGTGAGAAAAAGGGACTTGAATATAAGCCTGAAGAGGTCGTAAGCGAAAACGATGCCTATGAGGAACTTGCAAATACGTTTGAGCAAAACATTGACATGGAAAAGCTCTACGAGATTGCAGAGATCTGAAAAAGAGGTTGTTAAGCGGTTATGGGGAGAGAATATGGGGAGTATTTGGGAAAGAAAATTTATACCATTTGGGGGCTAGGTATGTTTGCTCGTAGAGGGCGAATAAATCCCAGAAGGTTAACCGCTCAACATTACCTATTTTTGCTACATAGTATTTATGCCTTCTGAATTGATCTTACTGATCTAAAATCTCAAAACTCAAACTTCAAAAGTTTCTAAAATCTATATATAACTTTCATTTTCGTTGTAAAAGTATACATTTAAAAATTATGAAATGTGAATCTCAGAGGAAGCCCCTCTTTATAATAATTCTGAGCTGACAGAGACGCCTATTTTTAGCTGGAATTAAAAATTGGTATTCATAAATTAAAAGAAATATTCTCCTGAACAAAGGGGACATTTCCTCAGAATATTTTGTCTCTCTCATTCAGATATCACTTTGTACGTCACAGTAGAAGTGGAAATGGTAAAGAGATTTCAGAACATCCGTACCTGTCTGCCAAACCCTTCCCGTACAGCCCTCTCATAAATCATATGCGCGGTTGCTACATCCTGAATAGCAAGCCCTGTGGAGTCGAAGATAGTAATTTCCTCTTCGCTTGTCCTACCGGGCTTGAGGCCGACTATAACTTCTCCGAACTGGGCGTGAATGTCATTTTCCGAGATATAGTGCTTGGAGAGGGGTACGTTTACCTCCCCGGAATGGAGCGCCTGTACCACGTCGTCGACAATGATCTTGGAGCGGAGGAGGAGTTCGGGGTCAAGTTCTTCTTTTCCCACAGCATCTGCCCCTATTGCATTTATATGAGTCCCTTCCTTGACCCAGCTGGCTTTTACGATCGGTTTTCTGGTGGGGGTTGTCGTGACGAGGATATCGCAGTTGCAGACCTTTTCAATGCTTTCCTCATAAAGGATTTCACAGGGCACGATGTCGGACATTTCCTTGATGAATTGGTCACAGCTTTCCTTTGTTCTTGAAGTGATTCTCACAATTTCTGGCTCAAAAACCTCACAGAGGGCTTCAAGCTGGGTTCTTGCCTGATTTCCTGCACCTACAAGCCCGATAACTTTTGAGTCTTTTCTTGCAAGGTATTTTGCAGCGATCCCTCCGGCAGCTCCTGTCCGGATGTCGGTCAGATAAGTTCCGTCCATAATTGCAACAGGAGCTCCGGTTTCAGGAGATAGAAGGACAATCAGCGCCATTACTGTAGGGAGGTTGCGCATGGGGTTTCCGGGGTGGACGTTTACGATTTTTACGCCTGTAATGTCCTCTTCTTCAAGATATGCGGGCATCGTCCTCAGGTCGCCGTTGTAAGCCGTATAGTAAAGATAGGACTTGGGAGGCATCTGCACCTTGCCAAGCCCATGCTGCCTGAAAGCTCTTTCCACTACCTGCATATCAGAATGCATATCAACAACGCTCTTTACCTCCTCCTGAGCAAGCCACAACACTTCCATACTAGAATCCTCCACCGGAACCATAGACCTCTTCCTCACAGCCAAAACATAAGCTGGCTTTCAGCTGAAAACCAGGGTTAGATCGAATAAAACCGAAATAAAAACCGGCAAACAAACAGTCACATCGACTGCCGGACAGCACAAATTGCCATTTTTATTCGCGCAAATAGGTATATATAACATATATCTTCACTCATTTAAAGAACTTCCTTCCAGAAAGGGGAAATTATGCAAGAGAGGTCTCCCGCTTTTTCCGAGCCAGCCCTGAAAGAAAGATTACTGAAGCCCGCAAGAGACATCAGAAGCATTCTGCGCTGGGGCTATCCCAAGTTTGCAACCATCCGCTTTGTAGCTGACCATTCCCAGCTCAGTGTCGAAGAACGGCATATTCTCACAAGGGTAATCATGCCCCCGGATAAAGTAGTGTCAAGAGTCAAGAAAAAAATCGCCTGCGACAGCATAAGAGATAGGGACCTTCTCCTTGACGGGTACAATGTCCTCCTCAGCGTGGACAGCCTGCTGAAAAACAAGCCCATGTGGTTCTGCGACGACGGGTATATCCGGGATACCCGCTACTACTTCAGCAAAGCGAAGCAGGCTGAAGATATCGGGGAAGCTCTGGACCTGGTTCTTGAATTTTTCTCCGAAGCTCGCCCGAAGTCGGTAACCTTCCTGCTTGATACCCAGATCAGCCGGAGCGGAGAACTTGCCGGCTTCATCCGCCGCAAGCTTAAAGAGCAGGAAATCCAGGGAGATGCCCATACCTCAAAAACTGCGGACTTTGACCTGAAAACCGAAGGAGGAAAACCCGAAAAGCAGCTTGTTGTCGCAACCTCCGATGGGATTGTAATCGATTCGGTCCTTCAGGTCCTGGATATTCCGGCCTGCCTCATGGAAAAAAGAGGAGTTAAACCCGTGAGGCTGTTCTGAATCGGGCCTCTGATGACCTGAAACCGTATAAATCGGTTTCATACAGGCCCGTGGATTTACCTGAACGAACAGTAAACTCATTAGTTTATTATCAAAAATAATTTATTACCAGGCATGCCGCCTGGAGAATTCGGCCTGTCTGTAGATTTCTTCGGCTTCCGCGTACTGCCCTTTCTCTTTCAGCAGATCCCCGTATCCGCGAAGGCTCCCGAAATGCCCGGGATCGAGTTCAAGAGCTTTTTTGTACTGGACTTCAGCTTCGTGCCTGTGCCCGAACCTGGCAAGCAGCCCTGCATATTCGCAGTGGGCTTCAACATCCCCGGGATCAATTTTAAGGGCATACCTGTAGTGCACCCTTGCCCCGTGGACGATCCCGTGTTCTGCAAGCAAACGGGCATAGTACAGGTGGAGTTTGGGGTTTTCCGGATCAGCTTTAAGGGCCACTAT